>JAKSIS010000036.1 GCA_024398665.1 Bacteroidaceae bacterium
CCCCATTGTGCAGGGTCTGGCCCCATTGTGCAGGGTCTGGCCCCATTGTGCAGGGCCTGTCCCCATTGTGCAGGGTCTGGCCCCGTTTGTCAATCGTTCAGGCTGGAGCTGTCATCAAGCAGTCCGCCCAGCATTTCGATAATGTCGGAGAAGGCTGCGGCAACCTCTTCAAAGCTCTTTGCAGTGAAGAACTCCTCAAAGTTGCATCTTGAACCGTCTTCAAATACCATTACCGGTTCGAAAGAGTATCCGGACCTTGTATCCCTGTCACTTATGCAGTCGAATTCAAGATGTGCGGTCTGCTTGTCCGAACCGTCCAGGTAGAGTCCTGAATTCAGCTGGGCGTTCAGACCGCTCAGGGCGGCGGTTACATCCTTCTTGCCGCTGCCTTCATATACGGCCTGGTCAACCTTGTCTATGGCTTCCAGCAGATCTCCTATGTTTCCGCAGTCAATCGTGACTTTTACGCGGTCAAGGACATTCAGAGAGGCATCGGCCTTGTAGCCCAGCAGTGAAAGCATCTTGAAGGCGGCGCTTTCGTCATCAACGGCATCGGCATTCTTTATGAAGTCGTCAATGAGAGTCAAGTCGCCGTCCAGTGATGCTCCAAGCGAGAAGACTTCCTGCTTTCCAATGTTCAGGCTTGTGTTCAGGTTCAGTCCTTTCGAATCGGCATCAGTTCCTATTTTTGCCGTGAAGCCTCCGTCAACCGTTATTTCGCCGTCAATGTTCAGCTTTGTAAAGTCGATGGTCACGTCATTGTAGAAGTCGTTGTAGTCATAGTGGTACCAGCCGTCGGCGTTTGTCACAATTTCATCTTCGGTCTCTTCAATGTTGACGTCCAGAGCCAGTGACGAATTGACCTTGGCGCCGGCAAGAGTCTTGCCGTCATGTACAATGTCAAGGCTGATGTTTTCCGGAATGTCGAAATAACGGCGGTTCGTCCTGGTATGTGATTCGGTCTGTTCGCCGTCAAGGAAAGAGTTTTCGTGGATGGTGGATATGATGCTGGCCTTTGTGGTCTTCTCACTGCCCTTGAGCGTCAGCGTGACGGGTTTTGAATCCTGGTCATAAAGCGTGATTTCCAGACGGTCCTTGACTGACGGATCAACCGTGAACTCTCCCTTGGCGTCATCGGCCTTAATTCCGCAATAGAACCGGGGCAGGGAAACGGAGTAAGTGATGATACGTTCCGTAGTGCGCACGGCAGCGGCCCTGGTGCCGGTTGCGGCATAGTCAAGCATGGGCTGCAGAATACGCACGGGGATGTTCGGGGCGGAATTGTCAGTAAAGGTCTCAGTGCGCATTCCGTTTTCTACGTCGTCAAAGAACCTTTCAACTGCACTGCCGTCATAATCCTGATATTTTCCGATGAGATATACCAGCAGTTCTTCCGTTTCAGCGTTGGCCTTGAGGCCCTCGTCAATAAGGTTTGCAAGCTGCATGCCGGTTTCAGCCAGATATTCCTGAGCCTTGTCCGGTGAAGTGATGGTTTCCACCTTGTTCTTGTCCTTGTGGCACGATGCCAGAACTATCATGGCAACGCCCATCGTAATCAGTGTAAATAACTTTTTCATATCTTTTTGTGGTTTTATGTTCTTATTTCGCCCAGGCTTTGCCCTCGTCAGTGCGGCGCCACTTGAAATAGCCGTCCAGCACGTTCAGGGCATCAAGGCTTGGAACGGGGCCGGCAAACGGTGTGGGGCCTGACAGGTGCATGGCCTGCGGGTCGTCATTGCTGAATTCAGGCCATACCGGCAGGTCGCTGCCGGGAGCGTTGGGCGTGCCGTACTTGGCAAAGTTCAGCCAGTAGTCACCCATTGCACTGGACAGGGCCAGGTCAGACTGGCTTGAACGCTGGTTCATGTGCTGGAAGACGAATCCCACATCCTGTCCGTGGGGTGAACCTTCAGCACCTCGCTGCGGCTGGTCGAAATAGTAAAGGAACACTTTTGACTTGCCGACGGCGGCCTGCAGGCGCGCCCAGCTCCAGGTCTGCCAGCCGAATGCCGCATCACGCATCAGATCGCGGGCTGTCTTGCCGGCCCGTCCGTCAGGTTCAACCGGATAGGCTTCAAGCAGGGCATCGGCATACTTGCCGTAGCGTGTGCGTACACCGTCGGCGTGGTTGGGGGTCTGGCCGCCGAATCCGCCGCTGAAACTTGCACCTTCATCGGAATTGTATCCTATAAGCACGTTCACGTCATTGAAACGGCCCTGCTCATACATTTCGAACTGGTCACCGGGAATCACGTAGCCGTCAACTATGGGCCAGCCGCCGGCGCCCATCTGGTAGCGTGAGAAGGCCGATGGGGGCAGTGCGCGCAGCTGCTCAAGCGTGGTGGCGCCCAGTTCGCGGGCTACAGCCATGCAGTCGTCCTGGGCCATTTTCAGGGTTTTCATGTTCTCACCGGGATAGGTCGTGGCGCGGGCGGGGCCGAAACTGCCGCCGCTTTGTGATATGGCTCCGCTGAACAGACCCTTTGCCAGGGGCGATGCGCACAGCATGCTCACAGAAATGCCGCCTGCGCTTTCACCGAATATGGTCACGCGGTCAGGGTCACCGCCAAAGCGCGAGATGTTCTCCTGTATCCATTCCAGACCTGCAATCTGATCCAGAATGCCGTAGTTGCCTGAAACGTGCTGTTCATTTTCAGCGTCGAGAAGCGGGTGTGAGAAGAATCCCATCTGGCCTACGCGGTAGTTGATGCTGGCCAGTATCACGTCACCGTGCTTGCGGGCAAGGGCTTCGCAGTCGTTGCTGGGGTCACCGGTCCAGCCCATGGCGAATCCTCCGCCGTAGATCCATACCAGAACGGGCAGCTTCTCATCGGTCCTGACAGCGGGGGTCCATATGTTCAGGTAAAGGCAGTCCTCGCTGAAGTTTTCCGGATTGCCGGACTGGTAGGGTCCTTTTGAATATGTCTTGGCCTCACGTACGCCGTCCCACGGAATTACCGGCTGCGGGGCTTTCCAGCGCAGTTCACCGGTTGGCGGAGCGGCAAAAGGTATGCCCTTGAAGATGGTCAGGCCGTTGTCAGCGTAACCTTCAACTGTACCCCCTGTGACTTTGACCTGTGTGGTCATTTCTGCCGAGCAGGCGCTCAGCGATACCGCAAGTGCGGCCAGAATCAATCCCTTTTTCATCACTTTTCTTTTGAAACAGACTTTCAAAATTAGACAATTTATCTGACATTCCGGCTACGGTCTGCGCTGCAGGAAACAAAAAATGTCATATTGCATTTGCTTTCCGATATAAAATGCATACCTTTACGGACTCTAAAGGTGAGTTTTTCAAACTAAATTAAATATTGATATGAAGAAAATGAGAAATTTTGCAATCCTCGGCATGACAATGCTGGTTGCTCTGTTCACAAGCTGCGGCACAAGCAGCACCGCTTCAAAGCAGGTAGGTCTTACAATTCCTGAAGGCGACCGCGCCACTGTAACCTATTCGGAAGACGGCAAGTACATGACCATCACCTTCCCCGAAGACCTTACCAATGCCGATGACGCCATCTACGCATCGGACCTTGTAGGTTATCTGCTCAAGTGCTCCAAGGACATTTCAACTGACGGCCGTGACTTTGACGGCAAGGGCATCTACTACTACATGCACAACTCACGCGAGTGGCTGCACAAGGGCCAGTATGACGACCCCACCAAGATGGATATGAAGAAGCTGAAGAGCATCACCATGTCAACCAAGTATCTGCGCCTGAGGGATTTCGCAGACCTCATGCCCCTTATGACCGGCGACAAGGAAAAGAAGAACGATTCCGGTTTCCAGGATGAGATTTCATTCGGCAACACCTATTACTACTATATGGAAGTTGTCGTTAAGGACACCAACGACCAGTACAGGAGCCAGCAGTAACACTCCTGAAACCATAAATGAAAGGCGGCCGCGGAAACGGCCGCCTTTTTTTCCCCGCTGCCAGTGAGAGGCCTGTCTTGAAATCAGAAATCGTTCAGGCGGTATGACAGGCTTATGACAATCATGCTGGTTTCGCCGTAGGTCTGGCTTTCGTACCAGCTGGTGCCGCTCATGGAGGCGTTGAACCCGTTGTATGAGTTCAGAATGTCACGCCATTCAATGGTAGCCCTGGCTTTTTTGCTTTTGAGGAATCTGTATTCGGCGCCGAAGTTCCAGATGCACTGCTCGCGGTTGGCTGAGGCCATCTCATAGCCGAAAGGCTTGTCGTAATTCAATCTGGTTTCAAGTTCCAGACCGGATTCCGAATACCAGTGCACACTGGCTGAACCGGTCACGTGCTGCCCCCTGGTGGGATTGCTCAGATAATCGCTGCTGCTGTTGTCCAGCGAATAACCTGCGCTGGCGTCAAGCATCCATGTTCCGTCACCGTAACAGGCATCGATTGAAGTGCTGAGATTCTTCCAGTCCGTTCCGCTCTTCATGACGGAATTTGACGCTGCCCCCATTTCCTGTACGTAGGAAACGTTGTGCCTGTACTGATAGTTGGTTGTGGAACTCAGAGTCACGTCCTTGAGGTCCTTGGTAAGGAACAGGCGTCCGCCTGCGTTCCATGATCCGTTTATATTGGCCGGTGACGTGCGGCGCGCGCCTGTCTGGCGGTCCACTATGCTCAGGGTTGTGAATTCGTTCAGTGTGGTTCCGGCATTGAGGCTTACCCTGGCGTAGGTCCTGAACTGGAAGCTTACGCTACCGTTATGCGACTGCGAATTCTTCAGGTCCGGATTGCCCTCGCGTATGTTCATGGGGTCGCTGTAGTCAGTCACTCCGGACAGCTGGCTGGCACCCGGCAGTCCGTTGTTGAAGCGGTAGCTTATCTCCAACTGGCTCTTCCGGCGGACACGCAGACGCAGGCTGGCATCTGCGTTCCATCGGATTCCGGTGTACCGTATGTCCTCTTTCTTTCCGTACTGGTCATTGTTGTCTACCTGGACGGTGGGCGCAAAACTGCCGTTGAACTGGATGCGGATGATGGAATCGGAATACATCACGCTGCTGCCCAGCGAATAGTTCTGATTGCTGTTGAAACGGTCGTAATGCAGGCTGTCCACATTCCTTGTACAATCCGCAAGAATGTCCTCATAGTTCTGGACACTGCTGCTTTCATTGTATGATGCGTTCATGGAAACGTCACCCCACAAGTTTTCGGACATGTTCAGGCCCAGTCTCAAGCCGCCGTTAATGCTGTTGCTGCTGCCGGGATTGGTGATCCGATGGTTTATTGTGCGTATGCTGTCGCCCAGCTGGAAGAACCGGCTTTCCGAACAGTTTATGCTGGTGCTTTCCGATTCGCTGTGTCCGGCATTTGCGTGTACGCTGAAATTGAACTTGTCATCTTCACCGAAACTCTGGTAGTAGCTTCCGTTCAGGTTCACATTCCTGTCAGTGCCGTGGCTTGTGTCACGCTGCTGTGTGGCGCTGACCAGCCCCTGGCCTTCATTTGATATGGAGTCAACTGACTCGCTGCCGTTATCGCTGTTTCCCTGACTGTAGGAAAGGCCGGTGCTCCACGAAGCGTTGTTCTTCTCAATGCTGCCGTTCACGTTGATGTCTCCCCCCATGTTCCTGCTGCGGTAGGAACTTGATGATTCGCTTGTCGAAGTCTGGGTGTAGTCAGGCATGAACGAGCGGTTCAGGCTGCTGTTCCTGTTCTTGTTGGAGTGGCTGTTGTAGTTGGCGCCGGAACCCAGGTAAAAGCCGTGGCTGCCGCTGTAGTCAAAATATGCGTTGCCGCTTGTGCGCCTGTTCTCCACGCTGACATCACCGGAATAAGGTATGTCACTGGTCGAAAAGTTCGAGTAGAATTCGCCGCCCTCATCCTTCCAGCGGTTCAGCGACCCTTCAAAGGAGTAATGGTCGAACTTTTCAGTCGTGGCGGCTTCAACGTTGCCCATCAGGGCATGGTCCATGGGTTCCTTGGTGACCATGTCCATGACAAGGTGGTTGTCGCTCATTACGTTCAGGGTGTCGTCCAGTTCCTCATAGACTTTCAGGCTCTTGAGCTTGTCGTGCGGCATGTTGTTCAGGGCAATTGTCATGTCGCGCTTGAAGAACGAATCGCCGTTCAGCTTTATTTCCTGGATGTCGCGGTCCATGTACATGAGCTTTCCATCCTTGTAGCTGAGTCCCGGAAGACGGCGTACCAGGTCAAGCAGGACGCTGCCGCTGGGCATGTCATAGGCATCGGCATTGAATATGATCGTGTCACCGCGCTGGTACATGCGGGTCAGTTCCTCCACAATCTCGACTTCGCCCGGGGTCATGGGAAAACTTTTCAGCACAATGGTATCCAGCTCCACGGCGTACATCTCCAATCCACCCTCATCGCTTCTGGTGGGATTCAGGTCTGATTCATAACTCTCCATGCCCAGATATGAGACCGATATGTGCAGCCGCGTGTCCTTCAGCTTCTTCTGGCTGTAGAACCATACGTAGAAACGGCCGTCCTTGTCAACTGACGCGCCGTCGAACAGCGTCGTGTCACCAAGGCATGTCACCTTGACATTGGCGCTCTGGAGCGGGAAAGGTTCAGGTTCGAAGTCATCGGTGCCCATGACCACGCCTTCAATCTGGAATGCGTGCTTGATGTACTGGCGTATCCTTGAAGAGTATTCAATGTTTTCCCATTGGGCCATTGCGGCGGGACATACCAGAAGCATTATTGTTGCAAACAGGAGAAATGCTTTCTTTTTCATGCTGCAAATTTCGCCAAAAAAAGGTTATATTTGCCTGCAATGCAGATAAATAATTCTTAAGGTTATGAAATATCTTGAAATGCCTGAAGGGGCTCCTGCCTGCCCTGACAGCCGTCTTGTGTTCTGGCTGGCCCTTGAGGAGTGGGCGGTGGAGAATGCGCCTGACACGTTCTTCCTTTGGAACGTGCACCCTACAGTGATTTTCGGCCGCAATCAGGATATGGAAGCGGAAGTCAACGTTCCTTACTGCCTCGAAAAAGGCATACAAATGTACCGCCGCAAGAGCGGTGGCGGCTGTGTGTATGCCGATGAGGGCAATCTCATGATTTCATACATAACATCCCAGCCTGATGTCAGCGCCGCCTTTGACGCTTATCTGGGCAGACTGGCCGATGCCCTGCGCCTTATGGGATTCGATGCGGTCCGCACTGAGCACAATGATGTGCTGGTGGGCGGACGCAAGGTATCAGGCAACGCCTGCTACGCCACCGCCACCGGCTGCATAGTGCACGGTACCCTGCTGTATGACACTGATTTCACGGAACTGGAGCGAGCCATAACCCCGTCCAGGGAGAAACTGGAAAGCAAGGGCATAAAGTCAGTGCGGCAACGTGTTGAAAACTTGAAAAATTGTGGAAAACTGCCGTGCTTGGAAGAACTGAAAGCCAATCTTATTCATTATTTTTGTAAGGATATGCAAATACTGACATCGGACCAGCTGGAAAGTGTCAGGCGGATTGAACTTACATATCTTGACGAAAACTTCATAAGGAATGGCCGAAGAAATCAAACTGACGTGTCTGCATGACAGCCATCTGGCTCTCGGGGCCCAGATGAGCCCCTTTGCAGGCTATGACATGCCCATCCAGTATGCGGGCATCACACCGGAGCATCTGGCAGTAAGAAACAGTGTCGGAATGTTCGATGTTTCGCACATGGGCGAAATCTTCATCAGCGGCCCTGACGCCGAACGTTATGTGAACCACATCTTCACGAACAGCGTAAGCGGCTGCGTACCCGGAAAGATTCTCTACGGCATGATGCTTTATCCTGACGGTGGCTGCGTGGATGACCTTCTGGTATACCGCGAATTCACTCCTGACAGTTTCCTTTTGGTGGTTAACGCCGCCAATATAGACAAGGACTATGAGTGGATGCTCAGCAACAGTGACGGTTATGACGTCAGTATAGACAACCGGTCCGATGTCTGGGGCGAGATTGCCGTGCAGGGGCCGCAGGCTGAAAGGACGGTAATGGAAGTGCTGGGTCTTGCCTGCGCCGCAGACCTTGGATTCTACGAATACTGCAACACCCGGTGGAACGGCAACCGCCTTATTCTTAGCCGTACGGGTTATACCGGAGAAGACGGTTTTGAAATATATGCAGGCATTGCGGACACCGTGGAAATATGGGAACTCCTGCTCAAGGCCGGTGTGCAGCCATGCGGACTGGGCTGCCGTGACACCCTGCGCTTTGAGGCCGGACTGCCCCTGTACGGTGACGAACTGAGCGCGGAAATCAGCCCCGTCGAAGCCGGCCTTGGCAGTTTCTGCAAACTGGACAAGGCTGAATTCATAGGCCGTGAAGCCCTTGTGGCGCAGAAGGAACTTGGTGTCAGCAGGAAACTGGTCGGTATAGAAATAGAAGACCGTGCCATTCCCCGACACGGCTACCAGGTGGAACTGGAGGACGGCACCGTTGTGGGTGAAGTCACCACCGGATACCGCAGCATCAGCCTTGACAGGAGCATCTGCTTTGCTCTGGTCGGGGCGGAATACGCAAAGCTTGATACCCGGCTGTGGATCCGTATACGCAGGAAGACCTTCTCCGGCAAGGTCGTGAAAAAGCGTTTCTATCAGACAAATTATAAAAAATGAGCAATATGAGTAAGATTATTGAAGGCCTGAAGTACAGCGACACCCACGAATGGGTAAAGGTGGAAGGTGACATTGCAGTCATCGGAGTTACGGATTTCGCACAGAAGGAAATGGGTGAAATCACATATGTGGACTGCCCCGATGTTGATGACGAATTTGCCCGTGGGGAGGAATTCGGTGCTCTTGAGAGCGTAAAGGCCAGCAGCGACCTTTACTGCCCGGTCAGCGGAACGGTGGCTGAAGTTAATGACGCCGTCGTTGACGGTCCCGAACTGGTCAATGCCGATCCGTTTGAAAACTGGATCATAAAGGTCCGCATGAGTGATGCATCTGAACTTGACAGCCTGATGGACGCAGACGCGTACAGGGCCATGATTGGAGAATGATGGCAGGATTTCAGTATTTTCCGCATACCGATTCTGACATTCAGGCCATGCTTAAGCGCATTGGCGTGAAGAGTCTGGACGATTTGTATGCCGATGTCCCTGAGGAATTCATCTACAAAGGGGAGTATGACCTTCCCGATGCGATGACCGAACAGGAAGTCCGCGAATTCTTTGAAGGACTGGCCGCAAAGAACCCCCGTCTGAAGGTGTTCGCAGGCGCCGGGGCCTATGACCACTACACTCCGGCGGTGATTCCCTACATTACACAGCGCAGTGAGTTCCTTACCGCATATACGCCTTACCAGTGCGAGATTTCGCAGGGTACGCTGCGTTACATATTCGAATATCAGAGCATGATATGCACACTGACCGGAATGGACGTGAGCAACGCATCAATGTATGACGGACCCACCGCCGCGGCCGAATCCATGCGCATGTCAGTCGCCCAGGCCAAAAAGAAGAATACGGTCCTGGTCTCCAGCACCCTGCATCCGCAGGTGCGCGGCGTTGTCAGGACCTATGCGGAATACAGCGGCGTGACAGTCCGGGAGATTGCCTCATGCAACGGGCAGACCTCAATATGCAGCCTTGAAGAGCTCATGCAGGAAGGTGACGTTGCCGGCGTGATAGTCCCATCAGTCAACCGTTTCGGAATAATTGAGGATCTGGCCGGTTTTGCAGACATCATACATGCCGGCAAGGCCCTGTTCACAGTGTATTGCGACCCGTCGGCCCTGGCGGTCGTGAAGACTCCGGCCGAATGGGGGGCCGATGTCGCTGTCGGTGACGGCCAGCCGCTTGGCATTCCCCTGTGTTATGGCGGTCCGTACGTGGGCTTCATGGCCTGCAGGAAGGACTACATGCGCAAACTGCCCGGCCGCATTGTGGGCGAGACCCGTGACAGGGAAGGCCGCCGTGCATACGTGCTGACACTGCAGGCCCGCGAACAGCATATACGCCGTGAAAAGGCCACCAGCAACATATGTTCAAATGAGAGTCTGATGGCCCTTTGGGTGACCGTCTATCTGTCACTGATGGGTCCGGAGGGCATGCGCAGGGTGAATGATCTCTGCTATCAGCGTTCACACTACCTGTATTCCAGACTGCTTGGGACGGGCAAGTTCGAGGCCGTGTTCCCCGATGCCGTTTTCCTGAAGGAATTCGTTCTGAAACCACTTGTTCCCGTACGGGACCTGCAGCAGAGACTCTCCGATGCCGGATTCTTTGCGGCGCTTGAGACTGAAGAAGGCTATGTGAGTTTCTGCGTGACTGAGAAACGCAGCATTGCCGATATTGACGCACTTGTAAACGCACTGGAGTCATGAAATACTACGACAAACTGATATTCGAACTCTCCAGGGAGGGACGCACCGGCTGTTCGCTGCCTTCAAAGTGTGACAGCTGTGCCGGAACCGATGCCATTCCCGCCGGCTTGAGGCGTGCGCAGCCCGCCGCTCTGCCTGAAGTGAGCGAACCTGATGTGGTACGTCACTACACAGCCCTGAGCCAGATGAACTTTGGCGTTGACAGCGGCTTCTATCCTCTGGGCAGCTGTACCATGAAGTACAACCCCAAGATCAATGAGGAGATTGCCGCAATGCCCGCATTCGCGGCCCTGCACCCGCTGCAGAATGACCTTCCCGGCGTTCAGGCCGTATATGAAGGCCTTGACAGGGCGCTGGCTGCCATAACAGGCATGAAGCACTTTACATTCAAGCCATGTGCCGGCGCCCACGGCGAACTGACAGGTCTCATGATTATCCGTGAATACCACATGTCACGCGGTGATATGAAGCGCACCCGCATAATAGTCCCCGACAGCGCACACGGCACCAACCCCGCCAGCGCCGCAGTCTGCGGGCTTGAGATAGTCGAGGTCAAGTCAAATGCCGGCGGCCTGGTCTCTGTCGATGACCTGAAACCGCTGCTTGACGACACCGTTGCCGGAATCATGATGACCAACCCCAACACACTGGGACTGTTTGAAAAGGACATCAGGGAGATAGCCCGGCTGGTACATGACGCAGGAGGCCTGCTGTACTATGACGGCGCAAATATGAATCCGCTCATTGGAACAGTACGTCCGGGTGACATGGGGTTCGATGTCATGCATCTGAACCTGCACAAGTCATTCTCGACCCCGCACGGCGGCGGAGGCCCCGGCAGCGGTCCTGTGGGTGTCTGCGAAAAGCTTGTCCCGCATCTGGGTGTGAACGTATCGGGATTCAACGGAAATTTCGGCGTCATGCTGCGTGCCTATGCATACATCCTGATGCTGGGCCGCCAGAACGTGAAACTGTGCGGCAAACTGGCCACACTGGGCGCAAACTACATAAAGGAGTCACTCAAGGACGTGTACAGGCTGCCGCTCACGCAGGTCTGCAAGCACGAATTCGTGTTTGACGGTCTCACTCATGACGGTTCATGCGAAGGCCGTCAGGGCGCAACGACACTTGATGTGGCAAAGCGCCTTCTGGACTACGGCTATCACGCTCCCACAATCTATTTCCCGCTTCTCTTCCATCAGGCCATCATGATTGAGCCTACTGAAACCGAATCGAAGGAGACGCTTGACGCTTTCATCGGAGTCATGCGCAGAATTGCGGATGAGGCTGCATCGGACCCGGGCATACTGCAGGGCGCACCGCATAACACTCCCGTTTCAAGGCCTGATGAAACCACGGCCGCACGTAACCCCATACTCAAATTCCAGGACGCATGAGGCTGCTGATCATAGGGGGCGGCCCCGGCGGATACGAGACTGCGGCCACGGCCGTCAAACGCGGAATGGAGGTGACCCTTATAACTGAAGGGCCTCTTGGCGGCACATGTCTGAATGAGGGCTGCATACCCACCAAGACGCTGTGCCACTATGCGGAACTCCTTGAGCGCAACCTGAAGGCCGGAATTGATGCGAAGCCTGATTTCAGCGCCGCTGTGCAACGCAGGCAGGAGGTGGTCCGCCAGCTGCAGGACGGCATTGGAATGAAACTGAAGAATGTGGACACGGTTTATGGCAGGGCCAGCTTCAAGGATGCATCGACTGTGGTCTGTGACGGGCGGGATTATACAGCTGACAGGATCATCATAGCCACCGGTTCGGTATCGGCCCTGCTTCCTGTACCCGGGGCTGGGACGGCCATGACGTCCAGGGAAATTCTTGAACTGACGCAGGTTCCATCCAGCCTGTGCGTGATAGGCGGCGGAGTCATCGGACTGGAATTTGCCAGTATTTTCCGCAGTTTCGGCAGTGAGGTGACTGTGCTGGAGTACTGCCCGAACATACTTCCGCGCTTTGATTCCGATATGGCCAAACGCTTGAAACAGGCACTTGTCAGGCGTGGAACGGACATTCAGCTGCAGGCACAGGTTACAGGCATTGACGGCGGGAAGGTCACTTACCTGAAAAAGGACAGTGAATTCACCGTGCAGGCTGAAAAGGTCCTTATGGCAGTGGGCCGCCGTGCCAATACCGATGGTCTGAACCTTGAGGCGGCAGGAATAGAGTACACGAAACGCGGAATAGTCGTGAATGACAGTTTCGAGACATCGGTTCCGGGAATCTATGCGGTGGGCGATGTCACCGGAGGGACAATGCTGGCCCATGCCGCCACATACCAGGGTATGCGTGCACTGAACCATATTTGCGGGCTGGAGGACGGCATACGTTTCGATCTCATTCCCGCAGCCGTGTTCACCATGCCTGAAGCTGCCACTGTGGGACTCACTGAGGAGCAGTGCAAGGCTGCCGGACTGGAGTTCCGCTGTCTGAAGTCCCTGTACGGGGCGAACGGCAAAGCCGTTTCAATGAATGAAACTGAAGGCTACTGCAAGATAATAGTGTCCGCTGACGGACATGTTCTTGGCGCTCACATGATTGGTGCACATGCCAGTGACATTGTTCATGAGATGGCGCTTGCCATGAACCTGGGAGCTACGCTGGAACAGCTGAAGCATGTGATACACGCGCATCCGTCGCTGAGCGAGGTGGTGCAGTCGGCGCTGCACTCCTGATAAAAGCATTTGAGGCGGCCCCGAAAGGCCGCCTCAGGGGAGGACCCAGCCGCGAGCGGCTGGAACTGAAGTTCCGCATGCGAAACTTCAGTTTTATATATATCCAAAGGAATCAGAATCCGCCGAATCCGCCCATGCCGCCGCCGAATCCGCCGCCGAATCCGCCAAAGTCACCTCCGAATCCGCCAAAGTCACCTCCGAATCCGCCGCCCATGCCGCGGAATGTGGGTTCGCTGACCTCACAGCCTTCAGGAAGAAGGAACATCGATGCGGGTACATCGGTCTCTTCAAAGGCAACAACTGCCGATGTCTGGGGAACGGTTGACCATTCGTTCTGGGTTTCGGTATAGAAGGGGATGCCTTCATAGATGCAGACTGTGATATTGGTGGTGTAGCCCTGGTAGCTCTGCTTCATTGTGTACTTCTTGCACATCTTGCCGCCAACCTGCTGCTCTCCAATTTCAGTGATCTTGTTCTTCTTTACGGTCTTCTTGTCAAGGTTCAGCCAGTCAATCTGACCTATTGTGCCTACTGAGACACCGCCGCCCATCATGCCGAATCCGCCGAATCCGCCGCGGCCACGTCCGAACTGGGGCATTACGGTAGCGGTATTGGCTGTCTCGTTGATGGTGTATGTCGAGTCACCTATGGCAACTGTGCGGGTGGTGCGGTTGCTCATGATTGTCACGGTTGCAGTCTTGCGGCCGTAGTCATCGAAATAGATCTTTTCAGTCATGTCATTCAGGTTGAAATCACCGAAACCGCCGAAATCACCTCCCATGGCACCGAAATCCATTCCCATACCGCCGAAATCGGGCATTTCACCCATGTCGTTGGAGATGGTGATGACTCCGGACTTTACTCCGAAAAGAACTTCCTTGACTTCCTTTTTCTTTGCATTTGAAGGAATGCAGAGAACTGTGAGCGCAAGCGCTGCTAACAGATACTTTTTCATTGTGCTATTATTTTGATTCTTGTATTGTTTCGAACTTTTGTCGCTATGAATATATCCGTTCTGTTCCGATGTTAAATCCGCGCGTGCCTTTTAATAAAAATTAGAACAGTCTGCCTATCAGGTCGGGGCGTCCCATGCGTTTCAGTTCTTCTATAATCCGATGTCTCTGTGCCGGATCATACCAGAAGAAGAACTGCCTCTGGGCCTGCTTGTCGCGGTCCGTGCGGGCGCAGTAAACAGGTTCCATAGTGTACGGATTGATACCGGTATAGAATATTTCCGTACTCAGGGTCATGGGCGTGGGCGTGAAGTCCTGGATCTGCTCCAGATGGAAATTCATGCGTTTTGTGATCACTGCCAGCAGGGCCATGTCTTCAGGGGTGCAGGCAGGATGGCTGCTTATGAAATAGGGTATGAGCTGCTGGTTAAGGCCGGCTTCACGATTCACTTTGTCAAATGTTTTCCTGAACTCTTCGAACCGGCTGAACGGAGGCTTGCGCATCAGGTTCAGTACATGGTCCGACGTATGTTCCGGCGCAACCTTGAGACGGCCGCTCACATGCCTGGTTATCAGTTCCCGGCAGTATGTGTCATGTGACTTGTCCGCTTTGGGGTCGGGGTCATGATACTGGAGTATGTCATACCTTATGCCGCTGCCAATGCAGGTTTTCCTTATTCCCTGAATGTGGTCAGCAGCCTGGTAGAGGTCTGTCAGCGGGCCAAGATCAGTGTTCAGGTTGGGGCATACTTTGGGATGAAGGCATGACGGGCGGCTGCATTTCATGCACAGATTCCTGTCACGTCCGCCCAGACCGTACATGTTCGCCGACGGACCGCCCAGGTCCGATACGTACCCCTTGAAGTCATCCATGGCGGCAACGGCATGCAGTTCCCTTATGATGCTTGCCTTGCTGCGGCTTACAATCTGCTTGCCCTGGTGGGCTGATATGGTGCAGAACGCACAGCCGCCGAAACAGCCGCGGTGAATGGTCACGGAATGGCGTATCATTTCATAGGCGGGAATGCGCTTGCCGCGGTAGCGGGGGTGGGGAAGACGGGTGTAGGGCAGGTCATAAACCGCATCAAGTTCATCGGTCGTCATTGGGGGATAGGGCGGGTTGACCACCATGAAACGCTCTCCCACGGGCTGTACAATGCGCCGGGCGGCAATCCTGTTGGATTCCTCTTCAATGATGCGGAAGTTGGCCGCCTGGCTGCGCCTGTCCTCAAGGCACCGCTCATGTGATGCCAGCATCAGGTCACTGTCAGCTGCTCCGCCGGGAATATCCCGGCACATGAATCCTACCTGCGGCTGTGTCATGATATCGGATTCACGGCCCTCGTCAATGGCTTTCGCTATGGCTGTGACAGGCTTTTCCCCCATTCCATACACCAGCCAGTCGGCCCCGCTGCTTTCCAATATGGTGGGCAGCAGGCGGTCCTGCCAGTAGTCGTAGTGGGTGAATCGGCGCATGGACGCCTCAATGCCGCCCAGCACTACGGGGACATCGGGGAAGAGTTTTTTCAGTGCACGCGTGTATACCACTGACGGGTATTCGGGACGGCCCGTGTGGCGGCCGTCAGGGGTGTACGCATCTTCACTCCGCAGGCGCTTGCCGGCGGTGTAGCGGTTGACCATGGAATCCATGCATCCGGCGGTAACTCCGAAGAACAGGCGCGGACGGCCCAGTTTCCTGAAGTCGCGCAGGTCATCCTGCCAGTTGGGCTGCGGAACAATGGCCACCCTGTATCCCTGTGATTCAAGGACACGTCCTATTACGGCGGCACCGAATGACGGGTGGTCCACATATGCGTCACCGCTGAACAGTATCACGTCACAGCTGTCCCAGCCCAGCTGTTCGCATTCCTTCCTGGTTGTGGGAAGCCATTCTGCCATGGCGCTTACTCCTGCGGTTCCTGAATGGGGTTCTCCGAATTCCACTGCGTGTAAAGGTCCAGAAGGTTTGCAAGCCCTATGGCCTTCATGTCACGGTGGTAGATCACATCGATGCACAGGTCCAGCAGTTCTCTGGACGACCCTTCAGGGGTTGTCAGAAGCGAACGTATGTTCAGTTTCAACTTGTCAAGAGACTGCTCCGTGACAATGCCGCTGCTGTCAATGAGCAGCTGGAACAGTGAATACCTGCGGATTGTCTCCAGATTCTCCAGGGAAACCCCAATGCTGCGGGTTCCCGACTTGTTTGCCTGAATTTTGTACATGATCACGTTGTTTTAGTTGTCTGTGAGATATCTGATTGCTGATTTCATAAGGTCATCCCTGTCATCGGACTCTTCAATGCATTCGAACGGGAATCCGATTGTCAGGGTCCGGCAGTCACCAGCGCTGTAGCCTACCGCTGCGGGGAAATCGCGCTTGCCGTAGAACAGCTGCCGGGTGGCACGGCCGGTCGGACTGAGAACATCGGGGTGCGGCACTCCGTAGGCATCTTCAACGCTCTGACGCCTGATCGTAAGGTTGGAACGCATGCCGCTGACCCTGTTCAGGGTACTGTCGGGCAGCGGTCCTTCCCATCGGTAATGCAGCACGTCCATTGTGAACGCTTCGTCATCAAGGTCCGATATCATGTCTGCGCCGGCGAACGAACCGCTTACCAGCAGGCGTCCGTTGCCTTTCAGGTAAGTTTCAATCCGGCGCTGCAGGATTTTCGGGAATGTGGAATAGTCATGATTGAAAACCGAATCGCGCAAAGACCTTTTCTGGAGTCCCAGAATCAGGTCAACCAGCCTGTATCCGTTCATGCTTACCTTTCCGTCCTGGACCGATTCGCGGCTGCATGATACGAATGACCAGCCGTTGTGTGCAAGCGCCATTCCGTGCACAGCAGGGTAGTCGAAACTGTTGCCGGCCAGCAGGCGCCCGTCATACCGGTCATCGCTGATTCCAAGCGAAATCTCCTCTTCAAGTCCGATGGCGGAAGTGGAGAATATCTGCTGTGCGCCGCACAGTATGGGACTTTTGATGTACTGTACACCGGGGTCGGAAAGGATGTCGAAGCCCAGAGTACTGTCAGTTTCAACTGTTTCAGGCGCGGCAAGACGCTGGAATCCGTTTATAATCAGTGCGGTGCCCTTGTCTTCAGCTGATATGCATGCCGCCAGGATCTCAGATGGCATGCTTTCGCCTCCGGCATTTGCGGCTGTCACTTTGAAACGGTATACGATGTCCTTTTCAGGCGTGAAAGTGTAGTGGGCGTTCTTCACATATGTGCCGTTGTCAAAGCCTGCGTCACCCGCGGCGGTGTAGACCACATAGCCTGTGGGCTGTGCTGTGGCTTCCATGCTGTCAGTTACAGCCTGCCACTCCAGTTCCAGCTTCGAACTGTGGCGGGAGATGCTGAAATGGTCAACCGGCAGTGGCTGGACCACATACTGCAGCCCGTGCATGAATGACGTGTGGCGTAGAATGGACTTGTAGATGGAACGTGAAGCCAGGAACCTGAAATTGGGGTCAAGCGCAAGTTTCATGTCCCAGTAGTTCTGGTGTGAGAGCAGTTCCAGAAGCATGGCGGGGACCATGGGCTCACGGCTTTCGCAGTAGTCCCTGTCCCATATGCCGCGGTATGTCCAGTCCCGTCCGGTGCCGGCACCCAGGTCACGGCGCAGTCCGTCTATTACCATGTCCGTAAGGTCACGGCTTACCGCGCGGCTGTAGCCGTTGCCAAGCATTCCGTCATTGAAACCGGTGGTGCATATGCCCAGTGACCCCACAAGCGTGTCACCGCGGAAATACCCTGCATCGGTGTGCAGTGCGAAATACAGTTCCACAGGCACGCCAAGACCGGCGCCTGCGTTGTTGTAGAAAGACCCGCCGGATATCCAGTTTGACATGTACGGGCGTGTCCATATGTCCTCACGGTAGTCATCTTTGCCGTCATACTTGCTGTAAATGCTGTCAGGAGCGCCTGCAAAGCGGGCGTAATATCTTGATCCCTCATTGTATCGGGGGACGGTGCATTCCATGTCTTCACGGATTTCCGTGGCTGTGCCGCCTCCAAAGCGCACTGCATCGGCATTGACTGTCCCGCTGCCTGAACTGCTGTTGTCCAGAGTGACCATACCCTGCGGGCTGCGGCCTTTCTTGAAATGGAAGGTGCCCAGATATACCCAGGTGCCGCTGCCTATCTGCTGGTTTACGCGGAAAATGGTGCTGCCGCCGGTATGGAAGACTATGTAGCGGGCGTCATCGGTGCTGGTGGAAGAGGACTGGTAAGTGACGTATACCGCGTAGTCGCCGTCGGCCGGGATTTCAGGAATCCACATGGCGGTACCCATCCGGCCTTCAGTGTCGGCCTGACGTGTTACGGTCTGTACGCTGTCAGCGCATATCCTTGCGGAATCCGGTACCCATCCGCCGCCACTGCGTTCTGTCCACATGCCGTCTTCGCGGTAGCCCGGTCCGCCGGCCTTGACCGTTACGCTGCGGCTTTGCCAGTCACGCTCACGGGCTGACCATACTATGGCACCCGCATTCTCAAGCATGGGAATGAGATATGGATAGACGAAGGACTGGGTGAGCAGGTCCTCACGGCTGCAGAAAAGCGGCGGGCGCTGCCATTCCCACAGCGTGTCCGCACGTTCGTAATAATAGCCGTGACTGGGTGTGACGGCTATGTGCAGGCCCTGCATGCCGGACTGTGGAATGAAAGGACGTGAGTCATTGGAAACCCAGGGACGTACCGTTTCATACGGTCCGTGCCACAGGTTCTCCTCCAATACACTGCTGCGGGCCCAGTTCGGGACAAGTGACTCTATGGGCTTGCCACCCGCGTAGATTCTGATACTGTACCGGCGGACATCGGCCTGGAGGTCGTTTCTGAGTCCGTCATAGATGGAATCGATGAGTGCGGGCCTGAACTGCTGCCAGCCGAAATTTTCGTTGAGATAAATGTCAAGCCGCCTTGATTTCGTGCTGATGTCCGTCCGCTGGACTTTCAGCGTCTTGAGGTCGGTGTCAGAACTGTAATTACGGAAATGTTCACTGACCCTGGCGCGTATTGCAGCACTGCCCGTCTGTGCGCCGGCACCGGTGGAAACGGACAGCATGACGGCGGCCGCCGCCAGCAGGGCCCTGAAACGCCGAAACATTTCCGGTCCTGAAATGTTACTTCTTCAATTTGACCATTTTTGCAATGACCTCCTGGATGCGGTCATTGAAATCCTTGTAGAATGCGCGGTAGTACTTCTTGGCGGCACCCGGTTCGGTGTGGCTTATCCTGCTGGTGAATTCGTTGTCTATTTTCAGAAGTTCGACCATGAGCCTGTCAGCCTCATCCCTGTCTGTACCGGGAACAAGTTCCTTGTATATGAGACACTCGGTGAAGATGTCACCGATTACATAACTGATGTCCTTCTTGAGATTTCTGCGACTTGCCATATTCCTTATTTTTTTTGTTAATACTTTAAACAAAGATACGCAGTCCGCGCTGCAATTGCAAACCGTACGGCATACAAAAGTTATCAACACTGCCGGATCAGGCTGGTATGATGAAACTTACAGCCTGTGGGATGATGCTTACATCGAAGTCCTGGCCGGGCAGCATTTCACCGTCCAGACACAGTTCAATGGGCCTGTCACTGTGTATGCGCACGTTTTTTGCGCGGCGGTAAGTGAATATGCCGTTGAACTTTGGGTTGTCCAGATGCGTGCCTTTACGGTAGTCATCCATCACTGACAGGAAACGCAGCAGGCTTATGCAGCGGCACAGACCCACTTCAATCAGACCGTCGTCATTGCTGGCTTTGGGTGAACAGCAGAATTCGCCGCCCACGTGGTCATTGTTGCCAAGAGTGCATAGCAGCATGCGCTTTCCGGTAATCCTTTTGCCGTCGGCCCAGACGTCAATGCGGTTGAAACGGCCATGGAAAATGGCATGCACGATACCCCAGCGGTAGACGTTCTTCCAGCCTTTGCGCGTAAGACGGTTGGCCATTGAACAGACAACGGCGTCGAATCCGAAATTGCAGATGTTTATGGAGTAGCTGTCACCGTTCACCTTCATTATGTCTATGTCATGGGCGGTGCCGTCCAGCAGACTTCTTATGCAGCGGAAATCCTTTCCCGGGTAATATTTGATAAAGTCATTGCCGCTGCCGTATGAAAGGACAGCCAGATGCTTGTTCTTGCCTGCGCCGGCCAGCATCATTCCTGTGGAGACTTCGTTTATGGTACCGTCACCGCCGCATGCCACGAAACACGTTTCCTCTTCGGGCCTGTTCCGGCAATAGTCCGATACGAAACTGATGGCAGTCCTGACAGCTGTCGTCTTGTATATCTCATAGTCGAAAGGAGTATCAATCTCTTCAATCTGTTTCAGAATGAGTGGAGCGTTGGCGCTCTTCTTGGCCTCATTGTTGATGATGAAACAGTAATGCATGACTGGTTAATGACGGCTGGTTCTGAATATTTTTGTCAAAGGTAATGAAAATATATACATCCGATGCCATTCCCGGACAATCTTTATGGGCTTTAAAATTTGTGGGGCGACAAATTATGACGAAATTTGCACTGGATTATTTCCGGCCGGTATCTCCAAGCCGTTCGGCGCGGATTTCCGGCCGGCAGAACCGGACATACGAACACAAATATAAAGACATGAGTACAAAAAGTGCATTGCAGATTGCCCGTGCCGCATACCAGCCCAAACTTCCGGTGGCTCTTCGCGGCGCTTTGAAGGCTGTTGAGGGTGCTCCCACACAGTCAGTTGCAGACCAGGATGAGGTGAAGAAGCTCTTCCCCAACACCTACGGTATGCCTTACCTCAAGTTCGAACCCGCACAGGGCCAGCCCGCTTCAATGAAACTGAATGCCGGCGTCATCCTGTCAGGCGGCCAGGCTCCCGGCGGACACAACGTCATTGCCGGTCTGTTTGACGGACTCAAGAAACTTGATCCCGCCAACAAGCTGTACGGATTCATACTGGGCCCCGGCGGTCTGGTTGACCACAACTACATGGAACTGACTGCTGACATCATTGACGAATACCGCAACACCGGCGGTTTCGACATAATAGGTTCAGGCCGTACCAAACTTGAGAAGAAGGACCAGTTCGACAAGGGTCTGGAAATACTCAGACAACTTGACATCAAGGCACTGGTGATTATCGGCGGTGACGATTCCAATACCAACGCATGCGTTCTGGCCGAATACTACAAGGCTATCGGTGCCGGCGTTCAGGTGATAGGATGCCCCAAGACCATTGACGGTGACCTGAAGAACAGCGAGATCGAGACTTCATTCGGTTTCGATACCGCCACCAAGGTATATTCCGAAATCATAGGCAACATTGAACGTGACTGCAATTCGGCACGCAAGTACTGGCATTTCATCAAGCTGATGGGCCGCAGCGCCAGCCATGTAACTCTGGAATGCGCACTTCAGACCCAGCCCAACATCACCCTTATCGGTGAGGAGGTCGAGGCAAAGAACCAGACACTTGACGATATTGTCACTTACATAGCAAAGGCTGTCGCCGCACGTGCTGAGAAGGGTCTTAACTTCGGTACCGTTCTGGTTCCGGAAGGACTCATCGAATTCATTCCCGCAATCAAGAAGCTGATTGCCGAACTGAATGACCTCATTGCCGCCAACCAGGCTGAATTCGACAAGATTTCCGCTGAAGAGAAGATCAGCTTCATTGCCGCTCATCTGAGTGCCGCAAACGCAGCCATCTTCAATTCGCTGCCTGCAGGTGTAAGCCGTCAGCTGGCCCTTGAACGTGACCCCCATGGAAATGTACAGGTTTCACTCATCGAAACCGAACAGCTCCTGGCCGATATGGTCGCATCAAAGCTGGCCCAGTGGAAGAAGGAAGGCAAGTACAGCGGAAAGTTCTCGACACAGCATCATTTCTGCGGTTATGAAGGCCGTTGCGCTGCTCCGTCAAACTTTGACGCCGACTACTGCTACAGCCTGGGCTTCAACGCATCAATGCTGATCGCTGCCGGCAAGACCGGTTACATGTCATCCGTAAGGAACACAGTCGCTCCCGCTGACCAGTGGATTGCAGGCGGCATACCTATCACAATGATGATGAACATGGAGAAGCGCAACGGCGAAATGAAGCCCGTTATCCGCAAGGCTCTGGTCGAACTGGACGGAGCTCCTTTCAAGGAGTTTGCAAGCCATCGTGACGAGTGGGCAATTGAAACCGCTTTCGTATATCCCGGCCCCATCCAGTATTTCGGTCCGTCCGAGGTGTGCGACCAGCCCACCAAGACTTTGAAACTGGAGCACAAGTAATCTTAACGCGCGCTCCGCTGACATGCCGGCAAAGTCAGGCAAAAGTAAGAAAAGAGGAACTTCCAGGACAGCAAAGTCCGGAAGGTCCTCTTCTCAGTTTATTGCCGGTACAGTTTCGAAAAAGCGCAGCTCCCAGACAAAAAAGAAGAAGACTGCAAAGCGTGATACGCCTGAATGGCTGCACTGGCTGGCAACGGCGTGCATAGTGCTGCTTGTCCTTGCCGGCGCCTGGCTGTTTTTCCTGAGTCCGTACATATACCGCTGGCGTCCCTGCTTCGCTGAAAAGGAATACGGGGTCTGCCTGCCGTCGGGCTATCTTTATTACGGTATTGACATTTCCCACCATCAGGGCGACATTGACTGGGAGAGACTGTCCCTGTCATCGGAATCGAAGGAGTACCCGCTCAAGTTCGTCATCATGAAGGCAACTGAGGGCGGCACATTCAAGGACCCCAACTTTGACAGCAACATGGCCGCCGCACGCAGGTCCGGATTCGTGTGCGGCGCGTACCATTATTACAATCCGTCCACATCGCCGTCGCGCCAGTCCGATTTCTTCATACGCAATGTCAGCCTGCAACCCGGTGACCTGGCTCCGGTAGTCGATGTTGAGACGGTGCCTGAAAACAAGACGGAAATGGCGCGCGAACTGCTGTCGTTCCTGTCGGCACTGGAATCCCATTACGGTGTGAAACCTGTCATTTACGCATCGGCCCGGTTCCGCAGGACTTATCTGGATAGCCCGGTATTTGAGAAATATCCGTTCTGGATTGCACATTATTATGTGGATGAACCCGATACTGAATACGACTGGTCATTCTGGCAGTTCTCGGACCGCGCCAGGGTGGACGGCATAGGCGGATTCACGGATTTTGATGTATTCAGGGGGACCGCAGCCGATTTCGAGTCTCTCCGCAAAAAATGAAACTGTAGGGATTTTCCCCTCTTCTTTTAGGGTTTTTCCGTAATCCGGGTATTTTGCCCGGATTATTTTTGCATTGGAAACAAACACAAAAAACATACGGTTATGAAAAAGTCAGTTTTACTTTCAGCCCTTCTGGTCGTGACTCTCACCGCAAGTGCGCAGAGAGATGACCTGTATTCAACCGGCAGGAAGAACAGTACTGCAACGGTTGCAACCTCAACCACAGTCCAGACACCTGCTACGGCTGCCGCCACAGCTGTGCAGACACCGGCCGTAACCCGTGAAATAATCACAGACCGTGATCCGGACGAATACAACCGCCGTTATTCATATTCCGCCGATGCAGGCTACGCTTCAGATGTGGAGCCCGATGTCGTGTACGTACATGACACCCTTTATATAGTACAGCAGGTGGAGAACAGCACCAGTTCCTATGACAAGGGCTACATGGATGCTGTTGACGATTATGAGAACACCATGCGCCTGTACCGCTTCCACAGACTGGGTTCGACACTTGCTGCCGACATACTCTGGGATATGGTATATTGGGACTACGCCATATGGACTCCTGCCAGATACTATGACTACTACTGGTACGGCCGTCCCTATTACTACGGTCCTTCATACAGCATACACTATGATCCCTGGTACTACAGTTCATGGTATTATGATCCCTGGTACTATGATTCATGGTATTATCCTTCATACTACTACGGAACATACTACAGCCGTCCCTACTATTACGGCGGTGTGCCTGCAAGAAGCGTGACAAGGGCCAGAACAGACTCCTTCTCACCTGTCCGCGGTGCAGCCGGCGGCTGGGACCGCAATCTCTCAAGCCGTTCGGCAGTGGCAAGATCAACTTCCCGCAGCGTGTCGTCAGGTGCCTCAAGGGCAGTTGCAAGCCGCAGTGCAGCAGGTTCGTCAAGCCGCTCTGTGAGATCCGCATCAGCATCCTCTTCAAGAAGCGTGTCAACCGCAACCTCAAGCCGCAGCGTTTCAGGTTCCAGCGCAACCTCAAGCCGCAGCGTCAGCTCAGGTTCAACTGCAACCAGCAGCCGCAGCGTCAGTTCAGGTTCAACTGCAACCAGCAGCCGCAGCGTCAGTTCAGGTTCAACTGCAACCA
>JAKSIS010000037.1 GCA_024398665.1 Bacteroidaceae bacterium
CTTGAACCTAGGACCCCCTGATTAACAGTCAGATGCTCTAACCGACTGAGCTAAAGAAGCAGTCCTTGTCATCTTTGAGCATTGCTGCTCTCAAATGCGGTGCAAATGTACGGCCTTTTTTGAAATATCCAACACCTTTGCGGCTTTTTTCTGTCAGAAACGCAAAAAATATCTATCTTCGCACATACGAACTGAATTTTTCCAGCATATGAAGACCATACGCACATATTTATATATGCTCATGCTGGCCATGCTGCCGGCAGCCTCATCGGCCCAGAGCCATGACTTTGAACTTATCAAGAACCTGGACATAATGCACACTGCGGTACGCGAACTGGACATGCATTTCGTTGATACCATTGATCCGGGAAAGGTAATGGAAACCGGAATCAACGCCATGATGCAGAGCCTTGACCCGTACACCGTGTATTATCCGGAGTCCGATATGGACGAACTCAAGACCATGACCACCGGCAAGTATGCCGGCATAGGGGCTATAATACGCACATACACCGGACGTGATTATGTGAGCATTGAGGAACCGTATGAGAACATGCCGGCTGCAGAGGCCGGACTGAAGGCCGGTGATGAGATTCTGGCAATTGGGGGCGAGAGCATGAAGGGCCGCGCGAACAGTTATGTCAGCGACCATCTGCGCGGTGAGCCCGATACCAAGGTAAGCGTGACAGTGCGCCGTCCCGGGGTGGAGGATTCACTTACATTTGTTCTTACGCGCCGCATAATAGCCCTGCCGTCAGTGCCGTACTACGGCATGCACTGCGGGTACGGATACATCTTCCTGGATTCGTTCACCGAGAACTGTTCACGTGACGTCATGGCGGCAGCCATCGAACTTAAGGAACAGGGTGCCAAGGGTCTTATCCTGGATCTACGCGGCAATGGCGGCGGCCTTATGCAGGAGGCTATCAACATTGTAGGCCTGTTTGTGCCCAAGGGAACAAAGGTGCTTGAAACGCGCGGCAAGCTGCCGCAGTCGGTCAGGAGCTATCAGACTGCAAGGAATCCCATTGACGAGACCATTCCGCTGGTGGTTATGGTCGATGACGAATCGGCAAGCGCAAGCGAGATTGTGTCAGGCGCGCTTCAGGACCTGGACCGTGCGGTGATTGTTGGAACGCGCACGTTCGGCAAGGGTCTTGTGCAGAGCACGCGCCCGCTGCCCTACAACGGTACTCTCAAGCTTACTACCGCGAAATACTACATTCCCAGCGGCCGGTGCATTCAGGAGATTGACTATTCCAAGCGCGGTGACAACGGCCAGGCACAGCATATCCCGGACAGCCTGACGCATGTCTTCCAGACTGCAGCCGGGCGCCCTGTGCGTGACGGCGGCGGCATACGTCCGGACGTGCCCGTGAAGCAGGACACCATGCCCGACATTGTGTACAACCTGTCCATGGACGTGGTGCTGTTCGATTACGTGAACAAGTACTGCATTGAGCATGAGACAATTGCGCCTGTTGACGATTTCGTGTTCACTGATGACGACTATCTGCAGTTCCGCAACTTTGTGGAGAATTCGGATTTCCAGTATGTGAGCCAGAGCAGCAAGGCGCTCAAGAGCGTACGCCAGATAGCCCAGCTTGAAGGGCTGTCGGACAAGGCAAGGGAGGAGTTCGATGCACTGGCCGCCAAACTTCAGTATGATTTGAAGAGTGATCTGGACATTTTCCGGGATGACGTGAAGAAGATAGTCTCCATGGCCATAGTGACCCGTTACTACTACCAGCGCGGTACGATAGCCCAGAGCCTGAAGACGGACCGTTTCCTAAGAGAGTCCGTCAGCGTTCTTGACGATCCGTCACGCTACGCATCAATCCTGAAACCCTGATCAGCGGTGTTCAACAGGGACTGTCCCTATTGGACAGTGAACTTGTCGTCCTGGCGTGTCAGTGTGACACGTGCGCTGCCCTGCGGGAGCGGCAGGGTGCTTACTGCATCGGACTCCATGTCCACTACAAGGAGCGCTGACTCTTCAGCGAAACGGCCCACGGTAAGGGTCAGGGCCGATGCGGGGGTGCCGCTGAACAGCAGGCTGTCGTTCAGGTAGACGGTCATGGGCCTGTTCAGGGTGCTTGGACCCAGGACAATTTCATATGTGTCACCGCCGTAGCCGTTCTCTTTCTTGTCATATATTTTGAACGCGGCGAATATGAACAGCACGATTACGACCAGCAGAAGGACCATCAGAATGAGTGATCCAAGCAGAAAAGTATGGTTGGCTCTGGATGTTTTTTTTCCCATTGTCTCTTATTTTGGCACAAAGCTATCCGTTTTTTTGGACAAGTCACGAATATTTGCGAAAATTGCATCACTAAACCAATTAATAAGATGACAATGAAGAAATCAGGAATCATTCTGCTGGCAGCTCTCATGCTGGCTCCCTTCAAGGTTCTGGCACAGCCGGACCCCAATTTCCACATTTATATCGCCATCGGGCAGTCCAACATGGAAGGCAATCCGCGTCCCGAGGCACTGGACAAGGAGAACGTAAGTCCGCGTTTCGTGACCATGAACGCCGTTGACTTCCCTGACAGCAAGATGGGAGAATGGCGTACAGCCGTTCCGCCGCTGGCACGTCCCAACACCGGTCTCACACCCGCTGACTGGTTTGGACGCACCATGGTTCAGAACATGCCTGAAGACGTCAAGATAGGTGTTGTGATGGTAGCCGTTGCAGGCTGCTCCATTGACCTGTTCGACAAGGATAAGGCAAAGGAATATATCCCCAAGCAGGCCCAGTGGATGAAGGGAATCTGCGACCAGTACGGCGGTGACCCCTACGGCCGTCTCATCGAACTGTGCAAGAAGGCCCAGAAGGACGGTGTCATAAAGGGAATACTGCTTCACCAGGGTGAAACGAACACCAATGACCCGCAGTGGCCGGCCAACGTGAAGAAGGTCTATGACGACATCCTGGCTGACCTGGGACTGGAGCCGAATTCAATTCCCCTGCTGTCAGGTGAGGTCGTTCCCGCTGACCAGAAGGGTGCATGCGCTGCCCACAATGAGGTTATGGCCAAGCTGCCTGAGGTGCTCCCCACCGCAATGGTCGTTCCCGCATACGGTTGTGAAGCAGGCCGTGACCACCTGCACTTCAACGTGAAGGGTTCACGCGAACTGGGCCGCCGCTACGCTGCCCGCATGCTGGGCTATCTGGGCTACTGATCTCTGCCTGAACAGACATTAATCTTAAGCCGGAGGCTCCATGCTTCCGGCTTTTTTTTCCCTTAGGAACCGTTTGAATAGGATTTTTCCATGAAAAGTTTTGTCAGGAACCTGAGAAAGAGTATCTTTGCAGCGTAAAGATGATGTGTGGAGAGGCCGGGGGCCTCTTTTTTGTTACATACACCTATCAAAACATTAAATTATATGATTGACAGACAACAGGTTACGGAAATTGTAAAGCAGTGGCTTGAAACAAAACAGAACTATTTTCTGGTTGATGTCGAAATTTCGCAGGACAACTGCATCGTAGTTGAAATAGACCAGGCTGACGGTGTCTGGATTGACGACTGTGTTGAACTGAGCCGTTTCATAGAGTCCAGACTGGACCGCGATGTCGAGGACTATGAACTTGAAGTGGGCAGTGCCGGAATAGGCCAGCCGTTCAAGGTCCTGCAGCAGTTCCTCAACCACATAGGACAGGAAGTTGAAGTGCTTCCGCGTTCCGGTTCCAAGTTCAAGGGAATACTGCTGTCTGCCGATGACGAATGCTTTACGGTACGCACCAGGCAGCGCCGTATCGTGGAGGGCAGCAAACGTGCCAAGATGGTTGATGCTGACCTGACATTCGCCCACAGGGATGTAAAATATGTAAAATACGTAATAAGTTTAAAGTAAGATGGCTACAAAAAAGGAAGAGACAATCTCTCTGATTGACACTTTTGCGGAGTTTAAGGAACTGAAGAACATTGACCGCATGACTCTGGTCAGCGTTCTGGAGGAAAGCTTCCGCAGCGTTATTTCAAAGATGTTCGGAACCGATGAGAACTATTCGGTCATTGTCAACCCGGACAAGGGTGACTGTGAGATCCAGCGTTCCAGAATAGTCGTTGACGACAAGGATCTTGAGGATTCCAACACTCAGATATCGCTTTCTGAGGCACAGCAGATCGATGAGGACTTTGAAGTGGGTGAAGAGGTGTCGGAAATGGTCGAGTTTGCAAAGTTCGGCCGCCGCGCTATCCTGAACCTGCGTCAGACCCTGGCATCGAAAATCCTTGAACTTGAAAAGGACAGCCTGTACAACAAGTACATTGAAAAGGTGGGAACGGTCGTTACCGCTGAAGTTTACCAGATATGGAAGAAGGAAATCCTGCTGCTTGATGAGGAGGGCAACGAACTGCTGCTTCCCAAGACCGAACAGATTCCTTCCGATTTCTTCCGTAAGGGTGAAAGCGTACGCGCCGTTGTGGACCATGTTGACAATGTGAACAATCCCAAGATCATACTGAGCCGTACGTCACCCGTGTTCCTGCAGCGTCTGTTCGAGCAGGAGGTTCCCGAAATCGGTGACGGCCTTATCACAATCAAGAAGATTGCCCGCATCCCCGGCGAACGCGCCAAGATTGCAGTCGAATCATATGACGACCGCATTGATCCCGTAGGCGCATGCGTAGGTGTGAAGGGTTCGCGCATACACGGCATTGTCCGCGAACTTAGAAATGAGAATATCGATGTGATCAACTACACATCGAACATTGAACTCTTCATCAAGCGCGCCCTGAGCCCGGCAAAGGTATCGGAACTGAAACTTGACGCTGAGACACGCCGTGCTGAGGTATACCTGAAGCAGGACCAGGTGTCACTGGCCATAGGCAAGAGCGGCTTGAACATCAAGCTGGCCAGCATGCTTACCGAATACACCATTGACGTTTACCGTGAACTTGAGAACGATGCCAGCGAAGAGGACATCTATCTGGACGATTTCCGCGGTGACATTGAGGACTGGATCGTTGACGCACTGCACGATGCCGGCCTTGAAACCGCCAAGGCTGTCCTGCGCGCTGACCGCAGAATCCTGACCGAAACTGTTGACCTTGAAGAGGAACAGGTTGACGACATTCTCAACATTCTTGCCCAGGAATTCTCCGATGAGGAGGAATTCCGGAAATTCCTTAAATGATCCGCACCACGGACAGAACAAAAGAACGAATAGATATTTTTATAGATGGCGATAAGAATAAGCAAAGCAACAAGAGAATTGAATGTAGGTTCGGCAACGCTTGTCGATTTCCTGCACAGGAAGGGCTTTTCAGACATTAACGATGACCTGAACCAGAAACTGACCGATGAACAGTACAATCTGCTGATTGCCGAATTCAGTCAGGACCGCACCATACGCGAAGAGGCCAACCGTTTTCTTCAGGAACGCCAGACAAAGCGTGCAGTGGAAGAACCGGAAGTCCAGCCTGCAAAGCCTGAACCGCAGCCTGCCGTTGAACCGGAAATTCCGGCCGAACCGGTAATCAGGTTCAAGACTGTGGGTAAGATTGACCTTGATGCGCCAAGGGCTGAGAAACCGGCCAAGGCCGATGCTCCCGAACCCAAGGCTGTCAAGGAGGAACAGCCGGAGATAAAGGTCCCGGAACCTGCTCCGGTACAGCCTGTCAGGGACGCACAGCCGGAGCCTGAAGCCAAGGCCGATGCTCCGGTTCAGGAACCTGCCAAGACCAAGGAACCTGCTAAGACTCAGGAACCTGCAGCCGAACCGGCTCCACAACCTGAAGTGCAGCCTGCTCCTGAGCCTGCCGCTCCTGCCCCCGAACCTGCAGTTGAGCCGGTTCAGGAATCTCAGGAACCTGCCGTGCCTGCGGCTGAAAAGCCCGCTCCGGCCGAACAGGAGATATTCACTCTTGAAAAACCGGACTCAGGTCTCAAGATAAAGACCGTGGGAAAGATTGACCTTGCCGCCATCAACCAGTCAACCCGCCCCAAGAAGAAGTCAAAGGAGGAGAAGAAGAAGGAGCGTGAAGCAAAGGAACAGCAGCGCCAGCATCAGCGCCAGCAGTTCAAGGAATCGCTCATAAAGGAAATCAAGCCTGGCGAGACACCGGCAAAACCCGGAGAACCCCGCAAGAAGAACCGTGTACGCATAGGTGGAGAAAAGGTTGATCTGAGCAAGGCTGACAGCTATTCTCAGAACAGCCAGAGCAGCCAGAACGGCCAGGGCGGCGGATATTCCCAGAACAACAGCCAGAAGGGCGGCGGCCGCAACAGCAAGGACCACCGTTTCAACAAGGCTGACAGGAATGACTTCTCAAATGACGATGTGAACCGCCAGATCAAGGACACCTTCTCATCGTTCCAGAAGGGCAAGACCAAGTCTTCAAAGTACCGCAAGGACAAGCGTGAGGCAGTCCAGATGCGCGCACAGGAGGCTCTGGAACAGGAAATGGCTGAAAGCAAGATACTGAAACTGACCGAATTCGTGACAGCCAACGAACTGGCCACGATGATGAACATACCCGTGACGCAGGTCATCGGTACCTGCATGAGCGTTGGCATCATGGTGTCAATCAACCAGCGTCTTGATGCCGAAACCATCAATATCGTTGCTGACGAATACGGTTTCACCACTGATTTCGTGAGCGCCGAAGTGGCCCAGCAGATAAGTGAGGAGGCCGATAAGGAAGAGGACCTGGTTCCCCGTGCACCTATCGTCACAGTCATGGGACATGTGGACCACGGCAAGACATCGCTGCTTGACTACATACGCAAGTCCAACGTCATTGCCGGTGAGGCAGGCGGTATCACACAGCACATAGGTGCCTACAACGTGAAGATGGATGACGGACGCCATATCACCTTCCTGGATACTCCGGGTCACGAGGCATTCACTGCCATGCGTGCACGCGGTGCACAGGTGACTGACATTGCCATCATCATTGTGGCTGCCGATGACAACGTGATGCCCCAGACCAAGGAGGCCATTGCGCATGCCACGGCTGCAAACGTTCCTATAGTTTTCGCAATCAACAAGGTCGACAAGCCCGCTGCTGATCCTGAACGTATCAAGCAGGAACTGGCACAGATGAATTTCCTGGTCGAAGACTGGGGCGGCAAGTACCAGTCACAGGACATATCGGCAAAGAAGGGCATAGGTGTTCCCGAACTTATGGAGAAGGTGCTGCTCGAGGCTGAACTTCTTGACCTCAAGGCAAATCCCAACCGCAACGCCACCGGCACCATAATCGAATCGTCACTTGACAAGGGCCGCGGATACGTGGCCACCGTTCTTGTGTCGAACGGAACCCTTAAGATGGGTGACATTGTGATTGCCGGCACGTCATGGGGTAAGGTGAAGGCCATGTTCAACGAACGCAACCAGAAGATGAAGTCAGCGGCTCCCGCTGAACCTGTCCTGATTCTGGGTCTGAACGGTGCGCCTCAGGCCGGTGTCACATTCCATGTTGTCGAAACCGAACGTGAAGCACGTGAAATAACCGGAAAACGCGAACAGCTGCAGCGTGAACAGGGTGTCCGTACGGCACAGACGCTTACTCTTGACGAACTGGGCCGCCGTATCAAGATGGGTGACTTCCATGAACTGAACCTTATCGTCAAGGCCGATGTGGACGGATCAGTCGAGGCTCTGGGCGATTCGCTCATCAAGCTTTCAACCCCGAATGTCCAGGTCAATGTCATACACAAGGCTGTGGGTGCCATATCCGAGAGCGATGTCAGCCTGGCCGCAGCATCGAACGCCATCATCATAGGTTTCGACGTGCGTCCTTCAGGTGCCGCAAAGCGTCTGGCCGAACAGAACGATGTGGACATACGCATATACTCCATCATATATGACGCCATTGATGAGGTCAAGGCCGCAATGGAGGGTCTGCTTGCACCCAAGGTCAAGGAAGAGGTCACATCGACCATTGAAGTCATGGATGTGTTCCACATTTCCAAGGTCGGTATGGTTGCCGGCTGCCGCGTGCGTGACGGTAAGGTGACACGCAGCGACAAGGCCCGTCTCATACGTGACGGCATTGTAATCCACACAGGTGACATCAATGCCCTGAAGCATTTCAAGGACGATGTCAAGGAGGTGCCGGCCGGTATGGAGTGCGGTATGAGCCTTGTTTCATACAATGACATCAAGGTGGGTGACATGATTGAGACATTCACCACCACTGAAGAGAAGGCAACCCTTTAATCCCCCTCTGTTATAATGGCACTGAATTCGTTCCTGGAGACAATGGCGCTGATAGACTATATCATTCTGATTGCTCTTGGCGTGTCTTTTGTAGTGGGCCTGACCAAAGGCCTGATACGGCAGGCTTTCAGTCTTGGCGGTCTGATTGTGGGTATAATCTGCGGTGCAATGCTGTACCGTCCGGGCGCCACATTCCTGACCGGTAAGCTTGGCATGGAGGAACATACGGCACAGGTGGTGGCTTTCATAGTCATTCTGCTGCTGGTCCCCATTGCGTTCGGCATACTGGGCCGCCTGCTCTCCAAACTGGTCCATGCGGCCAGTCTGGGTTTTGCCGACAGGGTTCTTGGAGCGGTGTTCGGGGTGCTTAAGTGTTTTGTTATCATGGGACTGGCATTCCAGCTCATGGAGATGACCGGTCTTTCGGAAAAGAATATAGTCAACGGCGGAAGCAGGGGCGAATCAAGGTTTTACGAACCGGTGCGCAAGGCATCGGACACTTGCCTGAAATGGGCCTGGAACAAGGTGCTTGAAGGCAAGGAGAAACTTGACCTGCCGCAGTTGTCAGATGATGGGAAAAACAATATCTGAACGTGGAGAAGACAGGTACTGACAACAGTCTTGTCAGGGAAATATCGGCTGAAAAATACAGGTACGGCTTTACTACCGATGTCCATACCGATGTCATAGAACGCGGTCTGGATGAGGATACCGTGCGCCTTATTTCGTCACGCAAGGGCGAACCGGACTGGCTGCTCGATTTCCGCCTGAAGGCATACCGCCACTGGCTGACAATGAAGATGCCGGTGTGGCCGCATCTTACCATACCTGAAATAGATTATCAGAACATTTCATATTACGCTGACCCTACCGTAAAGAAGGAAGGTCCAAGGGACTTGGGTGAGATTGACCCTCAGGTCATGAAGACCTTTGACAAGCTGGGCATTCCCCTGGAGGAGCGTCTGGCCCTGAGCGGAGGCGTGGCCGTTGACGCCGTCATGGATTCTGTGTCAGTCAAGACCACATTCAAGAAGACTCTGGCCGAAAAGGGAATCATATTCTGTTCCATGGGCGAGGCTGTCCGCAACCATCCCGACCTGATACGCCGTTATCTTGGCAGCGTGGTGGGCTACCGCGACAATTTCTTTGCGGCCCTGAACAGCGCAGTTTTCAGTGACGGTTCATTCGTGTATATTCCCAAGGGAGTCCGATGCCCTATGGAACTGTCAACATATTTCCGCATAAACGCGCAGGGTACGGGGCAGTTCGAGCGGACCCTGATAGTGGCCGATGACGACAGCTATGTATCCTACCTTGAGGGCTGCACAGCCCCCATGCGTGACGAGAACCAGCTGCATGCGGCCATTGTCGAGATTGTGGTTCTGGACCGTGCCGAGGTCAAGTACAGCACCGTGCAGAACTGGTATCCTGGTGATGAGAACGGCCGCGGCGGAGTTTACAATTTCGTCACGAAGCGCGGTCTGCTGAAAGGAGTGGACAGCCGCCTGTCATGGACCCAGGTCGAGACCGGTTCGGCAATAACCTGGAAATATCCCAGCTGTGTGCTGCAGGGTGACAGATCACAGGGCGAATTCTATTCGGTTGCACTGACCAACAACTTCCAGCAGGCCGATACCGGAACAAAAATGATCCACATAGGTGCGAATACAAGGAGCACGATAATAAGCAAGGGAATTTCAGCCGGTCACAGCCAGAATTCGTACCGCGGTCTGGTCAAGGTGGGCGAAAATGCTGAAGGAGCCCGCAACTACAGCCAGTGTGATTCGCTGCTGCTGGGTGACATGTGCGGAGCGCATACGTTCCCTTATATGGATGTGAAGAACGATACAGCGGTGGTTGAGCATGAAGCCACCACTTCAAAGATATCCGAAGACCAGCTGTTCTATCTGCAGCAGCGCGGAATACCGCAGGAACAGGCCATCGGACTTATTGTCAACGGTTATGCCAAGGATGTGCTGAATCGCCTCCCCATGGAGTTCGCGGTCGAGGCGCAGCGCCTGCTTTCCGTTTCACTTGAAAATACTGTAGGATGACTATGGAAATGCTTAAGATAGAGAACCTGCACGCCAGCGTGGCGGGGAAAGAGATACTGAAAGGGATAGACCTGAGCGTGAATGCCGGTGAGATCCATGCCATCATGGGACCCAACGGTTCGGGCAAGAGCACACTGAGCAATGTGCTTTCGGGTCACCCGGGCTACACCGTGACTGAAGGCAAGGCCACATTCAAGGGCAAGGACCTGCTTTCTCTGCCGGCTGAGCACCGCAGCCACGAAGGTCTGTTCATGTCATTCCAGTATCCGGTCGAGATACCGGGCGTGAGCATGACCAATTTCATGCGCACTGCCATAAACGAGAAACGCCGCTATCTGGGACTTGAGCCCATTTCACCGACTGATTTCCTGAAACTGATAAAGCAGAAGCGCGATCTTGTGAAGCTTGATGCCAAGTTCATGAACCGTTCGGTCAACGAAGGGTTCAGCGGCGGTGAGAAGAAACGCAACGAGATTTTCCAGATGGCCATGCTGGAGCCGTCTTTGAGCATACTTGACGAGACTGATTCCGGACTGGACATTGATGCCCTGCGCATAGTGGCTGAAGGCGTGAACAGCCTTAAGTCCCCTGAAACATCGGCCATCGTTATCACGCACTACCAGCGTCTTCTGGACTACATAAAGCCTGACATTGTCCACGTGCTGTATGCCGGCCGCATAATCAGGACTGCCGGACCTGAACTTGCTCTGGAGCTTGAGGAGCGCGGCTATGACTGGCTCATAAGGGAATTTGAAGAATCTGAGAAAGCCTGACGCCATGGCCCGAGAAACATACAGCGAACTGTTCAACGCCAACCGCGGACTGATTGACAGGGGCGCGGCACCGGTCCTGAATGACATGCGCGACCATGCCGCAGCCATGTTCCTGAGGCACGGTTTCCCCGACCGCAGGGTCGAAGAATACCTGCATACCGATGTGGCAGACTGGTTCTCGACTGACTGGGGCATGAATCTGGCACGTGTGCAGATACCTGTCGATACTGCCGAGGCTTTCCGCTGCAATGTGCCCAACCTGACAACCCAGACCCATTTTCTGGCCTGTGACAGGTATGTGCATCGTGAAGGCGGCCAGCAGCTGCCCGACGGCGTAATCTGCGGCAGCCTTTCCGACATTTCACGTTCCAATCCGGAACTTGTCTCCAGTTGTCTGGGAACTCTTGCCGATATGGACCGCCCGGGCATTGCCGCACTGAACACCATGTTCGTTCAGGACGGTTTCATGATATATGTTCCTGACAACACTGTCGTTGAAAAGCCTGTTCAGCTGGTCTCTCTCATGCAGTCACCTGTACAGATGCTTGCCGTAAGGCGTATACTTGTAGTACTTGGCAAGGGCGCAGGGCTCAGACTGCTGCTTTGCGACCATTCCGCCGCATCGGTTCCTTGCATGTCGGCTTCAGTTGTGGAGTGTTCGGTAGGGCAGGGGGCTGGTCTTGAACTCTACGACCTGGAAGAGACTTCACTGTCCAATACCCGCGTAACTGAGTATTTCGTGTCACAGCAGCGGGATTCAAGAGTGCATGCCGATATCGTCACGCTGACAAACGGCCGTACCCGCAATACCTTCCATTCGGTTTTCAAGGGGCCCGGTGCTGAACTTGAACTGAACGGAATTGCGATAATGGACGGCGCACAGCATGTTGACAACTATACTTTCGTTGACCACCAGTCATCGGACTGTTCCAGCCGTGAACTGTTCAAATATGTGCTTGACGGTGAGAGCACGGGTTCTTTCGCAGGCAAGGTGCTTGTGCGTCCCCATGCCCAGCATACCGCATCGGTGCAGACCAACCGCAACATATGCATGACCGGAACGGCCCGCATGTTCACCCAGCCCCAGCTTGAGATATATGCCGATGATGTCAAGTGCAGTCATGGCGCCACCGTGGGCCAGCTTGACGAGAAGGCCCTTTTCTACATGCAGCAGCGCGGAATAGGCCTTGCCGAGGCACGTATGCTGCTCATGCTGGCATTCATGTCCGATGTACTTGACCGCATAAGTCTTGATCCGCTGCGTTCGCGCCTGACAGCTCTTGTCGAACTGCGCCTGCGCCACGGTCAGGCCCATTGCGACGGCTGCAACATATGTAAATGACCTCAGGACCATGTTGAACGTCGATGAAATAAGAAAGGATTTCCCAATACTGGAGAAACAGGTCTACGGCAAGCCTCTTGTCTATCTGGACAATGCTGCCACAACGCAGAAACCGCGTCAGGTCATTGACTGCATATCGGACTGCTACCTGAATGTGAACGCCAATGTGCACCGCGGCCTGCATTTCCTTTCCGAGGAATCGACCCGGCTGCTTGAACAGGCACGTGAGACCGTGCGCCGCTTCATCGGAGCCGGCAGCACCGATGAGATAATTTTCACCCGCGGAACCACAGAAAGCCTGAACCTGCTTGCTTCCAGTTTCAGCCGTGCATTCATGAAGGAAGGTGATGAAATGATCATTTCCTGCATGGAGCACCACAGCAACATAGTTCCCTGGCAGCTGGTAGCAGAAAGAAGCGGTTTCAGAATCAGGGTCATTCCCATTTCCGATGACGGCGAACTGGACCTTGATGCGTTTGAGAGCATGCTCTCTGACAGGACCCGGCTTGTCAGCGTAGCTCATGTTTCAAATGTGCTTGGAACGGTGAATCCGGTCGCTGAAATCATACGCATAGCCCATAGCCACGGGGTTCCTGTCGCCATTGACGGCGCGCAGTCAGTGCCTCACATAAAGGTTAATGTTGCAGAACTCGATGCTGATTTCCTGGCATTCAGCGGTCACAAGATATACGGCCCCACGGGCATAGGAGTGCTTTACGGCAAGCGCCGGTGGCTTGATGCCATGCCTCCCTACCAGGGCGGCGGTGAAATGATAGGCCGTGTCAGTTTTGAGGGAACCACATATAACGTGCTTCCATATAAATTTGAGGCCGGCACTCCCGATTATGTCGGTGCGACTGCTCTTGCATCGGCACTTGACTATATTGACGGTATAGGCATCGGTGCGATTGCAGAATATGAGCACAGCCTGCTTGACTATGCCGTAGGGCGTCTCTCGCAGATTGATGGCCTGCGTTTCATAGGCATGCCGCAGCAGCGCAGCGGTGTGCTGTCGTTCCTTGTCGGTGACATTTTTCCGTCCGATATGGGAACCCTGCTGGACCGTCTGGGCATTGCAGTCCGTACGGGACACCACTGCGCGCAGCCGCTCATGGACCGTCTTGGCATTCCCGGCACTGTCCGTGCCTCACTGTCATTCTACAACACCATGCAGGAGATTGATGCGCTTGCCGCCGGAATAGAGCGTGTGGCACGCATGTTCTGATGGAAAACTTGTAGACAAGTTCGGCTGAAATGAGTAACTTTGCGGCCGGAAAATTCAAAACACAAAAATAAAGGCATTATGGCAAAGAAAGCATTACTCATGATTCTTGATGGCTGGGGCATTGGCAACAGGTCAAAGTCCGATGTCATCTTCTCGACTCCGACTCCCTACATGGACTATCTGAACGCGAACTATCCTCACGCACAGCTGCTTGCAAGCGGTGAGAACGTAGGTCTGCCTGACGGTCAGATGGGCAATTCGGAGGTTGGTCACCTGAATATCGGTGCCGGCCGCGTGGTATATCAGGACCTGGTCAAGATTAACCGTGCCATTGCCGACGGAAGCATTCGTCAGAATCCTGAGATTGTGGCTGCATACAGCTACGCCAAAAATACCGGAAAGAAACTGCATCTGATGGGTCTGGTTTCGAACGGCGGTGTGCATTCATCGCTCGAACACATATTCTGCCTGTGTGACATTGCCAGGGAATACGGACTTGAGAATGCATACGTGCACTGTTTCATGGACGGCCGTGACACTGACCCCAAGAGCGGAAAGGGCTTCATACAGCAGCTCACTGACCGCGGAGCCAAGGTGGCATCGATCATAGGCCGCTACTACTCCATGGACCGTGACAAGCGCTGGGAGCGTGTCAAGCTGGGTTATGACCAGCTGGTTCTGGGCGAGGGCCGCAAGGCCGATGACATGGTGCAGGCCGTGCAGGATTCATATGACGAGGGCGTGACTGACGAATTCATGAAGCCTATCGTGAACAGCGCCTACGACAGCCGCATTGAGGAAGGTGACGCAGTCATATTCTTCAACTTCCGCAACGACCGCGCCAAGGAAATGACCATTGCCCTGACACAGAAGGACATGCCTGAAAACGGCATGCACACAATACCCGGACTGCAGTACTACTGCCTTACTCCGTATGACGCATCGTTCACAGGCGTACATATTCTCTTTGACAAGGAGAATGTGAACAACACCCTTGGCGAATACGTTTCATCAAAGGGTCTTGCCCAGCTGCACATTGCCGAAACTGAAAAGTACGCCCATGTGACATTCTTCCTTAACGGCGGCCGTGAGACCCCGTATGATAATGAGGACCGTATTCTGGTGCCCTCTCCAAAGGTTGCAACCTATGACCTTCAGCCTGAGATGAGCGCATATCTGGTTCGTGACAGGCTGGTCGAGGCCATCGGAACTGACAAGTATGATTTCATAGTAGTGAATTTCGCCAACGGTGACATGGTGGGCCATACCGGTGTATATGAGGCTATTGAGAAGGCTGTCGTTGCTGTCGATGCATGCGTGCATGACGTGATTGAGGCTGCAAAGGCCCACGGATATGATGCCATCATCATTGCAGACCACGGCAATGCCGACAATGCTGTGAACGCTGACGGAACCCCCAATACCGCCCATTCGCTGAATCCGGTACCCGTAATCTACGTTACAGACCGCGAGGGTGCAAAGGTGACAGACGGCATTCTGGCCGATGTCGCTCCCAGCATTCTTACAATCATGGGTCTGCCCATTCCTGCCGAAATGACCGGCAAGAATCTGCTGTCGTAATTTATTTTTACACTATATACGGCTGGCGGTCAGTTTGTGCTGACCGCCACCATGTTTTTTTGTTTTTGTAATGAAACTCATACCGGTATACCGTTGGAACAAAAGCATGCTTTCGTTTAACCGCAGGAGCGAAAGACTGTCACAGCAGCCATGGGCGCAGGGCGTCCTGCTGCTTTTCTGCGTAATTGCAGCCATGCTGCTGGCAAATCTGCCTGCTACAAAATTCTTTTACCATTCCTTCCTTGAGACCAAGGTCCAGATCCATTTCATGAGTCCTGACGGAAATGTCGACTGGCTTTTCCCGCGTGACCTTACCATTGAGAAGTTCATCAATGACGTGCTCATGGTGGTCTTCTTCTTCACAGTGGGTCTGGAAATAAAGCGTGAGGTTGCCCATGGTGAACTTTCATCGCTCAAGAAGGCCCTCCTGCCAATAATCGCCGCCTTTGGCGGTGTCATTATGCCCGCTGTCATATTCACGCTGGTGAATCACGGTACTCCGGCAGCATCGGGCTGGGGTATACCTACTGCTACGGACATTGCGTTCGCGGTGTGCATTCTCTCTGTGCTCGGTGACAGGGTGCCCGTTTCGCTCAAGGTATTCCTGACCGCGCTGGCCATAGCCGATGACCTGATTGCCATACTGGTGGTGGCATTATTCTACGGCGGACACATAAACCTGCTGCTCCTGGGCATATCCCTGGCTGTAATAGGCATTGCGCTGCTGCTTCGTCATCTTGGGCAGAAGCATGTTTCCGTTTATCTTGCCCTGGCTGTTGTGGTCTGGGTGCTGTTCTACTATTCGGGCATTCACGCCACCATGTCAGGTGTGGTGATGGCTTTCATCATCCCGTCTACACCGCGTTATGAGCGTCCATATGTCCTGCACAAGATACGTTTCTTTGCTGACAAACTGGTCCGCTACGACCGAATTGATGACGATACTGATTTCCCCAACGGTCCGCAGCGCCATTTCCTGCGCCGCATACAGGATACGGCATACGGTTCCATGAACATGAGCTACAGGGTGGAGCATGCACTTTCACCGTGGGTCAATTTCCTGATCATGCCGATATTCGCACTGGCCAACGCAGGCGTCGAGATTCCCGATATCTCTTTCTTCAACATCTTCAATACGGCAGGAATCACCGGAGGGGTGGGCCTGGGCATATTCCTGGGACTGGTTCTGGGCAAACCGCTGGGCATTACCCTTTTCAGCTTCATTGCTGTTAAAACCGGTATCTGCACCATGCCGGACAAGGCCGGCTGGAAGATGTTCTTTGCCGTGGCATGTCTGGGCGGCATAGGATTCACAATGTCCATCTTCGTTGACACCCTTTCATTCGCCGATGCCGCAGCCGTTGTGGCAATGCGCAATGCCGGCAAGATAGCCATCCTGCTGGGCTCCATAGCCGCAGGTATTATAGGAACGGTTCTTATAAGACTGGCTTCTGTCAAGCGTTCGTAGCACCGGCAATCTGCGCGGCGCGTTTCAGGGCAAGGTCAATGTGGCTGCATATGTTGTCCTTGCCCACTATGTCATCGACGCCGGCGCTTACCAGAACCCGCATCACGCCTTCGTTTACGCCTGAAAGCACAACCTGCACACCCATCTGGCGGCACATGCGGCACATGTTGCTCAGGTTGTGGACTCCGGTCGAATCAATGAAAGGCACCTTTCTCATGCGTATTATGCGCACCTTGGCACGGCCGCCCATGTCGCCCATCATCTCTTCGAATCTGTTGCCTATGCCGAAAAAGTACGGGCCGTTGATTTCATAAACCTTGACTCCTTCAGGTATGGTCAGATGTTCCAGATTGCCCATGACATCGGTATCGGCATTGGGGTCTATCTCGTCGCTCAGGACTGACACGTTCGTGGTTTCGGCCATACGGCGCATGCACAGCAGGCAGGCTATGAGCACGCCCACTTCAATGGCTACGGTAAGGTCGAATATCACTGTCAGCAGGAAGGTGACCAGCAGGACCGTTACATCGGACTTGGGATTCCTGAATATGGCCTTGAAGCTGCGCCATTCGCTCATGTTGTAGGAAACTACCACCAGTATGCCGGCCAGACAGGCCATGGGGATGTATTTGACCAGCGGCATGAGAAACAGGTAGATGAGCGCAAGCACCACAGCGTGGATTATTCCGGCTACAGGTGTGCGGCCGCCGTTGTTTATGTTGGTCATGGTGCGGGCAATGGCGCCAGTGGCGGGTATGCCGCCCAGAAGCGGGCTCACCATGTTGGCTATGCCCTGTGCCAGAAGTTCCTGGTTGCTGTCATGACGGTCGCCTGTGACACCGTCAGCCACAGCGGCTGACAGCAGCGATTCGATGGCACCCAGCATGGCTATGACAAGCGCGGGCGATGCCAGATGCCGTATGCTGTCCCATGTCAGCTGGGGCACGGTGGCGCTGGGCAGCTGTGAATTGATTGAAAAGCGGTCTCCTATAGTTTCAATGCCCTGAATGCCCAGCTTTTTCAGTCCGATGCACACAACTGTCATGAGAATGATGGCTACAAGCGATCCCGGCAGACGGCGGCTCACTTTCGGCGTGAACACGATAATGAGAATGCTGCATATCCCTACAGCCAGCGACCACCAGCTTATTGTGTCCAGATGCTGGAAATACACTCCCCACTTGTCCAGGAAACCGGCCGGCACACCGGCTATCTGCAGTCCCAGAAGGTCCTTGACCTGGGTGGCGAAAATGGTCAGGGCAATGCCGCTGGTGAAACCCACTATGATGGGATAGGGTATGTATTTGATTATAGTACCCAGATGCAGCACTCCCATAAGAATAAGGAACGCGCCGGCCATGAATGTGGCTATGTAAAGTCCGTTCATGCCATAATCCTGGATGATTCCATACACAATTACGATGAACGCGCCTGTAGGCCCGCCAATCTGCACTTTGCTTCCTCCGAAGAATGAGATGATGAATCCGGCAACGATGGCCGTGATGATACCCGCTTCGGGCGTAGCGCCCGATGCGATTCCGAATGCTATGGCAAGCGGCAGTGCCACAATGCCTACAATGATACCTGCAAGCAGGTCCTGAAGAAATGAATTCCTGCTGTAGCCGTTCTTAAGACATGAGAACAGCTTGGGCTGAAAGCCTGAAATTTTCATAATGTCGCGTCACAAAGCCGACCCTTTATCGGCCAAAAAATTATACCTTTTCGTTTTCGGCCGCAAAATTACAAAATAATGGCACCGGTTGTATCCGACTCTTCTTTATGACAGCACGGAAATATGTTTTTCCAATATGGGACAGTATAGTCTCAAAGGACACACGCCGCATAAGGGCCATGGAATGAAACAGCAACCCCCGCCAGAAGCACTTCTAACGGGGGTTTTCGTGATCCTTAGCAGATTTGAACTGCTGACCTCTTGCCTGTCAAGCAAGCGCTCTAAACCAACTGAGCTAAAGGATCAGGCGGTGCAAAGGTACATCATTTTCCCGAACATCAAAATAAAGGACATAAAAAAAGCGGACCCGAAAGTCCGCTTTTATGGTAAACCAGGAATTGAATCACTTCTTGGCGGTCTTTGCGCGCTGGGCGTTCAGGAAATCAGTCATCTTCTTCAGGTTCTCCTCTGAATACATGCCCATGCCGTGGCTGCCCTGGGGTTCGCGAAGGATATAGCTCTCAACGCCCATTGCCTGCATCTGGTCGTAGAGATACTGGCTTACGCATGATGCTACGATAGGATCGGCATCACCGTGGAACATGTATCCGGCAACGTCGTTCTTGTCAAGGAAACCTGTTGCGCTGAGCAGCATGAAGTTGTCTTCAGTGCCTGCATCGGCCTTCTTGAGTCCGAGAAGCTGCTCTTCAGGAGTGTTGCCCGGGCCGCCGAACACCATTGCGTTGCCGCATTCCATCTGCAGCAGTTCGGTGGGACCTGACCAGTCGCAGAATGCGTTGACTGCGCTTGATTCCTTTGTGTATGCACCCAGACTGCCTTCAATGTCATATTCGGCCTTGCCGCGCTTTGCAACCTTCACGCCGTTTGAAAGGGCTGTGACTGCTGAAAGGTGACCGCCTGATGAGAAGCCTGATGTTGCGATGAATGATGTGTCGAACTTGTACTTGGCTGCGTTGCCGCGGATGAAACGGATGACGGCCTTGATGTCATTGACCTGTGCGGGCCACTTGGCGTCGCTGATGGAACGGTGGTTGGGACATACCACTGCGTAACCGGCTTTAAGCAGAGCTGCACCGATGGTGTTGATGTCAGCCATGCCCTTTGATGAGTTGCTGCCCCATGCGCTGCCGTAGATGTGTACTACAACGGGATATGAATCCTTGACTTCCTTGGGCAGATAGATGTCCAGCTTGTGGTAAACCGAGTCATCACCAACGTAGTCAATGTCTGTGAACTTCTCTGAATATTCAGCCTGGGCCTGTGAACTCTGGTCACCGCCAAGACCCGGCATACCGCCGCCAAAGCCTCCGAATCCGCCAAAGCCGCCGCCCATCTGTGGCATACCGCCACCCTGGGGCATGCCCTGAGGCATTCCGCCGCCAAAGCCGCCGAAACCGCCGCCCGGGAACTGTGCAAAACATGTCAGCGAAGTGAGAACTGCTGCTACAAGTAAAATTTTCTTTTTCATAACCGATTATAATTAGTAGTAAATTGTCTGCAGATAATATGCTCAAAAGCCGTCCAGGTTAAAGACCGGACGGCGCAAAACTAGAAAATAATGTAATACATCATTATTCCGGATGTCAATAATTTTAACCCTGTTCCGACAATGAATCCGGCAAATGCGCCCAATGCCGATTTGACAGCGGGCCCGGGCTTCTTCTTTGCTACAAGCAGTTCGCCAAGAAAAGCGCCCAGCAGCGTGCCGGACAGCATGCCTATGGGTGTAAGGAACATTCCGGCGAAAAGCCCGATTATGGCCCCCCAGCTTCCGGCCTTGGAACCGCCGGCCACCTTGGTGAATTTGGCTGGAATGACATAGTCCAGAACGGTCACGACTACGGTAATCCCCAACCAGATGAACAGCAGCCTTTTGCTAATGGGATCATCGCTGCCGGCTGCCTGACGCTGGAAATATGCGAACAGCATTCCTACCCAGCTGATTGGAGGCCCGGGAATTCCGGGCACGATGCTGCCTATCAGACCGATTATTCCGGCAATGATGGCAAGTGTGAGAAGTAATGTTGATGACATGGAGTTTTATTCTATCTCAGGGCAAAGATAAGAAACTCTTTCAGTATTTTTGCATGACAAAGCTTCGTATATGCTCCAGATAGGTGATGTGATTGTTTCATTTGATGTCCTTACCAAGGAATTCAGCTGTGATTTGAGCAGCTGTCACGGCGCCTGCTGCGTGGAAGGTGACGCCGGCGCTCCCGTCACTCCTGATGAAGTGGCGCAGATTGAAGAACTGCTTCCTGTAATCTGGGATGCTCTTGATCCTGAAGCGCGCCGGGTCATTGAACAGGCTGGCGTGTCATGTCTTGATCCCGAGGGCGAAACGGTGACACAGATTGTAAACGGCAAGGACTGCGTCTTTACCTGTCACGGTGAGGACGGCAGCTGTTACTGCGCCATTGAAAAGGCATACCGTGAGGGCCGCTGCAGTTTCATGAAACCTGTCAGCTGCCACCTTTATCCGATACGCGTACGCAAACTGGGCGGATACTGGGGACTGAACTATGACCGTTGGGATGTATGCCGCGCCGCTGTACTGAAAGGCCAGCGGGAACACATTCCTGTCTACAAGTACCTTGAAGGACCTCTTGTACGGCGTTTCGGCCGTGACTGGTTCGATGAACTGGAGCTGACAGTCAGCGAAATGAAAAAACAGAACATAATATGAAGAGAATCCAAATTCTGACGCTTTTCATATCGGCCTTTCTCGTATCATGTGGCGGCCGGAAATATCAGGAACAGCCGTTCGGAGGAATGAAAGGCCGTGTCCAGATGGTGACTGAAATACATTACGTGCCTGAGGCCGTACGTCCGAAGGTTGAAGGCTACAACAGCCTGTGGTATACAAACGTATCGGTATATGATCCCATAGGCAATGAGATATCATCGGCCTACATGGATGACATGAATGTCGTCCAGCAGGAGGCTGAAAGCCAGTTCGAGGGGCGCGTGTGCGTGAAGAGCGTCCAGAAGGACAGGGGTGCGCTGGCATCGACGCTGGTGCTTGTGTCACGGGACGGCAACGTATTGGAATATGAGAGCATACAGCCTGGAGGCAAGACTGAAAAACTCTCACTCCGCGAAGCTTCAAAACGCCGCAAGTACACATCCGAACTGAGCAGGGACGGAGTTCCCAAGACCAGAACCGTCATGAAACTGGACAGAGACGGCTATCCTGTGGATATTTTCATCACTGACCTGGAGAGCGGCACTACCGAACATGAATCGAACCTCTACGATGGTAACCACAATATCATTGAAAAGCATAATCTTGACCAGTTCGGCAATGAGCAGGTACTCTATTTCAGTTATCTGGAATATGATTCCTACGGCAACTGGACCCGTGCCGCCACATATGACGGCAGCCGCAAGCCGAAGGAAGATATTGTCCGTGAAATTAAATACTGGTGATATTCTGTAATTCCGGTGCACCCACATGCGTCAAACATGTGAATTGTGACAGATGGACAACAGGGAAAAGGAATTCTCAAGGCTGGTGGAACAGCACAAAAGCACCGTGTATACCGTGTGCTACATGTTCTCAAAGGACCCCGATGAAGTCGAGGACCTTTTTCAGGATGTGCTCATAAACTTATGGAAAGGTTTTGATTCGTTCCGCGGAGAATCCAAGGTTGAAACATGGATTTGGAGGGTGGCGCTGAACACCTGCATTTCTGCTGACCGCAAACGCAGGCGTGCCGGTGAAAAGGTTCCCCTTGACATGAACGCCAACCTTTTTTCCGATTCCGATGAGGCTTCCCGTCAGGTCCGCCAACTGTACGGCCGTATCGGCAGGCTGGATCTTGTGGACCGTGCCCTTGTTCTTCTGTGGCTTGAAAACATGAGCTATGATGAGATTGGTGCCATTGTGGGCATATCGGCCCGTAATGTTGGCGTGAAACTGTTCCGCATACGTCAGAAACTCATGGAAATGTCAAACGTGCAAACAGACTGAATCATGGAAGAGAGACCTACCGATGTTCTTGAAGAGATGCGTGGGCAGATTGCCATTCTGAAGGACAAGCTGGCTACTGAAAACATAGTCAATGACAGGCTGCTGCGAAAAGTTGTCAATTCCAGCGTGAGGAATATAAATACGCAGGCATGGATAAGCGTTGCAGCGTCGGTGTTCGTGATATTGGCGGCTGTGCTTTTCTTTCCGGAGTTCGGCCTTTCCAACGTTTTCATTGTCTTTACGGTTCTGATGATGCTGTTTTGCGATTTCATGACCTGGCGCATGCACCGCGGTGTCAACAGCCGTACCATGACTCAGGACCTCAAGACTGTTGCAGGTCTTATGAAAAGGGTAAGAAAAGACTATCAGGACTGGTTGAAGTACGGTATAATTATATGTATTCTTTGGGGAACGTGGTTCTGCATAGAAAACCTCAAGAACTGTTCCGATGGCCATCATGAGGGCCTGTACATGGTGCTGGGCGCAATTTTAGGCGGTCTGGTGGGTGGTTTCATAGGCCTGCGCATGCAGCGCTCCGTAGTCAGTTCCTGTGATGAAGTTCTTTCGCAAATTGGAGAAGAATAAAAAAATTGCTGTATCTTTGCCCCCGCAAAGCAGGTTTCGTTAGCTCAGCCGGTTCAGAGCGCTTGCTTCACACGCAAGAGGTCCGCGGTTCGAATCCGCGACGAAACACAAATTAAAAAATGCCAAACAACATGTATGCAGTTGTTTGGCATTTTTAATATCTGGCGGTTTCACCTATGCGCCACTGGACAAAACATGGCTCACCCGAAAACTAGTGGGGGCTGAGTAAATTTGTGTCTGCTTTCACAGATTTAGTAAAGTGCCCGG
>JAKSIS010000038.1 GCA_024398665.1 Bacteroidaceae bacterium
CCGTATGCCAAGATTGAGAATCTTGTATCCTAACCGTTAGATGAAAGCGCCATCTGGTTGTCTGCCTCAGAACCGTCATCTGGTCTGCGGAAGCTGGGGGATTCGAACCCCCGGTACAGTTGCCCGTACGGCAGTTTAGCAAACTGCTGGTTTCAGCCACTCACCCAAACTTCCTTCCGCCGCACCGCCGTCGCGGTTCTTAAGCGGGCACAAAGGTAATGGACGGATTTGAACTCTGCAAGTTTTCCGTTGAATTTTTCTTTAAAAACAACATAGCTCTGCATATTTCGTTATCTTTACAACTTGAAGAATTTGATTATGACCCCAGACAGCATGCAGCAGCTCCCGCGCGGATGCAGAATCATTGAATTCCCCGAAAGGACTGATGAACGCGGTTCACTGTCGTTCGCAGAAAGTATGCACCACATACCGTTCCAGGTGGAGAGGGCGTTCTGGGTGTATGGCGTGCCCGAGGGCAGGACACGCGGCGGCCATTCCCACAGCGAGACGGCCGAGGTGGTGATTCCTGTGACCGGCAGTTTCAACATGATGGTCGATGACGGGACCCGCAAGGCTACAGTGCTCATGGATTCGCCCACGAAGGGCATTCTTATCCCGCCGGGCGTATGGTGCGAACTGCGTGACTTCAGCCCCGGTACGGTATGCGTGGTGTTCGCATCGCATCCGTACAACGCATCGGGCTACATTCATGACTACAGCCAGTATCTGAACGAACAGCTTTCCGTAATCAGGTACGACAGTTCTCGCAGGGACGAATGGAACGCATTCCTCAAAACGTCAAAGAACGGGACATTCCTGCTGGACCGCGGATACATGGACTATCACAGCGACCGCTTCACGGACTCATCGCTCATGTTCTACAAGCACGGCCGTCTGCTGGCAATGCTTCCGGCCAACTGGTGCAAGGATGAAGGTACGGTGCAGTCGCACGGAGGCCTGACATACGGCGGTCTGATAGTGCAGGACAGCATGATTGCGGTCGATGCGCTTGAAGTGTTCAGCTGTGCCATTGACTGGATGAAACACACGCTGGGCGCACACCGCTGGCTGTACAAGCCCATACCTTATATATACAGCCGGCAGCCGGCCGAGGAGGATCTCTATGCACTGTTCCGCAGCGGCGGCGTGCTGAAGCAGAGAGGCGTTTCATCGGTCATTGACTTGAAGAAGCCGCTGCCCATGCGGCAGTCCCGCAAGTCAGGCTGCGTGAAGGCGCTAAAGACAGGGCTCAGGTCCGATGCGGGCAACATGCAGGAGGACCTGCAGGCATTCTGGGATATCCTGGCTGGCATACTGCAGGAGAAGCATGGCCGCAAGCCGGTTCACAGTGTGGATGAACTGCGGCTGCTGCACAGCCGTTTCCCGGACAGCATAAGGCTTCATGTGGTCCGTGACGGGGACAGGGTTGTTGCCGGAGCGCTGGTATATGATATGGGACAGGTGGTCCATACGCAGTATCTGGCGTCATCGGACTATGGAAAGAAAAACGGGGCGCTGGACATGCTGCTGCATGAACTCATAACCGTTACCTATGCAGACCGGAAGTATTTCGATTTCGGTATTTCGACTGAAAACGGCGGCAGTTACCTGAACGAGGGCCTCATTTTCCAGAAGGAGGGTTTCGGAGCCAGGTCAGTCGTGTATGACACTTATGAAATGACATTCTGACTATGATTGAATTCTATCCGCTTGGGAAACTTGTAGAGAAATATTCCGATGAGATACATGACGCTGTACTGCGGGCGGCATTCAGCGGGCGCTACCTGCTGGGGCCTGAGGTGGAGCGGTTCGAACGCATGTATGCCGATTATATAGGAACGCGCCATTGTGTGGCCTGCGCCAGCGGTCTGGATGCGCTGTGGCTGATACTTCGCGCGTACATGGAAATGGGTTTCATGGAACCCGGCGACGAGGTGATAGTTCCGGCAAACACATACATCGCGTCAATTCTTGCCATATCGGAAAACGGACTGGTTCCGGTACTTGTGGAACCGCGTTTCGATACGCTGGAGATTGATGAGAGTCTGATTGAAAGCCATATCACGTCACGTACCAGAGCCATTATGACCGTGCATCTGTACGGGCGCCTGGCATGGTCGGGCAACATGTCGGAGATATGCCGCCGCCACGGGCTGAAACTGATTGAGGACAATGCCCAGGCGCAGGGCTGCATGACCCTGAACGGCCGCCGCACAGGGTCGCTGGGCGATGCCGCAGGGCACAGCTTCTATCCCGGGAAGAACATAGGCGCGCTTGGTGATGCCGGTGCTGTCACTACTGATGACGGCATGCTGGCGGAAACGGTACGCGCCCTTGCCAATTACGGATCAAAGGAGAAATACGTATTCCGATACCGCGGCCGCAACAGCCGTATGGATGAGATACAGGCTGCAGTGCTGGCTGTCAGGCTGAAACATCTGGATGAAGACAATGAGGCCCGCCGCGCCGTGGCGGAACAGTATTCGGCAGGCATAAGCAATCCGCTCATCGGACTTCCAATGCCGATGCCCAGCCAGTGTAATGTGTGGCACCAGTTCCCAGTATTTGCGGAATGCCGTGACAGGCTGCAGCAGCACCTTGCCGGTTGCGGTGTGCAGACCATGATTCATTATCCCATACCGCCGCACCGCCAGCAGTGCTACAGCCGGTGGTCTGAGATGCAGCTGCCTGTGACTGAGAAGATTCACGCGCAGGAACTTAGCCTGCCAATCAGTCCGGTGCAGGACAGTGAGGATACTGCGCACATAATACGTGCGCTGAACGCATTCCGTTGATTTTTTTTTGAAAAGCAGGAAACCGGAATACTGCCCTGTCACTCGTGGTGATAGGGCAGATTGCCTATTATGGTGAAGGCACGGTACAGCTGTTCCACGAATATTACACGTACCATCTGGTGTGAGAATGTCATCCGGGACAGTGACAGACGGCCGGGTACGCGTTCGTATACTGCCGGGGAGAATCCGTAGGGACCGCCTATGATGAATACCAGGCGCTTTGAAGACTGTGACATGCGCTTTTCAAGCCATGCGGCCATTTCTGGCGATGTCATCTGAAGACCTTTGTCATCAAGCAGATACACGTCATCGGACGGCTGCAGGAGTTTCAGTATGGATTCGCCTTCACGGACTTTCTGGGTCTGGATGTCCATGTTCCTGTTGTTCTTCAGGTCAGGTATGGTGACCGTTTCGAACTGGCAGAAATGGACAAGGCGTTCAGTGTATGATTCTATTCCCTTCCTGAGCCATTCTTCAACTGTCTTGCCTACAACAATCAGAATTATCTTCATGATTTCATTCAAGTTTCGCATATTCCAAATTACTGTTGTTCAGGGCTCATCAAGGCGAAACTTGAATAAATGATATCCTTTTCTGACCCCCACCTGCATCCTCCCCTCAGGGGAGGACCCAGCCGCGAGCGGCTGGAACTGAAGTTCCGCATATGGAACTTCAGTGATTTTACTTTTTCAGGTTTCCGGCGTCTAATATACAACAAGCCGCCGGTCCGGTGGCTGTTTTTGAATAAAATTGTTAACTTTGCCGTTCATAATGGCAGGGTTCACATGCCCGGAACAGACATATGATAGAGAAACTGCAGCAGTTGGACGTATTGGACATAGGATTCAGCAACACCGGTTCGCTGCTGCTTGCCGTGTTCATGGCTGTAGTCATGTACGGAGTTGCTCTGGGGCTTAAACCGCAGTCGTTCCGCGGTGTAATGAACCGCCCCAAATCCCTTTTCATAGGTCTGGCATGCCAGTGGATAGCCTTGCCGGCAGTCACATTCCTGTGCTGCCTGCTGTTCCACAGAATCCTGTCTCCGATGGTGGCCATGGGTCTGATTCTGGTGGCATCGTGCCCCGGCGGTGCTGTATCGAACTTCATGACTTCAGTCGCGAAGGGCAATACGGAACTGTCAATTCTCATGAGCGCAGTGACAACGCTGGGATCACCCATATTCACTCCGATAAACTATTCCATATGGGGCGGTCTGTACGTCAAGTACATGGACCATGCGGCCGTGACCGTACTCAGAACACTCCAGGTATCACCGCTGCAGATGGCCCTGAACGTGGTTCTGATAATGGGAATACCGGTTGCGCTGGGCCTGCTTACCGTACGTATGGCGCCAAAGGCATCGGACCGTATAAAGGAGGTGTTCCGCTACATTTCCATTGCCATTTTCATAGGGATTGTGGCAATGATGCTTTCACAGAATTTTGCGGCTTTCAAAGAATATATAGGCTGTATATTCCTTATCGTACTGGTGCACAATCTGATAGGTTTCGGAATAGGATATACGGCCGCATCGTTGGGCAATACACCCGTCAAGGACCGCCGTGCGCTTACGCTTGAGGTGGGCATTCAGAATTCCGGTCTGGGACTTCTGATACTGCTCAATTCCGGCATTTTCCCGCCCGATGTGGCAAAGGGAGGCATGGTGTTCGTTACCGCATGGTGGGGCGTATGGCACATCATTTCAGGCCTGATCCTGTCAACGGTATTCAACCGTACCGCGTTTGACACCAGGGGGCTGCGCAAAAAATGAATTCAGCAATGGAAAGGAAACTTCAGGAGGGACATTTTACATATTTCTTTACGAAATTCTTTGTTGACAGGGCTGTCAGGAATTCCTACCGCCGTTTTCAGGTGGAGGGGACTGAAAACATACCCGAAGACGGTTCCACAATATGGGCTGCCAATCATACCAACGCCCTGATGGACCCGCTGGTGATGCTGGCTGTGACCAAAAGTCAGAAGGTGTTCATGGCACGTGCAGACATCTTCCAGAAGAAGGCGGCGGTCAAATGGCTGCGTTTCTTGAAGATAATGCCCATTTACCGCATACGTGACGGATTGGAAGCTGTAAAGAAGAATACCGAGACAATAAGCCAGGCTACGGAAATCATGCTGGACAAGGTGCCTCTGGTAATCTATCCCGAGGCTACGCACCGTGCCAAGCATTCGCTGCTCAAACTGAGCAAGGGCGTGTTCCATATAACATATTCCGTATATGAGAATTCAGCCGGTGACGGCGCCGTATACATACAGCCCATAGGCATTGATTACGGAGACTATTTCCGTTTCCGCTCAACTGTCCTGGTGCGTTTTGGCAAGCCGTTCAACGTAAGCGAATTCATAAAGCTCAACAGCGATGATCCTGTGCCTGTGCAGATGCTCAAAATGCGTGAGGTCCTGACGGAGAAGATGTCGGAACTGATAACATACATCCCTGATGACAAGGATTATGACGCTATATGGGAACTGACAAAGATAAGGAGTGACAATCCCGCATATTTCAGAAAGACGCTTGATGAAATTGAATCCGCAACGGGCAGCAGGCTGCGCGGACTCATGCGCCGCCAGGCAGTCAACCGCCGTACTGTTGCTGACCTGCTGAAATTCAGGGAAGAACAGCCCGATGAGGCCGCAAAACTGTTCGAGAAGGCGGACCGTCTGCGTGTGTGGAGAATACAGAACGGCATTTCTGTGTATTCCATTGCCAACGAACTGGGATGGGGCAGGGTGATAGGGAAATTCCTGCTGGCTCTGGCCGGACTGCCGTACTACGTTTTCTCAGCTGTCGTCGCATCAGTGATATGGATACCGACTCTGCTCATAATGCGCGGCATAAAGGACAACGCATTCTACAATACGGCCCGTTTCGGCACATGTTTCGCAATGTCAATCATTGCGTTCATACTTTGGACAGTACTATATTTCTGTTTCATGCCGTGGTACTTTGCCCTGGCGGCACTGCTGCTCTCGCTGCCGTCAGTCAGGTACCTGTATGACTACGGCCGTTTCTTCAGGCTCATGACATCGGACTTGAGATGGAAGTTCAAGAAACGCCGCGCCCCGCAGCTGTGACTTTTCAGAACAGACTTCCGTAGAAACTTTCATACTGACGCGCCACTTTGACATGGTCATGGTGGCGCCTTACATATTCCACTGACTGCCGTTTCAGGACTGCTATGCGTTCCGGGTGCAGGACAAGCTGTTCCAGTTCATGGTATACGCTTTCATATGTGGGCTGTACGTTGACTATGGGTCTCAGTTCGTTCTCGCCCAGAATCTCATAGTTCTCCGGTTCTCCGCCGCCTATGTCTATTATGCCCTTAGACATGGCCAGGAGCGAATTCATTGACGGGGTGTAGCTGTACAGCTGGTCAAGTATGGCGTCACTGCCTTCCATCATGCGGCGGTATGTGTCGAAAGGCACGCCTTCAGCGACTCTCAGCTCAAGCAGACCGGGGTGGACGGCCTGAACGTCACGTGCCGCACGCAGCATGATGTCCGTACCCTTGTAGGCGCTGCGTCCGCGGCTTATTCCGGCGAACAGTTTCAGCGCCCCGCCGCCGTATTCGGTGAATGACTGCTGCGGCATGTCAATTGGAAAGGGGATGAAACGCATCTTGTCCCGTACCTCCACACCGCCGCGGCCCTTTTCATGAACCTCATTGTAGGTGGCCCAGTATTCGTACAGCCCGGCTGCAATGCCGTCACAGTCAAGTGCAATGTGGCGGTTCAGGTCTTCCTTGGCGTTTCCCGTCCATTCGTCACGGTACAGCTGCGCTTCAGGGTCTGTACGTACGGTATCGCCTATGTTGAAGTCACCGTAGCGCAGCGGCCTTATGTCCGTGTTCACGCTCACCCAATAGTGGTCCATGCCGAACGCCCCCAGGACAATCCTGCCGTTGGCGCGGCGCAGGCGGTCGTATATGGGGCGTATCCTTTCAGCTTTGAGTTCCAGAAACATGGGATTGATGAGTTGTACCACGTCAAAGCCTTTCATTGAGGGCAGCGCCTTGCTGAGACGCCACATGAAACTCAAGCGTCCGGACTTTTCACGCTCCAGGTCAATGTCACGGGGGTAGTTCTTCCAGCTGTCTCCGTCACTGGCCACGCATACCGTATGCCCAAGTTCCCTGAGTCCCTTTGCAAGCGTGTTGTGCACGTTGCTGTATTCTCCAAGCAGCAGTATCTTCATTGTCTTCCCTTTTCAAACAAGTGCAGAATGTACAGTCCGATGCGGGATTCGGACAGTTTGGCGTAAAGTCTTATTCCCGGCGGCAGCGTATTGTCCGGTATGGGGTAGAGTCCCATGTCTGCAAGACGGGATTTTGCGGTGTCGGCCGCATTCCGCCAGGCATCACTGCGAAGGGCGCGGCGCAGACAGTCAACGGCAAGCGTGCTGATTTTCCTGTCCAGGCCGTCATGCGGTACATTGGACTTTGAATCTCGGAACTCCAGGAGCCGTGCAAGCACGTTTTCCGTATTGCGCTGCCTTTCCTCCACGGCTGCAGCCGTCATGGTGGTGATTATTGAACCGCTGCGTTTGAAATATCCGTACACTTTATAGTCTGTGTGCACAAAACGCCTGGCGTGGAAGACAAGTCTGGGCGTGAATTCCTCATCTTCAATGTATGAATTCTCCATGAACCGCAGCCCGTTCGCATCAACCAGTCTGCGGTCAATGAGATACATGCAGCTGCTGCCGAACAGGTTGTGGCTGCGCATGTGGCTGTTGCCGTCAGTCGGAGTGGAGAACCTGGGCGGGCGCTGTGCCGGACTTTCCGTGCCTGTCTCAAGCTGTGAAACCATGAAACCGAAACCAAGCAGGTCCGCACCGTTTTCAGCCATGGCCTGTATGCAGGGCCACAGGGTGCCGGGCAGGTAGAAGTCATCAGAGTCCAAGAAGGTGATTATGTTCCCCGATGCATGTTCCATGCCTGTGTTGCGGGCGGCTCCAAGGCACCCGTGGGTGCGGCCGGGGAACTTTATGCGGCGGTCGGTGCAGACTGCGGCCATGGCAGGCGGGCGGGGCGATCCGTCATTGACGACTATGACTTCAAAGTCGGTCCGGCCGTCCAGTTCACCCACTGCTGAACCTACAGCCCTTTCCAGAAGCCTGTCAAGTGCGGCATCGGACTTGGGATTGTAATATGGGATTATGACTGATATCATGAGTCGTATTTTCTGCGTCCAAGCAGTCTGCAGACTGCAGCGGGACCGGCTGTGATTCCAAACAGTGTCTTTAATTTCGCTTTAAAAGGCATGTCTGCGCTTATGACCTGACGGCAGGATGGCTTGAGCCGTGCCAGGTCCGATGCCGCATTTGACGTGTATGCGCAGTCTGTACCGCTGCACCGGTGCAGGTCAATGAGCAGGTTAAGGCATATGCTCCAAAGGTCAGCCCGGGAATGCGGCATATCCATTGCGGCGGCATCTTCAAGAAGTTTCAGATTGTGCCTGAACAGGGGCTCCTGACCTTTGAATGTGTAGCTGCGGGTTATGCTGCCCGGCGTGGAACGGTACATGTACATGCCGTTGTCAGAATACCTTACCGTACTGCAGCGCCGTATTGCGAGCGGACAGACTGCGGCGTCTTCAAAGGTTTCGCCTTCAGGAAAACGCAGGCCGTCAAACAGTGATTTCCTGTATATCTTGTTACACGCATAGCAGTGGCGGTAGCCCCTGTCTGCAATCCACCGGCGGTAGATGTCACTGCCGCTGACGGTATGGGGTTCGAAATGGAGCGTAAAGCAGTCTGGAGCGCCCACATGGACCATTACCGGATATTCCAGCATGTCAGTTTCCGGGTTTTGCTCAAGCCACTGCAGATTGTCGCTCAGAGAGCCTGGTGCAACTTCGTCATCGCTGTCAACGAATGTGATCCATCGGCCTGTGGCGGCATCGGTCCCGGTGTTCCTTGCAGCGCTGAGACCGCCGTTCTGACGGTGTATGGCTGTTACGCCGGGCCGGCTGGACAGACTGTCGCAGAGCTGCCCGCCGCCGTCAGTCGAACCGTCATCCACGAGAATGACTTCAATGCCGGGAATGTTTTCTGCAAGCACGCTGTCCACGCAGCGCTGCAGGGTTGCGGCGCTCTCATATACCGGTATGACTACTGAAAGTTCTGCCATAGCTGTCTTTATAACGTAAAGATAGTTCTTTTATTTGTGCACGCATATAATTTCGGGCAGGTATTTGCGTTAATATGTCGTGTCCGATAAACAGAATAACGTTATGGCAGATCAGGGACAGGACAATGCCTATGACCGTATCGTGAAGTACACGGGGCTGTTCGGCGGTGTCCAGGGGCTTGTCGTGCTCATTTCCGTTGTCCGTACCAAACTGGTGTCAGTCCTGCTCGGAACCACCGGTTTCGGTATAAACGAATCATTCAACCGCAGCATTAATCTTGTAAAGAGCACCACTGACCTGGGCATACCTTTCAGCGCTGTCAGGAACATTTCGGAATACATGGAGGCCGGAAAGTCCGATGAGCTGGCCCGCAGCGTGCTGGTGACCCGCAGCTGGGCTCTGCTGACCGCCGTCCTGGGAATGGCACTGTGCGTGCTGCTTTCAGCATTCTTCAGCTGGTGGGCCTTTGAAGGTGACCGCGGCTATACGCTTTCGTTCATACTGCTTTCACCCGCAGTCCTGTTCAGCGCCATCAACGGCGGTGAGATGGCAATACTGAAAGGTGCCAGGCTGCTGCGCCAGATAGCAATGAGCCAGCTTCTTACGGTGGCCGTTACATTCTGCATTTCAATACCGCTGTTCTTCTGGCTGGGTCTGCGCGGTCTGGTTCCGTCACTGGTGCTGGTTTCGCTGGCTTCCATGACGGTGACATGCGCATATTCGTTCCGGGCATTCCCGTACAGGGTGCGCCCGTTCTCGAAGGATGTGCTGAGTGACGGCGTGGGGATGATAAGGCTGGGCGTATGGTTCACGATAACGTCATTCCTGGGATCCGGCGCCTTCGCCGTTGTGGCCAACTGGCTCATGAAGAACGGAAACGCTGAAACTACAGGCATTTACAGCGCCGGCTATCTGCTGGTTTCGTATCTTGGAATGTTTGTCTTTTCGGCTATGGAATCGGACTATTTCCCGCGGCTTTCATCAGTCAACGCTGACAATGCAAAGGTGTCGGAGATGGTAAACAGCCAGGCCGAAGTGGCGCTGCTGCTCATGTCGCCCATGGTGGTGGCATTCATGGTCTTTCTGGGGTGGATAGTCAGTATTTTCCTTTCAGCCAAGTTTGCCGACGCCGTACCCATGGCGCAGTTCGCGGTCCTGAGTCTTGTGTTCAAATCAATGACCCAGCCCATGTCATACATATCCCTGGCCAAGGGCGACAGCCGCACGTTCCTGCTTCAGGAAGCCCTGTATGACGTGTTCTTTGTTGCGGCGGTGATTCTGGCATACAAGTGGGGCGGAGTGAGGATGACCGGTCTGGCTCTTGCCGCCGCTTCGGTGTTTGACATTCTTGCGGTCAGGGCCATTACAGGGGCCCGGTACGGTTTCCGCTTTTCACGCCAGGCCCTGAAGGTGCTGTCAATGCAGATTCCTGTAATTGCCATGACACTTGCTGCGGTGACCTGTCTGGACGGGCTGTGGCGCTGGGTGGCGGGAATAGCGCTGCTGGCTGTGTCGGTCTGGATTACAATCCGTGAACTGGGCCGCCAGTCCGATTTCCTTGCCCGTCTGCGCGGCAAGATCAAAAACAGGTTGGGCCGATGAGCAGGGTGACAGTCCTTCTGGCCGCGTACAATGCGGAAAAATATCTGCGTGAAGCGCTTGATTCGCTTCTTGCACAGACAATGACTGATTTCCAGGCGGTCATGATCGATGACGCGTCAACTGATTCCACACATGACATACTGGCTTCATATGCAGCGGCCGACAGCCGTTTCCGGCTGCTTACGAACACTGTGAACACAGGTCAGGCGATAGCCCGCAACCGCGGTCTGCAGGTGTCGGACGGCAGGTACGTCGCCATGCTTGACGCCGATGACCGCTTTGCTCCCGATACGCTTGAAAAGGCAGTGGCCGTTCTTGACCGGGATCCCGATGCGGGAGTGGCGGTCCTTGACCTGCGCTATGTGGCTGATGGGGTTGAGACCCCTTATCCCATGCGTGCCGAAGGTACGGTCTGGAGCGGTCAGGAAGCGTTCGAACTGAGTCTGGACTGGTCTCTCCATGGCCTGTATGTTGCCAGAAGGGAACTGTATGACAGGTGGTCGTTCGATACCAGCTGCCGTCTGTACAGCGATGACAATACTACCAGACTTCACTATCTGCATTCTGGCAAAGTGGTGCTTTGCGATGGAAAATATCTTTACAGACAACATGATGAAAGTATGACCGGCAAGCTTTCTCCGCTAAGACTTGAACTGCTGCTGGCAAATAAGAGCATGTCTGATCAGCTGAAGATAGAAAAACAGTCTGAAAGGGTTTTGGCCAAATTCGAACGCGAACGCTGGATAAATCTGACTGGCGTGTGCGGGCTGTGGTTCGAGCACCGGGAAATTGCTGAAACTACAAGGGCGAAGGCTCTTTTTAAAATGATTTTTCATGACATTGACAAGCGTCTGCTCCCCATCGGACTTAAAATGAAACCGGGGTATTTCCCATACCTGGGATTCGGGTTCTGGATGCTTCAGGTCAAAATATATTTCTTTCTCCGCCGCCATTTGGGTAAATAGTGTTATATTTGCGGTTTAGTAAATAATATAAAAACCGCATATATGGACGAACTTTTGAAGACAGTGACCGCAAAGGCGCAGCAGTGGCTGGACGGTTCCTTTGACGAGAAAACCCGCATGGAAGTACAGGCTATGCTTGACAAGGAGGACAAGTCAGACCTGATAGACGCATTCTACAAGGATCTTGAATTCGGCACCGGCGGCCTGCGCGGAATCATGGGCGCAGGCACGAACCGCATGAACATATACACGGTGGGCATGGCAACCCAGGGACTTGCCAACTACCTGAACCGCAACTTCAAGGACCGTGACCGTATTTCAGTGGTGGTGGGTCATGACTGCCGCAACAACGGCCGTCTTTTTGCTGAGACTGTGGCAAACATATTCAGCGCGAACGGCATCATGGTCTATCTGTTCGATGACCTTAGACCCACTCCTGAGGTTTCGTTCGCCATCCGTCATCTGGGCTGCCAGAGCGGCGTGAACGTGACGGCAAGCCACAATCCGCGTGAATACAACGGCTACAAGGCTTACTGGGAGGACGGCGCACAGGTGCTTGCCCCGCACGACACCGGCATAATTGACGAGGTCGCAAAGGTCAGTGTGGCCGACATAAAGTTCAAGGGCAATCCCGACCTGATCCGTATTATAGGCGAAGAGGTTGACAAAGCCTATCTTGATGCCATTGAGACAATATGCATCGATCCTGCTCTGGTAAAGCGCAACAGCGATCTCTGCATAGTATACACTCCGCTGCACGGCTGCGGACGCGTCATGATACCGCGTTCACTCAAACAGTGGGGCTTCACCAATGTGAACTGCGTTCCCGAACAGATGGTTCCGGACGGAAACTTCCCCACGGTTGTTTCACCCAACCCCGAATATCCCGAGGCTCTGACCATGGCTCTTGCCCTGGCCCGCAAGCTGAACGCTGATGTGGTGATGGCATCGGACCCCGATGCCGACCGTCTTGGAGTGGCCTGCCGTGACGACAGGGGCGAACTGGTGCTGCTGAACGGCAACCAGACCGCAATGATTTTCCTTTACTACATAATCACTGCCTACAGGAAACTGGGCAAGATGACAGGCCGTGAATATATTGTCAAGACCATTGTCACTACTGAGGTCATCAGCCGCATAGCTGAAAAGAACAACCTGGAAATGTTTGACTGCTATACCGGTTTCAAGTGGATTGCAAAGGTCATAGCTGACGAGAACGCCAAGGGCAAGAAGTACATAGGCGGCGGCGAGGAGAGTTTCGGTTTCCTGGCCGAGGACTTTGTGCGTGACAAGGATGCCGTATCGGCCTGCTCGCTCATGGCTGAGATTGCAGCATGGGGCAGGGAGAACGGCAAGACGCTGTATGACCTGCTGCTTGACGCATATCAGGAGTACGGATTCTCACAGGAAGGCGCTGTCAGCGTGGTCAAGCCCGGAAAGAGCGGTGCTGATGAGATTAAGGCCATGATGGAGCAGTTCCGCGCCAATCCGCCCAAGACCCTGGCAGGTGAGAAGGTGGTCCTCATAAGGGACTTCAAGCTGCTCAAGCAGACTGCAGGGGACGGCACTGTGACCGGTCTGGTCATGCCGGAGCCTTCAAACGTGCTTCAGTACTTCACGGCGGCCGGCGACAAGGTGTCAGTCCGTCCGTCAGGTACCGAACCCAAAATCAAGTTCTACATGGAGGCCAAGCTGCCCATGGCTGACAAGAGCCGCTATCGTGAGGTCCAGGCAAAGGCCATGGAGAAGATAGAACTCATAAAGAAGGATCTTGGAATTTGAAAACTTACTGAAAATTAATATCTTATGAAGAAATATCAAGTTGCTGCCACGCTTCTGGCCCTTTGCCCTGCAGCGGTCATGGGGCAGTCATCGCGTTCGATAGCCGTATGGAATGCGGGTGAACCCAGCTATTTCAGCATCAACGCCACTGACAGCCTGAAGTATGAGTCCGATGAAACGCTTGCAGTATATTCCGGCGGTGTCAGAGAGTCGTTCGACACCAGGAACATAGACAGCGTAACGGTGGTTTCACCTGCCGTGACGAACACCAACTCCAGGTCCGATGATGAACTTGCCGCTGAATTCTCCAGTCTGACATTCAGTTCCACCGCATACAAGAAAGTAGGCAACGGCAACCCCCTGATGGGCCACAAGTTCGGCGCAGACCCGTTTGCCATGGTTGACGGTGACCGCGTTTACATCTACATGACTGACGACCACCTGTACAAGGACAACGGCGAAGTCATCAAGGAAGGATATGGCGACACCCGGCGTATAAGCATCATTTCATCCGAGGACCTTGTGAACTGGAGCGACCATGGCGCACAGCCCGTGGCCGGTTCAGGTGCGCCCGCATCATGGGCCAACAACAGCTGGGCCCCCTGTGCCGCCCACAAGACAATTGACGGCAAGGAAAAGTATTTCCTGTATTTTGCCGACAACGGCAGCGGTATTGGCGTGCTGACAGCTGACACCCCCTACGGTCCGTGGAAACTGCCCAAGTCGGGAATGAAGCAGCTCATTTCAAGGAGCACCCCAAACTGCGGTGACGTGACATGGCTGTTTGACCCGGCCGTTCTGGTCGATGACGACGGCAAGGCGTATCTCTATTTCGGCGGCGGCGTACCTGACGGCAAGGACTCCGATCCCGGAACCGCACGCTGCGTGCAGCTTGGCGACGACATGATTTCCATTGTGGGAACTCCCCAGAAGATCAATCCTCCGTATCTGTTTGAAGATTCGGGCATAAACAAGGTTGGCGGCAAGTACCTTTACAGCTACTGTTCCAACTGGACCGGCAACAGCAATCCCGGTGTGGCAAAGATTGCATACATGACATCGGACAGCCCCCTGGGTCCGTTCAGGTATGTCGGTGCCATTTTTGACAATCCCGGTGATGCAGGTTGGGCCGGCGGCGGTGGCAACAACCATCATGCAATGTTCGAATTCCAGGGCAAGTACTACATGACCTACCATACACGTGCTCTGAAGAGCGCCATGCGCAAGGACTGGCCTGACATTGCCGACGGTGCCGAACTGCGTAGCGCATGCCTCAGTGAAATGAAGGTCGATACGGTGAAGGGAACGGTTACAAAACTGAATGCAAGCCAGACATCGATCACCGGAGTCGCCCAGATCAGGAATTTTAATCCGTATGCGAACGTTCCCGGTGCCACAATGGCGTGGGAACGTGACATAACCACTTCCTATGACAATGTGGGCAACAAGTTCTCAAAGAAGATGTCATGCCCGGCGCATGCCAAGGCCGGATCATGGATGTGCCTTTCAAACGTCGATTTCAAGAACGGCGCCGTGGGCCTGACCCTTAAGGCCAAGGGCAAGGGCGTGATAAAGTTCTGCAACGGAACAAGCAAATACAACAAGGCCTTCGCTCTGGTCGAGGTTCAGGATGACGGCAACTACAAGACTTATACCGTTCCTGTAAGCAACATGCCCATAGGAGTCAGCAAGAAACTTTACATTCTGTTCTCAGGTGACATCAGCCTTGAGTCCTGGTCATTCTTCTGATTATTCCTGTCATGCGGCTGTCAAGATTTCTGCTGATTGCGGTCATAGCCGCCACGGTGCTGTGTTCATGCGGACCGCGCCGTGGGGTGGTGCAGGTGAAGATTGTCTCTTCCGCCGGCATTCATGGCCGTATCTATGCCGATGATCCTGTGACCGGCCAGCGGCGCGAAGGGTCAGCGGCCAGGCTTGCCGCTTTCCTGAAGGATCTCCGCGGCAGTTCAGACAATGTGGTATACATAGATGCCGGCGATTTCATGCGCGGTTCAGCTGAAACCTTTCATGACCGTTCGGCCGTCTTTGAGAAGACAGACCTGTGCGCCCTGGCTTTGAATACCCTGGGCTGTGACGCAACCGTTCCCGGTGACATGGACTTTGCGACAGGCGGCCAGCAGCTCTTTGATTTCTACAGCGGCTGCAATGCCGCAGTCCTGTGTGCGAACATGGGCTTTGAGAACTACGGCGATTATCTTCCTCCATACGTCACACTGGTGAAACATGGGGTCAGAATATCAGTCATCGGACTTACATGCAGTCCCATGTCCGGCTATATTCCGCAGGACATCATTCCCGATATGGCATTCTGCGATCCGGTTGAAGCCGCCGCCCACTGGATGCCTGTGATAATGGAAAAGGAGAATCCCGATGTCATTGTCGGCGTCCTTCATGACGGTTCCGCATCAAGGCTTGCATTGGAGGTGCCGGGCTTTGACCTGATAATTGACGGTACGTCAGGACAAAACAGTACGGTGGTGACGCCACAGGGCGATACGGTTCTTATTGTAAGTCCGCTGCCTGATTTGAACGGGGTCTCGCTGGCTTCAGTCACAGTTGACTTTACCGGCAATGAACCATTGGTGGGGATAAGTGCGGAAACGGCATCGCTGCTGCAGCTGGAGCCGGATGCCGGTTTCGAAGCGGAACTTTCTTCAAGAAGGAATCTGCTGGATGCCTGGCTTGATTCCACTCTGGGAACTCTTGGCACAGACATTGACTGCATAGGATCATGCTGGAGACCGTCAACCGGAGCCGGCATTGTTCACAAGTACCAGATGCGTCACCACGCAGCCCAGATATCCATTGCCGCCGCCAGCGCCCCCGGCCTGTACATGGAAAGCGGTGAATTCAAGGCACGTGACGCTTTCCGCCTGTTCCCTGATGAAGTTAACATGGTGTCTGTCAACATGCGCGGGAGTGAAGTCATATCCATTCTGGAGTATTCCGCTGACCGTCATTTCAACACGGTAGGAAGTTCCGCTGACCGTCTTCTCAAATCTGATGCGGCGGCTGCCGGAACGGGTATGCTTTCAGCTGCCGGAATTGACTACACCATTGACATTACCAAACCTTACGGTCAGCGTATCAGTGTGATTTCCATGTCTGACGGCGGAAAGTTCGATCCCGACATGGAATACCGGACCACAATGCCGTCAAACCTGTTCTGTCCGGAACTATCGCCTCTATCAGGGGTGCCGGGTCTGGATATTGCCGGTCTGCAGAGAAGATTGAACACATCGGCCCGGGCCGATATGAGATACCATCTTATTTCAGACATGTTCGTCATTTCCGAGAACAGGGCCTCCCTGACGGTGACCGGAAATGGTAACTGGAGGCTTGTTCCTGAAGACCTTGCCGCGCGCTGTCTTGCACGCGACACCCTTGCAATTTACAATTCCAACAGATGACAATAACAAAACAAACAAGCATATGAAGAAAGTATTCTATCTTTTTGCAGCCGTATCAGTCCTTTCACTGGCTGCATGCAAATCAAGTCAGAACGCCTACAAGCAGGCCTATGAGAAGGCTGTGGCGAACGATACTCCGGCAGCGGTCGAAGCTCCTGTCAGAGAACTGTCAGAGAATCCGGGAGCGCCTGCGGCTGAGGATGCTGCAAACGTTTCAGTCCGTGAAGAGAAAGTAACGGTTGTGACCGGTGACGCTTCAATCAGGGATTACGGTATAGTATGCGGCAGCTTCTCACTCAAGACCAATGCCGATGCCCTGCGCCAGAGACTGATAGAAGACGGTTATCCCGCAGTTGTGGTCGTGAACGAGGCCGGCAAGACCTATCGTGTGATCTGCCAGAGTTTCACCAGCAAGCAGGAGGCTGTTGACGCACGCGCCAAGTTCAAGGCCAGATATCCCGACAACAAGGATTTCCAGGCTGCCTGGATTCTGTACAAGAAGTGAACCTTGGGCAGGATACTTGCAATAGACTACGGCACGAAACGTACCGGAATAGCGGTTACTGACATCCTGAGGATAGTTCCCGGGGGGCTGGCCACCGTGGCCACGCACCAGCTGCCTGAATTCCTGGCATCATATTTCGCCAGGGAACAGGTGGACATCATAGTTGTAGGATATCCCACGAACATGAACGGCGAGGATTCGGCCAGCATGAAACAGATACGTCCCTTTGTGGAAAAGCTCAGGAAACAGTATCCGGACAAGCAGGTGGTTTCCTTTGACGAACGTTTCACTTCAGTCATTGCACAAAGGGCCATTATCGAAGCGGGCATACACAAAATGGCCCGCCGCAACAAGGCTCTTGTCGACGAGGTCAGTGCCACCATTATTTTGGAATCATATATGGAATCAAAAGAATACAAATCATGATACTGCCTATTTACACTTACGGACAGAGCGTTCTCAGGAATGAGACCGATGAAATTGATGAAAGCTACGAGAACCTTCCACAGCTCATACAGGACATGTTTGAAACCCTTCGCAAGTCCGAAGGCGTGGGACTGGCCGCACCTCAGGTGGGTCTTCCCATACGGCTGTGTGTGGTTGACCTGGACATTATGAGTGATGAGATGCCTGAATTCAAGGACTATTTCAGAACCTATATCAACCCGTACATTGAAGAGACTGACGGCGAAATGGTGCCCTATGAGGAGGGGTGTCTGAGTTTCCCCGGCATACATGAAAAGGTGAACCGTCCTGCAAGGGTCCGCGTCAGCTGGCAGGACGAGAACTTTCAGGAACATGACGAATGGTTTGAAGGCTTTCCAGCCCGTGTCATGCAGCATGAGATTGACCATCTTGACGGCAAGTGCTTCATTGACCGCATGTCACCGCTGCGCAGGCAGATGAACCGTAAGGCCCTTTCTTCAATCGCCGCCGGAAAGTTCAGCTGTGACTACAAGGTGAAAGCCACAAGGAAGTGATATGAGACCGGGCCGGATAATCCTTGCACTGGCGGTATCCCTGATGCTGCCCGGTGCCACATTGTCCGCCCAGATCAATACCGACCGCATGATGAATGTGGGCCGGACCGCGCTGTATTTCGATGACTACGTGCTGTCAATCCGGTACTTCAACCAGGTCATCGGAGTCAAGCCCTATCTTTATGAACCCTATTTCTACCGCGCTGTAGCCAAACTGTCGCTTGAGGATTTCCGCGGGGCAGAAAAGGACTGCGACAATTCCATTTCACGTAACCCGTTCATTGTGGACAGCTATCAGGTACGCGGCCTGGCCAAGGTTTATCAGAAGAAATATGAAAGTGCCATATCGGATTTCAGAAAAGGACTGTCACTTGATCCTGAGAACCGCGCGCTGAGACATAACCTTATTCTGTGTCTGAGCCGTCTGGACAGTCTTGACGATGCCCAGCTTGCCGCTGACACGCTGCTTATGTCAGCTCCCAAATACACCGGGGCAATGGCCATGAAGTCCAGTCTATGCTGGGCGCAGGGCGATACCGCCGCATCACTTGAATGGATATCCAAAGCGCTTTCCATTGACAAGTATGACATTGACCTTCTCAACCAGCGTGCTGTACTGTACTCCAAAATGGAAATGTACGATGAGGCCGGACCTGACCTGGACAAGTCCGTGTATCTTGACCCCGGCAATGCCCAGACCTATGAGATACGGGCCATGGTACGCTACTGCACGGACAATCTGAACGGGGCGCTCGCTGACTATGATATGGCTATCAGGCTTGACCCGGCGTCAGTTACGGCACATTACAACCGCGGTAACCTGCGTGCCCAGATTGCCGATGACAACCGTGCCATCCTTGATTTCGATTTCGTCATTGAGGCTGAACCTGACAACATGATGGCCATATTCAACCGTGGAATCCTGCGCTACCAGACCGGTGACCTGACAGGTGCCGAACAGGACATAAGCAAAGTAATCGATGAGTATCCGCAGTTCGTGTACGGATATCAGCTGCGCAGTGAAGTGCGCGAAAAGCTGGGCAACCGGCGCGGGGCTGAGGAGGATGCCATGGTTGTCATACGCGAACAGACACGCCGTTTCAACCGTGCCATGGGCTATGCCGATGACGGCGGCGATGATTCCGCTGAAGGGCAGGGCAAGACCCGCACTGCGAATGACAGGAACGTTGTCAATTACAGGAAGATAATAGTGGATGACAACCTTGAGAATTCGACCGGCTTTTCAAGCGAATACCGCGGCAAGGTCCAGAACCGCAATGTTGAGGTCCGTTACATGGCAGCCTACCGTCTGACTTACTATTCGACGGTGGGTGAGTCTGGCGGTGCGGTCCACAACAGCAGGTTCCTTGAAAACCAGAATGACGGAAAGTGGCTCATGTCAGATCTGAACATAGACTGCAGGGACCTGACTCTCAGCGAGGAGAGAATACACAGTCTGTTTGACGACATAGACAGGCTCACATCGCTTCTGGACCAGGATCCTGACAATCCAAGATACAGTCTAGCGCGGGCGCTTGACTTCTGCCTGCTTCAGGACTACAATTCAGCAAGCGGGGACATTGACGCCGCCGTCAGTCACGGCGGTGACATCTGGATGACCTGGTTCTGCCGTTCTCAGATAATGTCACGCATACTTGAAGCCAGAAATGCCGAACAGGAAATGGAACAGCAGCGCACCGCCCAGGACAGGAATGCCGCCCTTGCAGATCCGGCATACGGCCAGGTGATAAGCGACCTGACACATGTCATTGAAATGCAGCCTGAATTCCAGTTCGCATGGTACAACCGCGGAACATTCAATGCCATGACAGGTGATCTGCATGCCGCGCTGGTTGATCTTGACAGGGCAATAGAACTGGATCCGACTCTTGCCGAGGCATGGTACAACAGGGGGCTTGTCCTGGTATTTCTGGGCCGTATGGATGACGCGTTCGATGACCTTAGCAAGGCCGGGGAACTGGGACTGTATTCGGCCTATAACATAATCAAACGTTTCTCAAGTTCAGAATGAACGCATCAGTTATTCTCTGATTGAAAAGAATTTGATATTTTTGCGGACTTAAAAGGAAAACAACAACAATACAATCATGATAAAGATAACATTTCCAGACGGAACGGTTCGTGAGTACGCCCAGGGCGTAACCGGATACGAGATTGCCGAAAGCATAAGCCAGCGTCTTGCACAGGACGTTCTGGCGTGCAGTGTGAATGATGAAATCACAGAACTGAACCGTCCTATCACAGCCGATGCTACAATAAAGCTGCACAAGTGGGACGATGACGAAGCTAAGCACGCATTCTGGCACACCAGCGCACATCTGCTTGCCGAGGCTCTGCAGGAGCTCTATCCCGGCATCCAGTTCGGTTTCGGTCCGGCCATAGAGAACGGATTCTTCTATGATGTCATGCTGCCCGACGGAGGTCAGATCCGTGAAGGCGATTTCGCTGCAATAGAGAACAAGATGCTTGAACTGGCACGTCTGAACGAGCCTCTGGTCCGCAAGGAAGTTGGCAAGGCAGACTGTCTGGCACAGTTCAAGGCCGCCGGACAGAACTACAAGTGCGAACATATTGAACAGGATCTTCAGGACGGTTCAATCACCACATATACCCAGGGTAAGTTCACTGACCTTTGCAAGGGCCCGCATCTGGTAAGCACCGGCGCCATCAAGGCTGTCAAGCTTATGAGCGTTGCCGGAGCATTCTGGCGCGGCGATGCCACCCGTGACCAGATGCAGCGCATTTACGGTATCTCATATCCCAAGAAGAAGATGCTGGATGATTATCTGGTAATGATAGAGGAGGCCAAGAAGCGCGACCACCGCAAGATAGGCAAGGAGATGGAACTGTTCATGTTCTCAGAGCGCGTGGGCAAGGGACTGCCCATCTGGCTGCCAAAGGGAACTGACATGCGTCTGCGCCTGCAGGACCTGCTGCGCCGCATCCAGAAGAAGTACGGTTATCAGGAAGTCATTACACCTAACATCGGAGGCAAGAACCTTTATGTGACATCGGGCCATTGGGACCATTACGGCAAGGACAGCTTCCAGCCCATCCACACTCCGGAGGAAGATGAGGAATATCTGCTCAAGCCAATGAACTGCCCTCACCACTGCGAGGTGTTCGCCAACCGTCCCCGCAGCTACAGGGAACTTCCTTTCCGCTGCGCCGAATTCGGTACGGTATACCGCTATGAGCAGAGCGGCGAGCTTCACGGACTTACCCGCGTGCGCTGCTTCACTCAGGACGATGCCCATATCTTCTGCCGTCCCGACCAGGTCAAGGGCGAATTCATCAAGGTTATGGAAATCATCCAGACCGTATTCTCCATCTTCAACTTCTCGGACGAGAATGTCGAGGTTCAGATTTCACTGCGTGACAAGAACGACACTGAGAAATATATAGGTTCCGATGAAGACTGGGCAACAGCCGAGCAGGCCATTGTAGACGCATGTGCCGAGAAGGGCATGAAGGCCAAGGTCGAATACGGTGAAGCCGCATTCTACGGACCCAAACTTGACTTCATGGTCAAGGATGCCATAGGCCGCCGCTGGCAGCTTGGCACCATTCAGGTTGACTATCAGCTTCCGCAGCGTTTCCAGCTGGAATACATTGCCGAGGACAACACCAAGAAGCGTCCTGTCATGATACACCGTGCTCCTTTCGGTTCTATGGAACGTTTCGTGGCAGTTCTCATAGAACATACGGCCGGCAAGTTCCCGCTCTGGCTCACACCGGATCAGGTGGCAATCCTGCCTATATCGGAAAAGGCCTGCGATTATGCCTACAGCGTGAAACAGCAGCTTGAGAAGTATGAAGTCCGTGCCTTTGTCGATGACCGTAACGAAAAGATTGGCCGCAAGATCCGCGACAATGAAGTAAAGCATATTCCATACATGCTTGTAGTGGGTGAAAAGGAGGCTGAACTTGGTGAAGTCAACGTACGCAAGCAGGGTGCTGAAAACCTTGGAAACATGAAAATTGATGATTTCGGTAAAAAAATTGCCGATGAAGTCAATTCTATGATAAATAAATGGTAATTTTGCGCCCGCTTGGAATATAATATTGAATAAGGTAGATAAAAGGAAAGAAACAAATAACTGATTCTGAATGAAGAAGGACAATTTGAGTGACCAGTTTCAGGTAAACGAACAGATCCGCGCCCGTGAGGTGCGAATTGTCGGTGAAGGTCTGGAGGCCAAAGTGGTGCCGCTGCGTGAAGCCCTGAAAATAGCCGATGAGATGGAACTGGACCTGGTGATGATATCCCCCAATGCAGTTCCTCCCGTATGCAGGATAGTGGATTTCTCGAAATTTCTCTACCAGCTCAAGAAAAAGCAGAAGGAGGCCAAGGCAAAGCAGGTCAAGATTGACGTCAAGGAAATCCGTTTCGGACCCCAGACTGACGACCATGACTACAACTTCAAGTTGAAGCATGCCATAGGGTTCCTGCAGAACGGTGACAAGGTTAAGGCTTATGTGTTTTTCCGCGGCCGTTCAATTCTGTTCAAGGAACAGGGCGAAAAGCTTCTGGCACGTTTCTCCAAGGACCTTGAAGAATACGGAAAGCAGGAGCAGGCTCCGGTTCTGGAGGGCAAGCGCATGACTATCTTCATCTCACCCAAAAAGGGTGCAGCTGCAAAGAAGTCCGATGCCCCCAAGCAGGAAGTTAAGAGTGAGGAATAACGCCGGTGCGCCCCGGCATGGTGCGTACAGGATTTAATAACAAACTAATTTTTAAACAACAATGCTGAAATCAAAGACTAATTCCGGTTCCAAAAAAAGATTCGCTCTTACCGGATCGGGCAAAATC
>JAKSIS010000039.1 GCA_024398665.1 Bacteroidaceae bacterium
GACCGGCTGTCTTGACCTTTTCAAGACGGGACAGTGCGAGTACTCCGATGAGATGCGCGATGCCATCATCTCCCTTCTGGAGTCCTCCGGTACCGGCTACGTCCTCAAGACCGCCATCCAGGCAGCCATCGGCTAACCCTCCTTTCCATGAAGACACAATAAAAGCGGAGCAGGGTTGATTTCACAATCAGCTCTGCTCCTTGTATTCTTGTTATGTTGCAAATTATGTCTACAAATCTAATCAAATTCCCAGTTACCTCCTGCCATTTATGAAATATTTCACAATCGATGAGCTCTGTCACAGCGACACCGCCACACGTCTTAATATCCCCAACTCTCCTGATTCCGAATCAGTCCGGAACCTTGTCTCTCTCATAGAAAATGTCCTGGACCCCTTGAGGGAATCCTTCGGCAAACCCATCATCGTCAACTCAGGCTACCGCTCCCGTAGCCTCAACACCATAGTAGGCGGCTCTGCCTCCAGCCAGCATCTCTTCGGCCAGGCTGCAGACATTACAGCACAGGACAAACGTGACAACAGGATCCTCTTTGACATGCTCAAGCACCATGGAAACTTTGACCAGCTTATCTGGGAAAAGGGCGGCAGCCTGTATCCGGATTGGGTGCATGTTTCTTACTCGACAATATCCAACAGGAGGCAGATATTGTTTTTTAAGTAAGTATTCATAAACAATCCCTGAATTAGGTGATACAACTCTTTTAATCAGCAAAATATGTTTTACATCCTGCTGTTTATCTTTTGATATCATAATATAATTCTTGAGAATCTGCTTTCGAGTTGTAAAGTACTGAATATCAACGCTCACCGAAAACGAAAACAACCAAAAGAAACAAACTGGAAATTAAAATTTCAAAAACCCCAAAATGAAAACATCTGCTTAACATATCTTAACAAGGAAATGAACGGAAATTTTCATTTTCTGTCATTTAGATGTGTCCTCCCGATAGCGCAAAAAATGGTCAGTAGAAACGTCATTGTCGATTCAATAATCAGGTTCGTTTAGATTGGTCGTTGGAGAAAAATCTTCGAAAAGTGGGTGTTTAGAGTGGCATTTCATAGTATTTTCAGAGAAAACACACATGTAGTTGCAACTTTCTCAGAGTAAGAATCGTTTATCTCATTGAAATTTTATACCTTTGCACCAGAATTAAATCAATTTAATCAAATGGCTAACTTAAATCGCTTAAAGGTTGTGCTTGTAGAGCAAGGCAAAACAGGCAGATGGCTTGCTAATGAATTAGGCAAGTCTACTTGCACCATTAGTAAATGGTGTAGCAATACAGTTCAGCCCGATTTAGAGACTCTTGAACGTATTGCCAAATTATTAGGTGTTGACAAACGAGATCTTTTAACCCCAACAATAAAATCAGAGAGTGTTTAATCAGTATAAGGAAATGCAGTTTGTTGAATACAACAAAGCTGTAAAATACTATCTTGCCAATCATAAAAAATTGATTGAGATAGAAAAATTTGTAATGAATGAGATTTTGCATTTCATTGATTTGCACTTGCCTGAAATAACAAGAGATTACAATGAAGCTTCTCATTTGTATTCGTTCTGGAAAAACTATCCTCCCCTTGATAGAGGCCGTTCTCCTGTTGGAGATCAATACCCTTGGATTGAGGTTGGCGAACAAGTTTTCGGTAATAAATTATCACGTTACTTTGCTGCTAATTTCGGCGTAAAAGATTCAGGACTTCCTTCTGGTTCTGATGATAGATGTATTATCTCCAGTGAGCGAATCAAACAAATTTTGGGCGTTACCGACTCCGTTTGGGTCTTCATAGATATAAAATCGGCAGGACCTCGCGATGATTTTAATCACGCAGTAATGTCACCTTATCAAATCTCAGGTTCTGGCGTTTGGAACAATGTTGACGATGGTGTTAAAAATGACCCAATAAAAGCAACAGGAAGAATTGCGACACATGATTTCTTGTGCTCTCTTTCACCGATTTATGTATTAAGTGACGGGACAATAGCACCTCTTGTAACATTTGCTATAAAACCTGTTTATAGCATGATACACGAGAACGAAGTAAATGTAGGTCAGCCTCTTAGTAAGATTAAAGTCGCAAGTATTCCAAACGGACTACTATTAACTCAAAAGCCTAATTATATTAAAACTCATCCTCATTTGTTCTTCCCTGGTAAGGATGACAAATCGAAAGATTTGCGAAAAATTCGTGCACGTGTCTCTTTTGACATTCTTAAAGAAATAGACTTCTGGAGAGTGAAAGAAATACATATTTGATATGCCCAAAGTAGAAGCAAATAATATCTATTTAGGTGATTCTTGTGAATTACTGAAAGAAATAGAAGCTAATAGTATCTCTCTTTCGTTTTGGTCACCTCCTTATTTCCTTGGAAAAGAATATGAAGAGGGAGAATCATACGAATCATGGCAAAGTATGCTAAAAACAGTCATAACGGAGCATTTTAGAATACTAAAGCCTGGAGGATTCCTTGTTATTAACATAGCCGATATACTTTCATTTGAAGACGAAAAAATGCCCAAAATAATGGGGCTAAATCCTTCTAATAGAAAGTGCGCAGTAACAAGAGAAATGGTGATTAAGGCCAAGGAAGAGCATCCTGATTTTAATAGAGATCAACTTGCTGCATTGCTTAATTGCAGCGAACAAACTATAGATCGACGTCTCAATGGCAATAATATAAGGGGCGGAAGATACGCAACAGGTACTCACGTCAAATTAGTTGGTGGTAATCTTGAACAATATGCATATGATGCAGGTTTGTTCCTGTATGATAAACGTATTTGGAAGAAAGATCCTGCGTGGGCAAATTGTAAATGGACGACTAACACACTAAAGGCCGTAAGCGAAACCGAAGACTTATATGTTTTTTGGAAAACTGGCGAGTATGTAGTAAATAGAGACCGTTTAACTCCGCAAGAGTGGAAGGACTGGGGGTATAGGCAAATCTGGGAAATATCAAGTGTCAGGGCAAATGACATTCATCCTGCAATGTTTCCTCTGACCTTGGCATCACGCATAGTCAAATTATATACGGATGAAGGAGATATTGTCCTTGATCCATTTCTTGGAAGTGGAACAACAGCAATTGCTGCAGTAAAACTCAATAGAAAGTTCATCGGTATTGAAAAAATGAAGAAGTATTATGATGTCGCAGATAAAGCCATAAAACAAGCTCAGGCAGATTTTGAGACGGACTTGTTTAGACAGCAGTAATATTTAATTGAAAATTCATCCTAACAAGATTGACAACTGAATAAGCAGACCCACTGATTTTCAGCAGAAATGCCGATTGTCAGTGGGTTTGCTGTTCCCAAAATGAATCCCACAAGCCATGTTGGGATCATTAGATTACTTCGTCCAGTGGTAGTGACTGTCGAGCATCAGAAAGATAGCCAAGCCGAAAATAACGAGACCAAGGACAAAAGGGAGCCCCTCCGGACTCCCTTTACCATATATATTCTAGAACGAGAACCCCGCAAACGCCGTACTCACTCCTTCTATCTTCGTCTCACTCAAGACATGCGCATATACCAGCGTCTCCCTGAACTCCGAGTGTCCCATTATCTCCTTCAAACACGCAAGATCCTTTGTCTTCCTTAAGAATATCGTTGCAAACGTATGTCTTCCCACCTTCAGCGACAGTTTCTTGTTCAGTTCCAGCCTGTCTGAAACATCCTTCAGACACTCGTTCATCGTCTGGTCAGCCGGAACCTTCTCGATAACCGGCCCCTTCTTCCTCACACCGACCATATTGTGTATGATGTCCCTCAGTGGAGCAGACACCGGAACCATGATTGGCTTCGGATTCCTGGTCTCCAGCTTCTGACGGTAGTATGTGAATGTCTCTTCCGTGAACTGCTCCATCTGCAGCCTTCTTGCATCACCGATATGCAGTGACGAGAAGCACAGCAGCAGGAACACCTCCAGGCTCTTGTGATGTTTCTCATCAAGCTCTCCGGACATGTACAGGTCCATGCAGTCCTGCAGCTCCTCTTCAGTAAGGTAGACCACCGATGCCGTAGTCTTCTTGATCTTCCATTTCTTGAACGGATTCTCGTCCATATAACCTGCATCAAAAGCCGCATTGACGTATTTCTTCAGCACCGTCATGTTCTTGTTGGCCGTGTTCATGTTGTTTCCAAGTTCCTTGAGCATGTATCCGTAGAAGTCATTCAGGAAGTCCTTGTCAACCTCGTCAATCGACAGTCCCGGATACCTTGCCTCAATCTTCTTGAGCACCGCCTCCTGGCTGCTCTGTGTCGATTTCTTTGTCCTTGCCGCCAGCTTCTTCATATAGTCACGCGCGAAGTCCACGAACGTGTCATAGTCATGCGGCCTGTGATATGCCCTCATGAATGTCTCCTTGGTCAGCTTTCTGTCCTTGAGACGGTACTTGACGAACACGTCCGTGATCCTTGCCCGGATATTCTCAATTATCAGGTTCTTGTCCTTTGCATCCTTGTCTCCCTGCAGCACCATCTGCTTGCTGTCCGACCAGTTCTTCTTCATCACCTCAACTTTGGTGGTGAAATGCACCTTGCATCTCCCCACATAGAAGTTTACCCATATGTATCCTTCATTACTCTTTGCATATGTTCTGAGCTCAAATCGTATGTTATTCATAATCAATGAGTTGTAATTTGTCTACAGTTAAAGTTTACTAACACTTAGTTAAACAATGTAATATTGCAAAACTATGCAACAAATATTCAGAAATCAGCCCTCAAAATAGGTCCTCAAAAAAATCATCGGTCTACTTTCGGTCTACTATTTCCGAAAAAATCGGGTTACTCAGAACTCGAAACCCCTTAAACGACGAAAGGAGAATACTTTCGTATTCTCCTGACTTCCAGCAAGTTGAGCTAACTGGCTTCCAATTTAACTGGTCACCCTTTGTGTGACCCAATTCGCTCTGTGAGGTACCTGGCGGACTCGAACCGCCGTACTCGGTTTTGCAGACCGATACCTAGCCGCTCGGTCAAGGTACCTTTCATTTGCGGTGGCAAAGGTAATGCTTTTTTTCAAACCATACAGTATTTTCCCTTTTTTATTTGAAATGGTTGGTATCATCAAATTCAGTATCTTTGCACCGCTATGACGACAAGAGCTCTGATAAGGTCCATGCGGCTGCGCACACTTCCGCTTTCAACAGCTGGAATTGTGCTGGGACTGATGCTGGCATGCACATCATGCAGCGTTCCATGGTATGTAATTATTCTTACAATTCTCACCACTGTCTCACTTCAGATACTGTCCAACATGTCCAACGAACTGGGCGACTGGCTGAGTGGCGTTGACAGTGACGGACGTGACGGCCCCACCTACAGTCTGGGACAGGGCGACCTTACTGAAGACGAACTGCGCAGCGCCATACGCATATGCATGCTCATATGCGCCGTTCTGGGACTGGCCATGATACGCTTTTCGTTCGGAACCGTGCTCTCAATTGAAGGCGAATCGCTGGTCGTTCTGGGCGCCCTTGCCATATGGGCCGCCATGCACTACACGCTAGGCAGGCACCCGTACGGATACATCGGCCTGGGAGACCTGTTCGTGCTGGTTTTCTTCGGTCTTGTACCGGTCATGGGCGGATATTTCGTAGCGTCGCACCATATTGACGCATGGACCGTCATGCCGGGGCTTGCCATAGGTTTCTTCAGCGTGGGCGTGCTCAATGTCAACAACATACGTGACATGAAGTCCGATGCCGGCACACGCCTCACCGTCCCCCTGATCATAGGTGAAAGGCGTGCCCGCATCTACCATTCCGTACTCATCATAACGGGATGGATACTGCTGCTTGTCTTCACCGCACTGCGTGCACGCACCATGTGGGGATATCTGTTCATACTAACACTTCCGCTCTATATCAGACACCTGAAAGGTTTTTACAGTCTGAGCGGGCATGACCTGGACCCCATGCTTCCGCTACTGGTCATTTCAACATTCATCCTTTCCGTGCTCATGGGCACGGGATTCCTTATCCATTGACATATGCCGAAAAAAGAAGGTATAATCAGTCTGTTTGACGACATAGCAGCCAAGTACGACCGCTTCAACCACATATCGTCATTCGGCGCTGACCGCAGGTGGCGCCGCAGGGCCGTGCGTGAGATAGCCGATGTCCCTGAACCGATAAAAGTTCTTGACGTTGCAACCGGCACGGCCGATTTCGCCATTGCCGTTGCCCGCAAGGCTGCGCCCGGTTCATCAGTGACTGGAACGGACATATCGGAAGGCATGCTTGAAGTAGGGCGCCGCAAGACAGCAGGCCTGCCTGTTGAACTCATGACCGGCGATGCTGAGAACCTGCCGTTTGGCGACTGTACCTTTGACCGCGTGTGCGTGGCGTTCGGAGTGCGGAATTTCGAGAACCTGGAAAAGGGGCTGTCTGAAATGTGCCGCGTACTCAAACCCGGCGGCAAGCTGGTCATACTTGAACTGTCCTATCCCGAAAACCGCCTTGTTTTCCGGGGCTACAAGTTCTATTCTCTGAAAGTTCTGCCGCGCATAGGCGCCGGAATGACCGGCAACAAGGGCGCGTTCACCTATCTGCCGGACTCCATACTGAAATTCCCCCTGCCCCAGCAGTTCATGCCCAAGCTGACGGCCGCAGGGTTCGCATCGGTCCGCCACCGCCAGTTCATGTCCGGGGTGTGCCGCATGTACACCGCAGTCAAATAAGTTTCACACTGCCACACCAAGTTAACCTAATAAAGAGTATATTTGCAGTCCTAACATTTAAACAGACAATGAAAACAAGACTGACCTATCTGACAGTGGCCGCCCTGCTTGCGGCATCAGTTTTCAGTTCATGCAAGAAGGATGACGACAGCATATCCGGAAGCGAACTCCAGAACAACATAGTTTATGTGGCTGACAGCCAGGGACACGAATTCGAGGCCGTTGACATGGGCTTCATTACCAAGGTGTGCTGGGGCACGTGCAACATGGGCGCCACAAGCCCTGAAAACAGCGGCGACTTCTACGCCTGGGGCGAAACGCAGCCCAAGGACAATTTCACCTGGAACAACTACCGTTGGGCACAGGGCGGCAAACTGGACCTTACCAAATACTACGCTTCTGAAAAATACGGAAAAATGTCAGGCGTTGACAACAAGACAGTCCTGGAAGCTGGCGACGACTGCGTTAAAGCCAGCCGCGGCGGATCATGGCGCATGCCCACTAAAGATGACTTCTCATACCTTATAGGTCACTCCACAGTGCAGTACTGCAAACTGAACGGCGTATGGGGCTACAAATTCACCAGCACCGTCAAGGGTTTTGAGAACAGCAGCATATTCATGCCGTTCTCCGGAATGATGGACACCAAGCCCGGCGAAAGCACATCGACCCTGAAAATGGGAGGCCGCATTGCCCGCTACTGGCTCAATTCATGCAAGAAGTCACCTTCATATGAGGCCGATGTCCTGGAACTCATCAATACTGATGAAGTCACAAACACCGTCCTCAACGTTCAGGAAAGGTACATAGGACTTCCCGTACGCCCGGTTGCCGTAGTGAAGTAAAGGAACTGGAACAGAATTGGATCCGGGCCCCGGAAGGTCCGGATTTTTTTTGCGTCAAAAAGAGCTGCATGAAGAAGGGCAACATAATGCCTTTACTGCTCAGAGGAAATGTAGTGAGGGAGTCATTGAAGAGGCTGTCTGGAATTGTGTCACACCTGCTACGAACGGAACAGAATGCTTCCTGTTCGCCAAAATGAGAAACAATGGATTGGCGTATAAAGGCTCTAGGGCTATTCCCGGTCCCTCAACCCTTGAAAATTGAGGGTTGAGAAACAGGGAACATCACCACATTCTTTGTGCGCTTGCCTATCGTTTCTCATTTTGGCAGGCTAACAGAGAATTGGGCGGGCGGTGACAAAGTGGAAGGCAGAAGATTCCTGCTTCACGTTGGGCACATTCGTGCCGCTGATTCAGTCATATCAGCAGGGGCAATTCCCGCACACTTGCCAATAATGCAACTGGAAGCCATAGAACCGCGTTTATGTGCACGGAAGTTCGCGTCAACACGCAACTGTGGAGACGCTTACTTATTGGCAGTCAATTTGCCGTTTTCAACTGATTTGCATGCCAATACTGCAAAAATCCAATCTACAGGCAATCTGGTTGCAATATTGGCAACGCTGGGGCAGCAGTTTCATCAGGATTCAGCATACGACTATCACCACTGAATTTCCACTGAGCCGCCTTCCCCCACTACATTTCCACTGAGCCATTTTACATTTTTATGAAATAAAAATCCGGAATGCAGCCTTTTGTATGAAACAAGTATCTATTATTGCAAAGCGGATTTACAATAATGAATCAGCAGCATTTGTCCCGACTTCACATGAAACTCGACACAGTGATTCAAAAGGCAAAGGAGAACGATTCCTGGGCTTTCGATACTTTATACCGGACATACTATCCCAAGATGATGGGAGTATGCATGAAGATTGTGAAGGATGCCGATGCTGCAAAAGATCTTGTCCATGATGCTTTCATTCTCGCATTCAGTTCAATATGCAAACTCAGAAACAACGAAAGATTCAGTGAATGGCTGACAACCATAGTCAGAAACGTATCTCTCAAGTACGTTGAACAGGAGGACAGGTATCAGAACATCTCTGTTGAATCAGCAGGATTGGAAGACGAACTTGCAGACTTGTCTTCAGACCCCGAATCGGAAATCAGCTACAAAGAACTGCTTGGACTTGTTTCACAACTGCCTGAAGGTTATAGGAACATATTCCGGATGTCAGTCATCGAAGGATTGACACATAATGAAATAGCACAGATACAGGGGATAGAACCTCACAGTTCATCTTCACAACTGTCACGAGCAAAACGTTTTCTGAAGAAACTTATGAATGACCGTGTTTGGGGGCTCCTCATTCTGCTGGCAATACCTGCATCATGGCTTTTGATTGTCAGACACCAGGGCGGTCATAATCAGCCGGCTGCTGTGGCTGAACAGACAGCATCTGCCTGTATTGACGAATTCACCCAAGCAGTCCAGACCGATATCGTTGAAACGGAAAGAGACATCAGCAATGTCTCAATCTCATATGATGAATCAATTGAAAAGCGGTCATTGACAAGAAATACGGACAAACAACAGACAAAGCCTGAGAAGTCAGAACTGTATTTTCCGAATGACTCTGCTGGAGAATCCTCAAATCTTGTAAAAGAAGATGATAAATTGCCTGAAGAAAACATCACGAATGACGAAGAACTGTCATCAGACACCAATAGGAATGACGATGAAGCACCCTGCTCCACCAATCTGAATAATTGGAAAAACGAAAGGAGCGGAAAATTCCATTTGCTGGCATCATGTACCATAGGAGAGTCTTTGAATCAGGATATGAGATCAAATATAGCACCCGGCAATCTGGAACCGCATATACATTATAATAGTGATTATGTACCATTTCCGATCGACCTGATAGACAATATACAGAATGGGATCAGCGATTGGTCCGATTACTGGAATTACCTTTATTTTTACGAATATAACTATTCTCAGACATCAGCCAAAGTCATATCTCTTATGGAAATTGCCAAACATAACAGCGGCAAAATCACAGAGAAGGTCAAATATGACCAGCCGGTCACGTTCGGATTGTCATGTGCTATGATGCTGAATGAAAAATGGAATATGGAATCAGGCTTACACTATTCCATTCTGGGTACACAGTCTGAAACAGGTGACAATGGATATTCAATTATCAATAGGGAAAAAGTCCACTATCTGGGAGTGCCGTTGCGTTTATCACACACATTTGAGCAAAGAAAGCGGTTGTCAGCATATTGGAGTGCCGGAGTCATGATGCATATTCCGGTATTCTCAAAATCAAACATTACATGTGTCGTCAACTGGGAGGATTCGTATTATGAAAGCGGTTCAATTGAACCGGACATCCAGTGGCAGGCCCAGATAAGCCTTGGGCTCCAGTACAGGTTTGCTCCTAAAGCCAGCCTGTTTGTCGAACCGTCATTGAACCGCTTCCTCAAGTCCGATACTCAAGTGCGCACTGTCTGGAACGAACAGCCGTTCATGTGTACGGTACCGTTCGGAATCAGAATTTTCCGTTAACGGCAGTGTGCAGTCTTTCCGATTGATTATTCATCTATAAATCGGACCACAATTGAAAAAACATTTGCACTGACAATCAGTCATTATTTAACATATCAAGACATTATAATTCTATACTATAATACGAACAATAAAAACCTTAATTATGAAAAAGATCATTTTCTCCATGTTGTTGCTTGCGGGTTATTCAGCATCCGCATTCGCACAGTGTGACCTTGAGGTCAAAGAATACGTTAAGTTGAATCCCAAACAGACTACTGTAGATGGCAAGACCGTTGTCGAATTCTCAAAAGACATTTTCTACTCTGTTCCCGGTTACCTCTTCATTATGGGCAATACTGAATTCAGCAGTAATGATGAATTGAAGCAGCATGTCCTTGATGAAGTGGAAGGTGTTGAGTTGTGTCTTGAATGGCAGTTGGCGCGTACAAAGCCTTTTGTATGCATGAAGTTGTCTCTTGATAAGGTTCTTGATGCCTACAACACACTCATGAAAGATGACAAGATCATTTCAGTCAGAAACGTTTTCTGTAAAAAAGATGTTTCAAAGGAAAATATTGATTTGACTGACAGCAGTGTATTTAAGGAAAACAATATATGTCTGTCTTCCTTATTGACATTGAGTTTCTTCAATGATTATAATCCGACAGTTCAGGACAGACATTTACATGCAGCACAGTTGGACAGCCTGATTTCCAGATTTGATTTGGTTGAAGAATGCCCGGCAAGCTTTGAATATGAATATTACTGCCCCAAAGATACCAATGTTATAGATGTTGCCAACCAGATTGCTGAAACCGGCTGGTTTAACAGATGCCCGCTTGTTTCAAGTGGTCCGAACAGTGCGGTAGTTGAATTCTTTTCACCTACATCAGTAAAAAGTACGGCAGCAAGTTCTTCTGTTAAGGTAACCTACTACGACCTTCAGGGCCGTCCAGTCCAGTCACCTGCACACAGCGGAATCATCATCGGTGACGGCCGCAAGATGATTGTTGAATAACGGCTGCCTGATTCAGGGTCCAATTATTGACTTATATTTTAACACATCAAAGCATTATGAAACTTTATCATTTCCTGTTTGCCCTGCTGGTCCTGCCGGCAGTATGGTGCTGCGACAAGGATTCCGCCATTGAAACAGGCGGAGACGATTCTCTTGTCCAGACTGAAGATTCCGTCACCCGCGGTGAAAAGGGCCGCACCCCCGACGGCATAATACCCGGAGTGGTCACTCTCAGTGCAACTGGTGTTCAAATGTTCTCCGCATCGTTCAGCGGTGAGGCCGTCCTGCCCTCCGTAAAGTCACAGGACTTTGAGCTGGGATTTGAAATATCCACCAGCGCAACCTTCCAGAAGGATTCGCTCGTTAAGTGCTCCGGCAAGTCATATGACGCCAGCTTGAATTTCACATTCAGCTACGGCACCCCGTACGGTCAGCATCTTGAAGAGGGCACGCAGTACTATTTCCGTGCCTACATGGTCAATGACGAATGCCGCTACTACGGTGATGTGAAGACATTCACCACTGAAACGCTGACACTGTCCGGCGGCAGCTTTGACGAAAGCACAGCCACCGTCACCGCCGTCACGAACCTTCAGCAGAATTTCCTTGAGGGCGTTGAATACGGCGTATGTTTCGGTACGACAGGACAGCCTGAAACGGACGGCATAACCGTCCAGTCCACCGGCATGGACGCCAGCGGCAGTTTCAGCGCACAGCTGTACCGCATTCCCATGGAGGCAGTATTCTACCGCACCTACCTGAAGGCCGCCGGCATGACCCTGCTGGGCGAAGTGCAGCAGATAGACGGCAATGAAGTGACCACAGGTGAGATAGACCCTGATACCTGGACCCTGAAATCAAAGGTGAAATACCCGCAGGGCTTCAATTCGTTCGGCGTATGCTACGGACAGACTGAGAACGGTCTGGAAACGGGCAGCAGCGCATGGGAATCGGTCCCCGCGGTTGACAGCGACGGTTTCTTCACCATCACCCTGAAGACACTTACGCCCGGAACGGTATACTACCGTGCATTCGCGCAGAACTTTGTCCAGGATTCCGGCAACCCGGAGACTTACCAGCTGTACGGTGACGTCCTGTCATTCGACTACACGGTAAACACCGGCTACACGGCGGTTGATCTGGGCCTGTCAGTGAAATGGGCCACATTCAACGTGGGCGCCGGCTCACCGGAGAACTTCGGTGACTATTTCGCATGGGGTGACACTGAGACATACTACAGCAGCGTATCACCGCTGACCTGGAAGGGCGGCAAGTCCGGCTACAGGTGGAACAGCTACTTTGACAACCCCACAGGTGACGGCATGACATTCTCAAAGTACAGCATATCCGGCGGAAAGATTACCCTTGACAGCGGTGATGACGCCGCCTCCGTGCTGTGGAGCGGTGACTGGCGCATGCCCACACAGGCTGAACTGAAGGAACTGAAGGAGGAATGCACCTGGACATGGACGTCAGTGAACGGTGTGAACGGATACAAGGTTGCAAGCAGGACCAACTCCAACAGCATATTCCTGCCCGGAGCAGGTTCCAACGTGTACCAGAACGACACATACCTGCCTGACGGCGGCGAGGGCCGCTACTGGGGCAGCACCCTGTCCACCGAATCATGGGCATCAATGCTGCGGTTTGACAAGGGTTTCATAAGCGTTGACCACGACGAACGCTGCAACGGCTACACCATACGCCCGGTGTGCGAGTAAAAGCACGAACGGCAAGTGACAATAACCCCGGAAGTCGTGTGGAAGACTTCCGGGGTCCTTTTTTTTGTACGAAAATACCAAAAATATACATCAACATTTGTGCCATTGAACTATCTTTGCGACGCAAAACAAAAACTAAGGATTATGGGGTTCGACATCAAGGAAATTGCAGGTGCGTTCATGGTCATGTTCGCCATCATAGACATTGTGGGATCAATTCCAATAATCATTGACCTGCAGCATAAGACAGAAAAGGTTCCAGCCATGAAAGTATCTGTCATTTCGCTTGTACTGCTGGTAAGCATATACTTTCTGGGTGACGGTCTGCTGGCGCTGTTCGGAGTGGACATACAGTCATTCGCCGTTGCCGGCTCGATAATCATATTCGCCATCGGATTCGAAATGATATTCAACATTTCAATCTTCAAGTACGATGACAGCCCCAAAGGCATGTCCAGCATTGTGCCGCTGGTATTCCCGCTGATTGTAGGCGCCGGATCATTCACAACGGTGCTGTCGCTGAAGGCTGAATACGCCGCCATAAACATAATGATAGCGCTGGTGCTGAACATTGTGTTCGTATACATAGTACTGCGATACATTGATTCCATTGAAAAGATCTTCGGTCAGGGAATAGTCTATTTCCTGCGCAAGTTCTTCGGAATCATTCTGCTGGCTATCGCAGTCAGGCTTTTCGCATCGAATGTGGCACATCTTATAGGCCAGTGAAATCACATCGGATAAAAAGAGATGGGGTGCCCTGACAGAGGACACCCCATCTTTCATTCTATCACAGCCAAAAGGTCAGTAGCGGCGGGGACGTTCGGGACACGGACGGTCTTCACTGACGCGGACAGCTATCTCACGGCCTGCCACTTCCTTTCCGTTGAGAGCCTCGATTGCAGCCTTGGCGGCCTCATCATCAGGCATTTCAACGAAACCGAAACCGCGTGAACGGTGGGTTTCACGGTCTGTGATTATTCTTGCGGATGAAACTTCACCAAACTGGCTGAAAACATCCGCCAATTCTGATTCCTGCATGCGGAAACTCAGATTACTTACAAAAAGATTCATAAAATGATTTTTGAACGGTTAAAATATGTTGTCCGCAAATGTAACTACAAATTTGATTCTGCGGTATTGCGGAAGCGTTTTTTTGAAAAAAAAATATGTTGATAAAATAATGACGCGCGCACGAGCCGTTACGCAGGAAATGAGTAATTTCGCGCTATGATAGAGAAGCACCTGGTTCTGGACAGCGCCGACCCCGCCATTTTTTACGGAGTCAACAATGCCAACATGCACCTTATCAAGGCATTGTTCCCCAAACTGCGCATTGTGGCACGCGGCGGTGTCATCAAGGTAATGGGTGACGATGATGAGATAGAGCGTTTCCACCAGACCGTACTCAAACTTGAAAAGTACTGCAGCGAATACAACGCTCTCAGCGAGGAAATCATAGTTGACATAGTCAGCGGACAGGATCCCAAAGGCAGCAAACCGTCAGACGTGATACTGTTCGGCGTAACAGGCCGTCCCATAATGCCACGCAGCGAGAACCAGAAGAGGCTGGTTGACTGCTACGCCAGCCATGACATGCTGTTCGCAATAGGTCCGGCAGGTTCAGGAAAGACATATACGGCCATAGCGCTGGCTGTGCGCGCGCTTAAGAACAAGGAGGTCAAACGTATTGTCCTGTGCCGTCCGGCGGTGGAAGCCGGTGAAAAGCTGGGGTTCCTTCCGGGTGACATGCGCGAAAAGATTGACCCGTTCCTGCAGCCGCTGTATGATGCCCTGCAGGACATGATTCCAACCGCCAAGCTGAAGGAATACATGGATTTCAACATAATCCAGATTGCGCCGCTGGCATTCATGCGCGGACGTACGCTGAACGACGCCGTTGTCATTCTGGACGAAGCCCAGAACACCACCCCGCAGCAGATCAAGATGTTCCTTACCCGCATGGGCTGGAACACCAAGATGATTGTAACCGGTGACCTCACGCAGATTGACCTGCCGCCCACACAGATATCCGGTCTGGTACAGGCGCTTGATGTTCTGGACGGGGTTGAAGGGCTGGAAATAATACGCATGACAAAGAAGGACATTGTCCGCCACAAGCTTGTCACGCGCATTGTCGACGCCTATGACAGGTATGACGAGACACACAAGCAGCAGAAAAGAACTCTTAAACACAATAGCAATGAGCAAAGCACTGACAGGAACTGACTTCCAGTTCAAGGGACAGAAAAGCGTTTACCACGGCAAGGTCCGTGACGTGTACAACATTGATGATGACCTCATGGTCATGGTCGCCACTGACCGCATATCGGCCTTTGACGTCATTCTCCCCAAGGGTATCCCATTCAAGGGACAGGTCCTGAACCAGATTGCCGCCAAGTTCCTTGACGCCACAAAGGACATATGCCCCAACTGGAAGCTTGCCACCCCGGACCCCATGGTCACAGTGGGCCTGAAGTGTGAAGGTTTCCGCGTTGAAATGATCATACGCGGCTACCTGACCGGATCAGCATGGCGTGAGTACCGCGACGGCAACCGCAACCTGTGCGGCAACATTCTGCCGGACGGCATGAAGGAAAACCAGAAGTTCCCCCAGCCGCTCATCACCCCCACCACCAAGGCCGATGAGGGACATGACGAGAACATTTCAAAGGAAGAAATCATTGCCCAGGGTCTGGTAAGCCGTGAAGACTATGAGACAATGGAGAAGTACACCCGTGCCCTTTTCCAGCGCGGCACAGAGATTGCAGCAGAAAAGGGACTCATCCTGGTGGACACCAAGTATGAGTTCGGCAAGCGCGACGGCAAGGTTTACCTGATTGACGAAATCCACACTCCGGACTCATCACGCTACTTCTATGCTGACGGCTATCAGGAAAAGTTCGAGAAGGGTGAGCCCCAGAAGCAGCTGTCCAAGGAATTCGTGCGCCAGTGGCTCATTGAGCGCGGTTTCATGAACCAGCCCGGTCAGGTCATGCCTGAAATTACTGACGCTTATGCTGAAAGCGTGGCAGACCGCTACATTGAACTCTACGAACACATTGTAGGCGAAAAGTTCATCAAGGAAAGCGCCGACAATCTTGCAGGACGCATTGAAAAGAACGTGACAAACTGGCTCAAGACCAGATAAACGCAGGGGAATATGCTTGTCGGATTCCTTATATTCGTCATTGTGCTGCTGGGGATCATCAGGGCCATATCCAGGAAACTGGACTATCCTGAAGGGTCCGATGCCGCTGATTTTGACACATCCGGTACCGGAGAGGAAACCGTACCCGAACCGGCCCCGGCCCCTGAACCGGCGCCTGCGCGTCCACAGCCAGCCGCACCGAAAAGGGTTGAACGCATGTTCGGCCTGATAGGCAAGCCTCTGGGCCATTCAAAATCCATGGTGCTGTTCAAAAACATGTTCCGCGGACTGCACATCAGCGCTGACTACGCCAACTTCGAACTGGAAAGCATAGACCAGGTAAATGATCTGGTCAAGGACAACCCGAAGCTTTGCGGCTTCAATGTCACCATGCCGTACAAGGAAGCCATCATTCCGCTGCTTGACAGCATGGATGATGCGGCAAAGGAAATAGGTGCAGTGAACACGGTAAAGGTCATGCGCAGCGGCAACGGCAGCGTCACGCTGAAAGGATACAACACCGACTGCATCGGATTCATGGAATCCATAAAGGAGCATATAGGTGACAGGCGCAAGGCCCTGATACTTGGTACCGGAGGTGTTGCCAAGGCAGTCAGGTATGCGTTTGACAGCATGGGGGTGGAAAGCCGTTTCGTTTCACGCAGCAGTTCATTCGATGTTCTTGGCTACTACGAACTGTCACCGTCAATGATGGAGGAATACACCATTATTGTGAACTGCACTCCGCTAGGCATGCCCGACACTGCAGACCAGTGCCCTGACATACCCTACACTTTCCTTTCTGAAGCCCACCTGCTGTTCGATGTGATTTACAATCCTGAAGAAACGCTGTTCATGAAGAAGGGCCGCGGACACGGAGCTGCGGTGGCCGGCGGACAGGACATGTTCGAACTTCAGGCAAAGGCAAGCTGGGAAATCTGGAATTCCGACAAATGAAGAAAACTGTAGTAACATTCCTTTCATGCCTGCTGCTGACCATCGGAATCAGTGCAAAGGTCTGGACACCGGAAAGCATTCCTGTAGCGCATCTTGCTGACAGGGAACGTTATGTCTGCAATCCGGAAGGAATACTGTCACAGGACGCCACTGACCGCATCGATGCCATGATGCGCAACGTTGAGGACAGCACAGGCATACAGGCACTTATTGCGGTAGTATCGGAAATAGAACCGAATGACTGTTTTGAATTTGCGCACCAGCTTGGCGAAAAGAACGGCGTGGGTACGTCGACATCGGACAACGGACTGGTCATACTGCTGTGCACTTCAGAACGCTGCATCCAGTTCGCGACAGGGTACGGAGTTGAAGGACTGCTGCCCGACGCCCTGTGCCGCCGCATCCAGGAACAGTACATGAATCCGCATTTCAGGAATGACGACTGGGACAAAGGCATGACAGAAGGCGCCATGGCAGTAGAACGCGTGCTGCTTGACCCTGAGAATGCCATTGGTTCGCAGTATGATGACAGCAGTCAGGATGATGCCGGAATTCTGACGCTTGTCCTTCTTTTTTTAGGCTGCCCGTCACTTGTGGCATGGCTCACTTGGCGTTCAAAACACCGCTGTCCCAACTGCCGCAAGACAAAACTTGAAAGGAAGAACAGGGTGTTCATGTACCGGAAGAACGGAATACGGTATTATTCATCGTTCTATGAGTGCAGCAACTGTCACCACCAGCTGACACGCACCGAACAGGAGTATGAAAACAACGGATCGAATTCCGGAGGCATGCCGGGCGGAATGGTTGGCGGAATCGGTGGCGGGTCAGGCCATATCGGAGGACATTACGGCGGAGGACATTTCGGTGGCGGAGGCGCCGGATCACGGTTCTGAAACGTCCCGCATATCAATTGACAACAAACACAAACAGAAAGAATATGAAGAAGACAGGTATCATCATCGTGGCCGCCATTGCAGTGCTGGTCATCTGGGGTATTAAACTGAACAACAGCATGGTTTCCATGGAAGAAGGCGTAACTGAAGCATGGAGCAATGTCGAGAACGCATACCAGCGCCGTGCTGACCTTATCCCGAACCTGGTTGCAACGGTCAAGGGTTATGCCGAGCACGAATCCAAGACTCTTCAGGATGTCACCGAGGCCCGTGCCAAGGCAACAAGCATATCGGTAAATGCCGAAAGCATGACGGCTGAAGAACTGAAGGCTTACCAGGAAGCCCAGAACCAGGTTGGCGGAGCACTGGGAAGACTCATCGCAATAGGCGAATCCTATCCTGACCTGAAGGCCAACCAGAATTTCCTTGAACTGCAGTCACAGTTGGAAGGCACAGAGAACCGCATCAACGTTGAGCGCCGCAATTTCAACGAGGCCGCAAAGAAATACAACACCTACATCAGGAAATTCCCCAACAGCATAATTGCAGGCATGAGAGACTTTGAAAAGAAGCCATATTTTGAGGCTGAAGAAGGAAGTGAAAAAGCACCTAAAGTAGAATTCTGATGAACGAACGTTACATGCTTCGCGGCGTATCGGCCTCAAAGGAGGACGTGCACAACGCAATCAAGAACATAGACAAGGGTATATTCCCCAAGGCATTCTGCAAGATCATCCCCGACATTCTGGGCGGTGATCCCGAATACTGCAACATAATGCATGCTGACGGTGCCGGCACGAAGTCGTCACTGGCATACGCGTACTGGAAGGAGACCGGTGACCTGTCAGTCTGGAAAGGCATTGCACAGGACGCCCTGATCATGAACATAGACGACCTGCTGTGCGTGGGTGCCGTTGACGGAATTCTGGTAAGTTCAACCATAGGCCGCAACAAGAACCTTGTTCCCGGTGAAGTAATCAGCGCCATAATAAACGGGACCGATGAACTGCTCTCCGAACTGCGTGAAATGGGCGTAGGCGCATACGCAACAGGCGGCGAAACGGCCGATGTAGGCGACCTGGTACGCACCATTATCGTTGACAGTACCGTAACCTGCCGCATGAAGAGGAGTGATGTCATTGACAACGGCAACATACGTCCGGGTGACGTCATCGTAGGTCTTGCATCATACGGCCAGGCCATATATGAAAAGGAATACAACGGCGGCATGGGCAGCAACGGTCTGACCAGCGCCCGCCATGACGTGTTCTGCAAGGATGTTGCAGAAAAATATCCCGAAACATATGACCACGCTGTACCTGAGGACCTGGTCTATTCCGGCGGTCTGAAACTGACTGACAGCGTTGAAGGGTCACCCATTGACGCCGGCAAGCTGGTCCTGTCCCCCACCCGCACCTACGCTCCTGTCGTAAAGAAGCTGCTCGATGCCCTGCGTCCCAAGATTCACGGCATGATACACTGCTCAGGCGGCGCCCAGACCAAGATTCTGCACTTTGTGGAGAACGTCCACGTCATCAAGGACAACCTGTTCCCGGTTCCGCCTCTGTTCCGCACAATCCAGCAGCAGAGCGGCACCGACTGGAAGGAAATGTACAAGGTCTTCAACAGCGGCCACCGCTTCGAGGTTTATCTGCCTGAGGAGTATGCACAGCAGGTAATTGACATCAGCGAAAGCTTCGGCATACCGGCTCAGATCATAGGCCGCATCGAGGCATCGGACCACACGCATCTGACAATCAACAGCGAATTCGGCACTTTCAAATACTGATCCCATATGAACAGAACTGTATCCTCAATATGCCTGCTGGCATCAGTCATCCTGTCCGGCTGTTCGCCCAGGGTGGCCACGCAACTTCAATATGACCTCCTGCCGCTGTCAGATTACAAGGAGGTGAAAGTCCTGGAAGCAGGTGACGTTCTGCCGGATGATGCCAAAGAACTTGGCACCGTACGTATCAGCGATTCCGGATTCACGCTGGCCAAAAACGGCACTTATGAGAAGGTGCTTGACCTTGCCATGATTGAGGCCGGTGTTGCCGGTGGCAATGTGCTCAAAATTACCGAACACCAGTATCCTGACTTAAGAAGCACCATTCACCGCCTGAACGCCACAGTTTACAGTGTCAGCGACACATCGGCCTTGTCATCAGGATCTTATGCCGTACCGGCAAGCAGCCATCCGGACTACGCCATGCTCCATTTCTACCGGCCGGCCGGATTCAACCTTGCCAATTACAACGTGAGCGTTGACAACGTTGATGTATACACGGCCACATATGACAGCAGGGCTGAATACAGAATTGACAAATCGGGACATTATCTTATCAGCGCCATGACAGAAAAGAAGACTTTTCTTCCGATTGAAGTGGAACAGGGCCGGGACTATTATATAAGGTGCTCTGTCAGCACAGGCATGCTTGCAGGCAGACCGGTCTTGGAACTTGTGCCGGCAAATGAAGGCGAAAAACAATTCCAGAGCATTTCCAGCAGCGTGGCAACGGTACAGGACGTCCATGAGCTGCAGCATTGGAAAGTATCGGCCGGAATAGGATACGGCCGGCGTCTGGGACGTATTGCAGACGGAGGCGATGCCGCCGCCCATGATTATCTCAAGCAGCTGAAAAACGGTCTTTCTTATGACATGAGCGCATGTTATTTCATATCGGAATCAGTGGGTGTAGGATTGAAGCATTCAGGTTATAAGGCATCAGCCAGCGGAACAGGTTATATGACATCAGCCAGCGGGACAACGGCCTACGGAAAAATGTCCGATAACATAACCATCCGTTTTACTGGACCGATCTGTTCCATACAGAGCATTTCCGCTGACGGGAAAAGCATATTCAACTGCAATTTCGGTTTGGGATACATGTCATACACGGACAAGGCAGGCATTCTTGATGAAAAGGTTAAGTTGAAAGGAAAGACTTTGGGTGAGTCCATTGACTTGGAATACGGCATGACAATGGGCAGGAACCTGTCTGCATCGCTTCAGCTTTCACTGACAAGCGGAGTGCTTACAGGTTATGACTTTATCTACGAAAACATCACCGTACATGAATCCTTGGAAAAGGACATGTATGAGAGTCTGATGACCTTTTCAGCGGGTTTGAAAATAAACTGGGCGTTCTGAAGCGGTTGACAGCCTGTCTTCTTTTCAGAGTCCCAGCATTGCCGCTGGCTGTATGTCTAGAGCAAGACACAGCTGCCCCGCTATCTTCAGGGTAGGTACCGCACGACCGGAAACGTAATCACTGATTCTGGACTGGCTCACACCAATCTGCTGGGAGAGCTGTTTCTGGGTCATGGACTTTTCCCGCAGAGCATCAGCAATAAGTTCATGAACTGATGGTTTCTCAATGGGATAATACTCTTTCTCATACTCTATCACCACATCTGAAAGCATGGACAGTTCAATGACATTCCTGTCCTTCAGATCATTGCCGTCAACAATGGGCAGAAGTTCTTCAATCCTGTTCTGCGCATATTCGTACTGTTCCTTTGTTATCTTTGTCATAATCTCAGATGTTTTTACAGTCAATCCTATCGTATTCGCTATGGCGCCCGACCCATCGGACAAATACATATCCCATCATGAATTTAACGACCACTACAAGCCTGAACTTGTTTCCCGAAATGTTGAAGACATAATGCTGGTTCCCAACATAATCGGCTGATGGGAAATCCTGCCTCAGTTCCGGAAAGTTATGCCAACTGGCATTCTCTGTTATTTCATACCATCTTTCCAAAGGTACTTTAGCGTCCTCATTCCCGACAGATTCGTAGAATTCCTTCAGTTTCCTGTGAGATACTATTTTCATGATATGTACATATTTTTTGCAAATGTATGACAATATTCTGTTTTTCAAAAGTATTACACATTATAATTTTGCATTTCAAATAATTGTTTTGTTTTAAGTAGGAACGTCAGGAAATACAAGCAAAAATTGTATTTTCGCCTCGATATGCAGATAATGATGGCGCCCATGCAGGGCTATACCGATGCGGTTTACCGCAGTGTCCACGCCCGGCTGGCAGGCGGGATTGACTGCTATTTTTCACCGTTCATACGCATTGAAAAGGGACAGGTCCGCGGGCGTGACCTGCGGGAAATTGAAAATGACAGCAATGTTGTTCCGCAGATTATTGTCAGTGGGGCCGATGAACTGAACCGCCTGAGTGACATTGTCTGCGAACGCGGCTTCTCACGCATTGACATCAACATGGGCTGCCCCCACCCGCCCCAGATGAACCACGGACGCGGAGCCGGCCTGCTGCCCTGCCCCGACAAGGTGGCCTCACTGATGGACGCGGTCAAAGCCCGTACGGAGACATCGTACTCCGTAAAGATGCGTCTTGGAATGCTTTCGCCTGACGAATGTCTGGCACTGCTGCCAATACTCAACGGCACTCCCCTGGCCCACATCACCGTCCATGCCCGCACTGCCAGGCAGATGTATCGTGGTGAGCCTCAGTATGACGCCTTCCAGGCATTTCTGGAACAGTCCGCCAATCCAGTAATCTACAACGGCGCCATTTCAAGCGTTCAGGACATCAGGGACATTGAAAGCCGTTTTCCATCGGTAGCAGGCGTTATGATAGGACACGGACTGCTGGCACGCCCGTGCCTTGCCGCCGAATACCGCTCCGGTACCACCTGGCCGCAGCAGCGTGTGGAAAGCCTTGTCTGGCAAATCCACGGCCAGGTGTTCAGCCATGCCAGACTGACACTGCAGGGCGACAGCCAGATCCTGTCCCGGATGCAGGCATTCTGGCAGCCCCTTGAAAACACAATTCCCCGGAAACTCTGGAAACAGCTCACAAAAACAGGCAGCCTCAAGAACTACGAGTCACTGTGTAAATGGTAGCCGGAAAGGCCGTCATACACAACCGTATACGGAAAGTGTCAAAAAATTGGACGATTTTCGGGTAAAAAGTACGATTTCCGCATTTTTGTTTGCAGCGGCGGACGGCATCATGATAATTTTGTGTAAAAACAGACAAAGCACAAAGTCATGTTCGGACATTACCTCAAAATAGCCTTTCGTAACATGCGCAAGTACTGGCT
>JAKSIS010000004.1 GCA_024398665.1 Bacteroidaceae bacterium
AAATGGCTGTAACACTTGAAGATATTAAGAACCTGCGCACCAAGACCGGTGCCGGTATGTCAGATTGCAAGAAGGCTCTTACCGAGGCTGAAGGCGATTTTGAAAAGGCAGTTGAAATCATCCGCAAGAAGGGTCTGGCAGTCGCTCAGAAGCGTTCAGACCGCGAGGCTTCTGAAGGTTGCGTTCTCGTCAAGGTTGACGGAAACTTCGGTGCCATGATTGCTCTGAAGTGCGAAACCGACTTTGTTGCCAACAACAAGGATTTCGTTGCTCTGACCCAGTCAATCCTTGATGCAGCAGTTGCTGCCAGGGCAAAGTCTCTGGACGAAGTCAAGGCTCTGCCTTTTGAAGGCAAGACCGTTGCTGACATAGTTCTTGAGCGCACCGGTATTGTAGGCGAAAAGCTTGAACTTGACGGCTACAACTGGATTGAGGCTCCGGAAATTGCTTCATACAACCACCAGGGCAAGAATTTCCTCTGCGTGCTGGTATCATTCAACAAGGAGGTTGAGAATAAGGAATATATCCATGAGGTTGCTCTGCAGGTTGCAGTGCAGAATCCTGTTGCCCTTAACGAGTCCGAGGTTCCTGAGGAGATTAAGGCCAATGAGATGAAGGTCGCTGTTGAGAAGACCAAGGAGGAGCAGGTGAGCAAGGCTGTTGAAGCTGCTCTGCGCAAGGCCGGTTTCAATCTCTACATTTCAGAGAATGAGGACCACATCAAGGAAGGTATCATGAAGGGTGAGATCACTGAGGCTCAGGCCGATGAGATCCGTGCTCTCAAGGAGAAGGTTGCTGCTGAGAAGGCTGCAAACATGCCGGCTGCTATGGTTGAAAAGATTGCTGAAGGCCGCATGAACAAGTTCTTCAAGGAAAGCTGCCTTGTAAACCAGACTTATGCTTTCGGTGACGGCAAGCAGACCATCAACGAATATGTCAAGTCTTATGACAAGGAGCTTGATGTAATCGGTTTCCGCAGATTCACACTGAAGTCTGAATAATACGATATCGGACATATAAGAAAGGGCGACCATCCGGCCGCCCTTTCTTTTTTGAAGGATATCGCGTTCATTTGGCCCCGGTGTATCCCAGTTCCTTGAGTTTTGCAAGAATCTTTTCGCGGAAATCGCCTTGTATTATTATCTCGCCGTCTTTGGCCGTTCCGCCGCAGCCGCAGTATGTCTTCAGGGTGCGGGCCAGCGCATCGGCATCGGCCTGTGAACCCTGAAAGCCGGAAATGACGGTTGCGGTCTTGCCGCCGCGGCCGTTCCTTTCAATCCGCAGCCGCAGTTTCTGCTGCCGGGGTGGAAGCGTTGCGGCCTGAGGCTCGTCATCAGGGGTCTGATAGTTGAAATCAGGATTGGTGGAGTACATGACTCCCAGGCGGTCTTTCCAGTCGTTGTCTTTCTTTCCCATAGTCAGAATCAATATTTCCACCAAAGATACCAACTTATTTTTTTCATTGCTAACTTTGCCAGTATGAAGATCATCTGTGTTGGAATGAACTATCCCAGGCACAATAAAGAACTGGGTGAAACGTTATTGAAACCGGAGAGCCCGGTCATTTTCATGAAGCCTGACTCTTCAATTCTGAGGAACCGGAAACCGTTCTTTCTGCCTGACCATATGGGCCGGATAGAGTATGAAACGGAACTGGTGGTGAGGATTGACCGCCTGGGCAAGAGCATAGGGGCACGCTTTGCGGACCGTTACTGGGATGCCGTCACGCTGGGAATAGATTTCACGGCGCGTGAAATGCAGAATGATCTGCGCCGGAAAGGGCTGCCCTGGGAACTGTGCAAGGGTTTTGACCAGTCAGCGGTGATAGGAGACTGGGTTCCGAAGGAAAAGGTTGGAGAACTGCAGAACCTGCATTTCGGCCTTGACATTGACGGACAGAGAGTTCAGGACGGCTATACGGGTGACATGATTTTCACCGTGGGCCGGATTATTGAATACGTAAGTTCGTTCTGTACGCTCAAGACCGGAGACCTGATATTCACGGGAACGCCCGCAGGGGTGGGGCCGGTAAGCATAGGGCAGCATCTGCAGGGTTTCCTGGAGGGTGAGAACGTATTGGATTTTCATATCAGATAGGTGAAAGGAAAGACGCTGACAGCTTTGTTTCTTCTCCTGTGCAGTGTCCCACGTGCAACTGCGCAGGACGGCATTTTCGTGGACAGCCGTCTGGATGTCTTTGCCGCTGATCCGACAGTTCCATATGTGGGGCTGCAGATTCCCCTTCACGGCAGTTATGCCGATACGCTGTATTCTGCAGACATAGAATTCCCTGAACTTGTCCCTGTTACTGAAGAAGATATGGTCCGATGGGGAATAAACCGTGAGGATGTGCCCTCATGGCCCCGTGTGGAATCGTTTGTGGGTGTTTCAAAGGGCAATGCAACGCTTGACGTGGGGTTTGTCCCTCTCCTGAAACGTGGCGGACAGGTGTTCAAGGTGGCATCATACAAGCCTGTTGTAAGGAAGACTGTTCGCCCGCTTGCCGGTGCCGCCGTGCCTTCCGCATACACACGTGAATCAGTCCTGAGTGAAGGCAGGTGGGTGAAGATACGCATTCCTGAGACCGGAATATACAGACTTACTGACAAGTTCCTGAAATCCGCCGGGTTCCAGAATCCGGAAAAGGTCCGTCTTTTCGGATATGGCGGCGCGGTGCTGCCTGAACAGGACATCAGGGACCTTCAGGATGACCTTCCCGAACAGCCGCTCATGCAGTTTGACGGTTACCGCCTGTTCTATGCTCAGGGGCCGGTCAGCTGGACCCGTACTGCGTCGGGCGTATATGAGCACCGTGTGAACACCTATTCGGACTGGGGGTATTATTTCCTGACCGACAGCGCGCCCGGAGCGGCCGCCACACCCGGCGTTGAAGAGTCCGATACGGTGACCGGACATGTCGTGAACCGTTTCCCTGACTATTATGCATATGATCCCGATGAGTTCAGCTGGTACCGTTCCGGATGCCGGTTCTTTGAATCATATGACTACGCCAACGGTGCGGGGCGTACATATCAGCTGTCGCTTCCGGGCATAATCCCTGACAGCGTCCTGGTGTCACTGACCTTTTCATCGGCGTGTACCCAGGCCAGCAGGCTGACAGTGTCAGTTGACGGCCGTGACGTGCATCAGGCTGACATTCCGGCAAAATCAGGTCTAGATGAGGCATCGGTCATGGAAACGGAGTTTCTCTGCACGGGCGCTTTTTCTTCAGACAGCCGTCTGCGCATACTTCATGACAGACCGTCCGGAACATCGGCCCACCTGGACTACATACGTCTCAATTTCCAACGCAAGCTTGCCCTGTACGGTTCCAGCACGCTTTTCCGCGTGGAATCTGACATGAACAACATAAGTTTCAGCATTGATTCCTCAACGCCTGACGTTCAGATATGGAAAATGTCACAGGATGGAAGGACCAACATTGTTCCGTCATCATATTCCGGCGGACGCACGCTGACGCTGGCTGCTGATTACCTGTCTTCAGACCGCCTGATGGCAGTCGATACACGTGCCGTTTTCCCCGAACCTGAATATGTGGGGCAGGTGGAAAGCCAGAACCTGCATGCGCTGGACAGCATTGACATGGTGATTGTAGTGCCCGCATCAGGAAAACTTGCCGCCCAGGCCGGACGTCTGGCCGCTGCCCACCGTGAAATTGACGGCATTTCCGTATTCGTGACAAAGGCCGATGCCATATACAACGAATTCTCGTCAGGGACGCCTGATGCGACAGCAATACGCCGCTTCATGAAGATGCTCTATGACCGTGGCGGAGCAGCAGGCGGCCCGCGTTATCTGCTGCTCATGGGTGACGGCGCATGGGATAACCGCATGCACGTTTCCGACTGGGTGGGAAACAGTCCTGACGATTATCTTTTATGCTATGAGTCTTACAATTCCGTGAGCGAAACCGCGTCATATGTCATGGAGGACTATTTCGGCCTTCTTGATGACACCGAAGGCCGGCAGCCGCTCAAGGAGAAGGTCGATCTGGGCGTGGGGCGCCTTCCCGTGGTGACTGAGAGACAGGCCGTGGAATGTGTGGACAAACTGGTTTCCTACATGAAAGGTGACAACCGCGGCGCCTGGCAGAACCGCATCCTGGTTCTGGGCGATGACGGTGACAACAACCGCCATATGACCGATGCCGATGACGTTGCCGGAGTGTATGCCGGATGTGCTCCGGATATGGATCTGAGAAAAATCTACTGGGATTCGTACCGTATGGAGGTGTCAGCTGCGGGTAACAGCTATCCGTCAGTGCGCCGCGCGCTGCTGGATGAACTTGACCGGGGCGCTCTTATTGTCAACTATTCGGGTCACGGCAGTACGGAGGTACTGTCACATGAACTGGTACTGAACAAGGCCGATATGGCAGCCCTGAAGTCGCTGCGTCTGCCGTTCTGGATTACGGCATCATGTGACATAGCGCCGTTTGACGCATCGGTGGAATGTATAGGACGCAATCTCATGCTCAATCCGCAGGGCGGTGCCATAGGAATGCTGTCAACGACAAGGACCGTATATGCAAGCCTGAACAGACTCATGAACATGAGTTTCTCGAAATATGTGCTTGCAGGCGATTCCGCCGTAGGCCGATATGCTGTGGGCGATGCGCTGCGCCTGGCCAAGAACACTCTGGTCACTCCGGACAGCGGCATGTCGGACATGTCCGAGAACAAGATACATTTCGTCCTGCTGGGTGACCCTGCGCTGAAACTTGATATGGCCCGGCTGACTGCGGTTGTGGATTCGTTCGCCCACCATGCTGCAGCAGACACTGCCAACGCCGCCATGGCAGGCGCCGTAATTACCGTGTCAGGCCATATAGAGTGTGACGGTATTCCGGTACCGGAATTCAGGGGCCTGCTGTCAGCCACAGTGTTTGACGCTGAAAGGCATGTCGTCACTTTTGACAATGCAGGCAGTGCCGATGCCCCCTTTGAATACGACTGCCGTGACCGTGTGCTGTACAGCGGTTCCGATTCAGTGAGGAACGGATCATTCAGTTTCTCGTTCCCTGTTCCAATGGATATTGGCTATTCTTTCGGGACAGGCAGGATAAGCCTTTTCGCATGCACACAGGACCGTACGATGACTGCCAACGGGACGTACAGCAACTTTACGGTAGGCGGCACCGATCCGTCATCAGCCACTGATTCCACAGGGCCCGACATGCAGTTCTACCTGAACACGCCTTTATTCCAGTACGGCGGAAAGGTGAACTCCTCGCCCCTGCTCATTGCTGACCTTCATGACGATTCAGGCTTGAACACATCGGGCATAGGACTGGGGCATGACATACTTCTGGTCATAGACAATGATCCGAACTTCACATATGTGCTGAACAGCTGCTTCACCCAGACCCCCGGAGACTATACCGGCGGGCGTGTGGTGTTCAGCATTCCCTCGCTGCCTGAAGGAAAGCACACCATGATGTTGCGCGCGTGGGACGTGAAGAACAATTCGACCACCAGATATCTGGAATTCACGGTTGTGGACGGACTTCCGGCAAGGCTTTCCGTTGAGGCGACTGACAACCCCGCTACTGAAGGCACCACCTTCCTTGTCCAGCATGACCGTCCCGGGCAGGGCGCTCAGGTGGCGGTCCATGTATATGACACAAGGGGCGTGCTCCAGTGGACCGGCAGCACTGATGCCACATCGGATTCGGGTATAAGCCAGATATACTGGAACCTGACAGGCAGCAGCGGGCACCGTATGCAGCCGGGTGTGTACATATTCTATGCTACAGTAGGCTCTGACGGTGGCACTGCCCGTTCCGAAAGCGGCAAACTGATTGTAACAGGCCGATGACACAATATTTTGGCAATTTTGCAGTTTTATCCGTATGATGAAGATACAACATGTTTCGAGACTGGCGCTGGCGGCGTGCATTCTGCTGCTCCCGGCAGGCGTTTCAGCGCAGAAGGAGATGTTCAATCCGGTGTATACCGGTGTGACATCGCTGTCCATAGCCCCTGACTCAAGGGCCGGAGCAATGGGCGACGTGGGTTGTGCCACTGACCCATATTTTGATGTTAACAGCCAGTACTGGAACCCCTCAAAATATCCGTTTGCAGGCAGCATGGCAGGTGTCTCGCTATGCTACACGCCTTGGTTGAGACAGCTTGTGTCAGACATTGACCTGGCCAATCTGGTGGGCTACTACAAACTTGACGACTATTCCGCCCTGAGCGGTTCGCTCACATATTTCTCACTTGGTGACGTGATTGCAATATCAGGTGAATCGGAAGTGATAATACGTCCGTATGAGATGGCGCTGGACTTTGACTATTCGCGCAAGCTGTCCGAAACGTTTTCAGCTGCAGTGGGCATGCGTTTCATCTATTCCGACCTGCAGTACAACTATTCTGATGACGTGAATCCCGGCAAGGCCTTTTCGGCAGACATCTCCATGTTCTACCAGAACTACATCGGGCTGGGGCGCAGGGACTGCCTTCTGGGCCTGGGCCTGAACGCATCGAATATAGGCAGCAAGATATCCTATGACGGAGGCCAGACAAATGAATTCATACCTACCAACCTGCGGCTGGGTGCTTCGCTGCTCATTCCCATTGACGGGTACAATTCAATTTCAATTAATGCCGATGCCAACAAGCTGATGGTTCCCACCAGACCTACATACAGCCAGTTCATGGAGGAGATGAACCCCGATGTCAGTCCTTCGGATTTGAGTTACACATCGGACTACGTACAGTGGCTGGCTGAAACGGGCTACAACGAAATGTCGCCTGTTGCAGGCATGTTCAAGTCCTTCAGTGACGCACCCGGCGGCCTTGAGGAGGAACTGCGTGAAATATACTGGGGCCTGGGACTGGAGTACAACTACAACAACCAGTTCTTCCTGCGCGGAGGCTACCATTACGAGAACGAATACAAGGGCAACCGCAAGTACTGGACTGTCGGTGCCGGATTCAGAATGAGCGTGTTCTCGCTTGATGCCGCATATCTGCTTTCAACGGCCCAGAGCAATCCCCTGGACCAGACCATACGTTTCACCCTGTCCTTTGACATGGACGGACTGAAGACTGTTTTCGGACGATGATAAGGGTAGGATACGGATTTGACGTTCACCGCCTGGTATGCGGGCGCGAACTCTGGATAGGCGGCATACGTCTTGACCATGACCGTGGGCTGCTGGGCCATTCTGATGCCGATGTGCTGATACATGCCATCTGCGATGCGCTTCTTGGCGCCGCTGCACTGCGTGACATAGGTTTCCATTTCTCGGACAGGGATCCGCAGTACAAGGACATTGACAGCAAGATACTTCTGGCCAGGACTGTGGAACTGATAAGGGAGAAAGGTTACAGGATAGGCAACATTGACGCCACCGTATGTGCCGAACAGCCCAAACTGAATCCTCATATTCCGCTAATGCAGAAGGTGCTGGCCGGAATAATGGGCGTTGACACCGACTGCGTCTCGATAAAGGCCACAACGACTGAAGGGCTGGGCTATACCGGCCGCCAGGAGGGCATTTCGGCACATGCCGTAGCCCTGATAGAGAAATGATCAGCGGTAAAGGTCCAATTCCGATATGGTCCTGGCAACGCTTGCCGGGACCAGTCCGTCTATGGGCATGCCTGTCCTTATAAGCTGCACAATCTCAGTCGAACTGGTTTCAACCAGCGGGCAGTCCAGCATGGTCACACCCCGGGGCATGGGACCTGCGTCATATCCCTTGCGCGGATAGACAATGACGGGGAAGTTGTCAAGGATATACTGCCACTGGCTCCACTTGTCAAAATCAACCCAGTTGTCAGCTCCTATGGTAAGTATGAACTGTCGGTCAGGGTAGTCGGCACTGATGTGGCGCAGCGTATTGGCTGTGTATGACGGAACCGGCAGACTGAATTCATAGTCCGATGCAGTTACTCCCGGAATGCCGCTGACTGCATCGGACGCCATCTTGAGCCTGAGACTGTCGTCAAGAAGCGTGCGCCCTGCCTTCCATGGGTTGCGCGGTGTGACAAGCAGCCACAGTTCATCGGCCAGACCGCTGTTCATGACGCTTTCCACAATTGCCATGTGGCCGTTGTGCAGAGGGTTGAATGTGCCTCCGAAAAGTGCTGTCCTCTTCATTTCAGACATTCAGGAAACGGCGTACTGTATCCAGAGCCTCCTGCTGGGCGGTTTCCAGTACGTCATTGACAATTACGACATCGAACTGCGGGGCGAAAGTGAGTTCATATCCGGCCTTTGCAACGCGCCGGGCTATCATTTCCTCAGAATCGGTGCCGCGGTTTATGAGACGCCTTTCAAGTTCTTCAATGGAGGGCGGCTGTATGAACATGGAGAGGGCGCCATCCCCGAAATACTTCTTAATGTTGCAGCCGCCTTTGACATCGACATCGAACACCACGTTCATGCCGGCGTCAAGACGTTTTTCGACCTGTTCCTTCAGGGTTCCATAGTAGCAGCCGCTGTAGACTTCCTCATATTCCAGGAAATCACCGTTTTCAATGCGGCGGCGGAATTCACTGGCTGTAAGGAAAAAGTATTCCACACCGTCCCTTTCGCTGCCGCGCGGCGCACGGCTGGTGGCCGATACTGAAAACTCCATTTTCAGTTCGGGATGCTGGAGCAGGAAGTTCACTATTGTGGACTTGCCTGAACCCGAAGGGGCAGAAAAGATGAGACACCTGCCTTTCATATCACATTACGTTCAGAACCTGTTCCTTGATCTGTTCAAGTTCGTCCTTCATGCGGACCACGATGTTCTGCATTTCGGCCTGGTTGCTCTTGCTGCCCAGGGTGTTTATCTCACGTCCCATTTCCTGAGCGATGAAACCCAGTTTCTTGCCCTGGCCGTGACCGTCTTCAAGAGTCCTGATGAAATAGTCCAGGTGATTGGCAAGACGCTGCTTCTCTTCGCTTATGTCCAGCTTCTCGATGTAGTATATCATCTCCTGCTCGAAACGGTTTTCATCATAGCTCATGCCTACGGTCTCCTGCAGCGAAGTGCGTATGCGGTCCTTTATTTTTGCAACGCGCTCCGTTTCATAGGGGGCGACTGATGCCAGGAGTCCGCGTATGTTGGATATTTTCTCACGGAATTTCGTTTCAAGGGCGGCTCCTTCAGCCTTGCGGTATTCCACCAGGGCTGCTATGGCGCCGTCAACTGCCCGGGAAACGGCCTCCCAGTCGTCATCGCTGACTTCATCCTGCTCCTTGCCGCTCATGACATCGGGCATGCGGAGTATCAGGCTGAACATGTCATCGGGGGTATAGACACCGGTTTCCTCAGCTACTTTCTCAAACATGTCCCTGTAGTTCCGGAACGCCTGGATATCAATGCTCTGGGCCGTTGCAGCGGACTGGCTGTCAGTGTAGAGGCTGAAATCAACCTTGCCGCGTTCCAGTGCTGCGGTGATACGGGAGCGTATGTCCAGTTCCCTGTCCCTGAATGCACTCATGATTTTTGTCGAGATGTCCATAGCCTTGCTGTTGAGTGACTTTATCTCTACAATTATCTTGCGGTTCGCTGTCTCCGCCACGGCTTTGCCGTAACCTGTCATTGACTGTATCATATGCCCTATTTGCTATTGGTACCGCAAAAATAGGCAATAAAAGGAAAGAAATGATTAAATTTGCTGGGTTAATAGTATTTGGAACAAGGAGGATGAGTGTAATTCTGCACATTGAGTCTGCAACTGACGGTTGTTCGGTTGCCGTAAGTGATGAAGGACAGCTGGTCTTTGACCGCGAAGATGGTTCCAGCCATAACAGTTCAGTCGCACTTGGCGTGCTTGTCGACGAGGCGCTTTCACTGGCTGACAGCCGCGGCCTGAAACTTGACGCGGTTGCGGTGAGCGAGGGCCCCGGATCATATACCGGTCTCAGGATAGGCGTTTCAATGGCCAAGGGCATATGTTACGGCCGCAGGATACCCATGATAGCGGTACCGACCCTGAAACTGCTGTGCGTAAGTCCGCTGCTGAACATGGAACTGCCTGATGACGCCCTTCTGTGCCCCATGATCGACGCCCGCCGCATGGAAGTCTACAGTGCAGTGTATGACCGTGCACTGAACCCCGTAAGGGAGATCCGTGCCGACATAGTTGACGCTGACACCTACAGGGAGTTCCTGGATGGACATCCGGTATGGTTCATGGGCAACGGTGCGGAAAAGTGCAAGGGATGCATTGTCCATGAGAACGCCCGTTTCATTGATTCCCTCAATCCTGAAGCCCGATGGATGTTCCCGCTTGCAGAACAGTCCTTTAACCGTGGCGAATTCTGTGACGTGGCCTATTTCGAACCCTATTATTTGAAAGATTTCGTAGCTGTAAAACCCAAAAGACCGTTCTGATGAACTACAATACTCAAAGAGACAAGCTGCCCATGCCCGAATACGGACGTGCCGTACAGGACATGGTGGACCATGCCGTGACAATTGAAGACAGGCAGGAGCGTGAACGCTGTGCAAACACCATTATCGGAATTATGGGAAGCATGTTCCCTACACTGCGTGATGTGCCTGAATTCAAGAACAAGTTGTGGGACCATCTTGCTTTCATGTCGGACTACAGGCTTGACATTGATTACCCCTGTGAGATAACACGTCTTGAAAAGACCAGGCAGGTACCTGACCATATTGACTACCCCGGAAATGAGATCCGTTTCCGCCATTATGGCCGCATAGTGCCGGAAATGCTTGATGTGGCCGTTTCGATGCCTGAAGGTCCGGAACGCAGCCAGCTGGTGCGCCTTGTGGCCGTACAGATGAAGAAGGACCTCATGACCTGGAACAAGGAGATGGTAGGTGACGAACGTATTGCGGCTGACATTGACTGGTATTCCAAGGGCAGGCTCACTCTGAACGAGGGAGACCTGAATGTCACATTCGCCCCCGCACCGCAGCAGCAGCGCAACCAGCAGCACAGGAAAAAGAACAAACGCAGATATTGAGCCATGCCGTCATTCATCATCGAAGGGGGACACCGTCTTAGTGGTGTCATCTGTCCGCAGGGAGCCAAGAACGAAGTTCTGCAGGTGCTTTGCGCTACACTTCTGACCTCCGATGAGGTCACGGTCAGCAATGTTCCTGACATACTTGATGTGAGGAACCTGATTGACATGCTTTCCAGACTGGGAGTCCGGGTAAGAGGCATGGGTGCAGGCAAATGGTCATTCAAGGCCGATGCCATAGACCGCGACTATGCCGAAAGCATGGATTTCATTACAAGCAGTGCAGGCCTGCGCGGTTCGGTCATGCTTCTCGGTCCGCTGCTTGCCAGACTTGGACATGCAGTCGTCAGCAAACCCGGGGGCGACAAGATAGGCCGCCGCCGTGTCGATACCCACATAAAGGGCTTCCAGGCTCTTGGCGCTGATTTCCTTCTGAATGAAAAACGCGGGTACTATGAACTCAGGGCCGATGCCCTGCACGGCACATACATGCTGCTTGATGAGGCATCGGTGACCGGTACCGCCAACATACTCATGGCAGCCGTGCTGGCCGATGGCGTTACCACAATTTACAATGCGGCATGTGAACCTTATGTGCAGCAGCTGTGCCGCATGCTGGTCCGCATGGGCGCTGACATAAGCGGCATAGGAAGCAATCTGCTGACTGTCCGCGGCGTTTCATCCCTGCACGGAACGGACCACACGGTCCTTCCTGACATGATTGAGGTGGGCAGTTTCATAGGCATGGCCGTCATGACTTCAAGTGAAATCACCATAAAGGACGTTTCATATGAGAATCTGGGAATAATTCCGGCCAGTTTCGCCCGTCTGGGCATACATATGGAACAGCGCGGCGATGACATGTTCATTCCGGCCCAGGACCACTATCAGATTGATTCGTTCATTGACGGCTCCATAATGACCCTGGCCGATGCGCCATGGCCGGGCCTGACCCCTGACCTGCTCAGTGTCCTGCTGGTGACCGCCACCCAGGCCAAGGGCAGCGTTCTCATACATCAGAAGATGTTTGAAAGCAGGCTGTTCTTCGTGGACAACCTGATAGACATGGGCGCACAGGTGATACTCTGCGACCCGCACCGCGTGGTGGTTATAGGACATGACCGCGCGTTTCCACTTCAGGCGCGCCGCATGTCGTCTCCGGACATCCGTGCCGGCATAGCACTGCTTATTGCAGCAATGAGCGCCAACGGTACCAGCCGCATTGACAACATAGGGCAGATTGACCGCGGATACCAGAACATAGACTCCCGTCTTAACGCACTGGGTGCCCGTATAACGCGAATTGAATGACATTATGATTGAGAGCAGCAGCGTTATCGCGATAGGAAAGGTGCTTAAACCGCACGGCATAGACGGCGAAATGGCCGTGACCGTGTCACCTGACCTTGACTGGACTGAAGACATGGACTGTCTGGTCTGCTCAATGGACGGTATTCTGGTGCCCTTCTTCCTTGAATCGGTCCGTGAAAAGAGCGCCACCACGCTGCTTGTCAAGTTCCAGGACGTGGACACGATTGACGCTACGGCAAGGTTCATCGGCGTGAAGGTCTACATGCCCCGCAGGTTTGCGGTCATGGATGAATCCGATGCTCCGGCGTGGAGCACATTCATTGACTGGGAGGTGGTGGACAGCGCTGCCGGCAGCCTGGGACATGTAAAGGACATTGACGACAGCACGGCAAACGTACTGCTGCTGGTCAGTGACGGGGACCGTGAACGTATGATTCCCGCCAACCCTGACTGGATTGAGTCTGTGGACGAAAGGAATTCAATACTCAAACTGAATCTGCCTGAAGGGCTTGCTGACCTGTGACATGAAGAACCGTAACCCCAAACGCAAAAGTCTGCTGCAGCGGTTCGTATACCGTTACAGGCTTACTGTGGTCAATGAGGACGAACAGCGTCAGGTGTTCGTCATGCGCGTGTCGCACATTCTGCTGACTGCAGCAGTCCTGGCCATAGCGGCCCTGTCAGCATGGCTGGGCATAACCCTGTACCGCAACAGCCCCGAACAGAAAGGAGCCACATACCGTGACAACCTGCTGCGCCAGACAGTCATTGATGAGGCCATCCGCCTGGATTCTCTGGAGCACATAGTTGATCTGCAGAACCGTTACGTGTCAAACATACAGGCCATCATGGCCGGCGATGTCAGTCTTGACACTGTCTTTTCGGTTGATTCGCTTACCAGACAGCGCAGTGTGGGACTGATGGAACAGACCCGCAATGAGGAGGAGTTCGTGCGTCAGTATGAAGAGGCTGAACGCTACAACATCACATCGCAGTCCCAGCCGCTCCAGGCGGCCGTACAGACTTTGACGCTGTTCCGCCCCACAGCCGGGCTGGTCGTGAACAGTTTCAACACCATGGATTCCCATCTGGGTGTCGATATAGCCGCCAGTCCCAACCAGAGCGTGGTCGCAGTGACTGACGGTACCGTTCTTTTCGCTACGTACACTTCCGATATGGGATATACCATATGCATTGTCCATCCCGGTGAACTCATTTCCGTATACAAGCACTGCGATTCGCTGCTCAAGAGTGCAGGCGACAAGGTGCGTCAGGGTGATGTTGTAGCCCTTGTGGGACGGGCGTCATCGGAACTGTCCGACCATGCACACCTTCATTTCGAACTCTGGTATCAAAGGCAGCCCCTTGATCCCGAAAAATACATTTTGTTCCAGTGAAACAGATAGCTATTCTTGGTTCTACAGGCTCAATCGGTTCGCAGGCTCTTGATGTCATAGCCTCCCATCCCGATGAATATGAAGTCTATGCCCTTACGGCCAACAACAGTGTGGACAAACTCATAGAACAGGCCATAAGGTTCCGTCCTGACTGTGTGGCGATTGCAAATGAGGCACATTATCCCAAACTGCGTGATGCACTGGCCGGACTGCCTGTAAAGGTGTATGCCGGGAGTGAAGCCATCTGCCAGATTGTAACGGCAGCCCCCATTGACATAGTGCTGGCATCGATGGTCGGATTCGCCGGGCTGTGTCCTACAATTGAAGCCATAAAGGCCGGCAAGACAATTGCCCTGGCCAATAAGGAGACTATGGTCGTGGCCGGTGAACTGGTCACGTCACTGGCTCTCAGGTACCGGACACCCATACTTCCGGTGGATTCGGAGCATTCGGCCATATTCCAGTGCCTGAGCGGTGAACCTGGCAATCCGGTGGAGAAGATCATACTGACCGCATCGGGCGGGCCGTTCCGCACATTCAGCATGGAGCAGCTGGGGACAGTGACCAAAGAGCAGGCGCTGAAGCATCCCAACTGGGACATGGGCGCAAAGATCACCATCGATTCCGCATCAATGATGAACAAGGGTTTTGAAGTCATTGAAGCCAAATGGCTGTTTGGAGTGCCGTATGACAGGATTCAGGTGGTGGTGCACCCGCAGTCCGTCATCCATTCAATGGTCCAGTATGCTGACGGCGCCGTGAAGGCGCAGCTGGGGGCTCCTGACATGCGTCTGCCCATACAGTACGCATTCTCATATCCCAGACGCCTGAATTCGGATTTTCCCCGGGTTGATTTCATGAAACTGGGCTCACTCACTTTTGAAGAACCTGACATGGTGCGTTTCCGCAATCTTGCCCTTGCCTACAGGGCCTTGGAAAAGGGCGGAAACATGCCCTGCATACTGAATGCCGCCAATGAGGTATGTGTGGCAGCCTTCCTCCATGACCGTATCGGATTCCTTGAAATGAGCGATGTCATAGAGAGGACAATGGACACCGTGGCTTTCAGAAAGGAGTCGTCACTTGAAGATTATATAGAAACTGATGCGGAGGCACGCCGCATTGCAGAATCATTCATCAGATAAACAGTTACAGCATATGTCACCATTTTGGATTCGTCTTATTCAGCTCATCCTGTCGCTTACCATTCTGGTCGTGTTCCATGAATTCGGCCATTTCCTGTTCTCCAGGCTTTTCGGAGTCAGGGTTGAAAAGTTCTACGCCTTCTTCAATCCCCGCTTTTCACTTGTAAGGATCAAGAAAGTTGACGGAAAGCTGAGGGTGAAGTTCTTCTCGCCCAATGTTCCTGAGAGTTATGAAGAGGAGAAACGTTTCAATTTTGAAGGGAAGGAGGAGACCGTTTACAAGCCCGTTGACATAGACTCCCTGCCTGAAGGCGACTGGCGCCGTTCACCTGACAATACGGAATTCGGTGTGGGCTGGGTGCCGTTCGGCGGCTACTGCAAGATTGCCGGAATGATAGACGAATCTATGGACCTTGCCCAGATGCAGCAGGAGCCCAAGCCATGGGAGTTCCGCACAAAGCCGTCATGGCAGCGTCTCCTGATAATGGTTGGCGGTGTGCTGTTCAACCTGATAATGGCCTTCTTCATATATTCCATGGTCCTGTGCAAATGGGGTGACAGCTACACTCCCGCTCAGGGCCTGAAACACGGAATGGAGTTCAATGAACAGGCACAGTCCATAGGATTCCGTGACGGGGACATAATTGTGGCTACTGACGGCCGTCCTACCGTTGAATTTGACGCTGACATGTACCGTGCCATTGCCAAGGCCGGAACAGTGACCGTACTCAGGAACGGTGAAAGGATTGACCTGACCATGCCTGAAGACCTGTCACTTTTCGACTTCACCCGTGAAACGGCCTTTGTGTCAATCCTGAGTCCGATGACGGTGGACAGCGTTCTCGCTGACGGCGGTGCGGCTATGGCCGGAATGCGTGCGGGTGACCGTATCCTTTCAGTCAACGGCAGCGACGCTTCCACTTGGAACAAGTTCCAGTACATTCTTTCTGACATGCGCAGCCGTGCCGCGGACAGTTATGTGAGCCGTGATCTGGAAGTTGTCATTGAACGCGGCGCAGTGCAGGACACGCTTTCCGTTGCAGCGTCTGATGATTTCATGCTGGGCATTGTCCACATGAACAATGAATATGAGCCCGTTTATCTGGAATACAGCTTCTTTGAGTCAATACCCGCAGGCATAGCTTACGGATGGAAGACACTGAAGAGCTATGTGGGCGATTTCCGCTACGTGTTCACCAAGGAAGGGGCCAGGAACCTGGGCGGTTTCGGCACCATAGGCAAAATTTTCCCTGAAAAGTGGAACTGGCATGCGTTCTGGCTTATGACCGCATTCCTGTCAGTCATTCTGGCGTTCATGAACATTCTGCCCATTCCCGCACTGGACGGCGGTTATGTGCTGTTCCTTCTGGTCGAAGTCATAACCGGAAAGAAGCCGAAGGACAAGTTCCTGGAAGTTGCGAACACAATAGGAATTATAATACTGTTCGCTCTGCTCATATTCGCGAACATGAATGACATTTTGAGGCTGTTCTGATGGCACAGAAATCACGTGAGACATTCGGAAGCCGTGCCGGTGTGCTGCTTGCCATGGCTGGCAGTGCCATAGGACTGGGCAACATATGGCGTTTCCCGTATATGTTGGGACAGAACGGAGGCGCCGCATTTCTCCTTATGTATGTAATCATGCTGCTGGTGTTCTGCCTGCCGGTACTGATATCGGAATATCTGGTAGGCCGCAGGGGAGCATCGAATCCGTACCGGTGTTTCAGCGTGCTGGCACCGGGAACCGGCTGGCGCTGGATAGGGCTGCTTGCCGTGCTCTCATCGGCCTGCATACTGTCTTTCTACTGTGTGGTCGGAGGCTGGTCCGTGAAGTATCTGGTGGAGTCGTGCATGAACGGTTTCACTGCCGGACAGAATTACGGTGAACTGTTCGGTGCTTTCATAGGCAATGCATGGAAACCGCTGGTCTACACCATGATATTCTTGGGCCTGACGGGGCTGATTATCGTATTGGGCGTACGCAAGGGTATAGAGCGCATGTCCAAAATCATGATAAAGGTGCTTTTTGTCATAATTGTCCTGGTTGTTGTCAGGTCACTCTCACTGCCTGGTGCGTTGGATGGCGTGAGATACATGTTCGTACCGGATTTTTCAAAAGTCACCACATCAGTCATGGTCGCCGCCATGGGACAGGCGTTCTTTTCACTTAGCATAGGATGCGGTACAATCATGACCTATGCGTCATATGTGAGGAAGGACGAAAACATTGCAGCGACATCGGCCGGCGTAGCTTTCTTTGACACTCTGTTTGCCATCATTGCCGGTCTGGCCATAATTCCGGCCGTATTTGCGGCAGCTGCGCAGAACGGTACCGCTGCAAACGTGGAAGCAGGCCCCGGACTGGTATTCATTACTCTTCCGGGAGTCTTCAGCTCCATGCCTCTGGGCCGCATTGCCGCCGTACTGTTCTTCCTTTCACTGCTGCTGGCTGCCATCACATCGGCCATATCCCTGATGGAAGTGGTGGTGTCATTCGTCATTGAGGAGATGCACCGCAGCCGCGGCAGGGCCGTGCTGGCGGCATTTCTGCTGTGCGGTGGAGTTGGAGTGCTGTGCTCCCTGTCATTCGGACCGCTTGAGAACTTCCGGCTGTTCGGACTGGGGATATTCGATTTCTTTGACTATTTGACGTCGAACATACTGCTTCCTGCGGGCGGACTGCTGCTTACATTCTTTGCCGGCTGGCACCTGAAGAAGGACAATTATCTGGATGAACTGACAAACGGAGGTACAATCCGTATCCCGCACTGGCTGTGCTGCACCATCTTCTACCTGGTCAAGTGGGTGGCTCCGATAGGGATTGCCCTAATTCTGCTGAACTGCCTGTTCTTCTGATCCGGCCTGCATCCTGTTCCTCACGAACTGCAGTCTGCGTTCGGCCTCCTGACGGATATTCTGGTGCTCATACAGTGTGAGCAGCACTTGGGAAAGGTCATACAGCTGTGCTATTGCCTGGCGGTCCGATTCCATCATGACCATTCTGAAACTGTATTTTTCAGCAATCTGTGACACTTCAATCCTGGAGTCGCGGTTGGCAGCAATGAATGCCGCCGCACCGCCGTCCTTCCCGTGGGTGAAACTGCATCTTTCATAGGCAATGCCAAGATCAGTGAATTCATGGCGGTCACCGCATGCCGGCGTTTCAACGAATGTCCCGCCTGATTCAAGCCTGAGCCTGTCATGGTGCACATATGACTTTCCGGTCCAGTTTGACACAAGTGTCATGTGACCCTGTTCGTCAACCTGACCGCGCAGGTAGTTGCGGCTTACGTTCCTTGTGACAGCCTGGGACCTGACGGTGAAAATGCCTATGTCCTGATATCTTTCATCCTTTTCATACACGAAATTGTCCTTCATGGATTCGAAGGCTGCCGCTGCTGAACTTATTATGCTGTCTTCATATGCTATGGAACGTATCTGTTCGGCCTCTTCCACTTTCTGCATGAGTTCCAAAGCCTGCCTGCGGCTTTCGAATGCTTTGGGGTAGAGTATGCGGATACTGTCAATTTCCTGTTTCGCCAGGTTGAAATTGCCGCCCTTGAATGCTGTGCGTGCGTTTTCAAGATGAACACCGGCTTTTTCTTCAATGTTTTCACCGCATGAAACGGCAAATGCCAGAACGGCCAACAGATATGCAGCTTTTTTCATATATGACCCATTTTTGGCAAAAGTACGTTTTTTCCTGTGACCCCGTGCCTGAAAAATGGTTACTTTTGCAAAGTTATGAAACTGTACACTGACAGCGAACTTGCAAAGATCCTGGACAAGGAGGAATTCCGTCTGCTATCCGGGACGGCTGACAGTCTTGGACTGGAGTGCTATGTCGTGGGAGGATATGTCCGGGACCTGTTTCTGGAACGTCCCAGCAAGGACATTGATGTCGTGGTTGTGGGCAGCGGTCTTGAAATGGCCAAGGCTTACGGAAAGGCACTGGGCCGTGGCGCCCATGTCAGCCTGTTCCGGAATTTCGGAACCGCCCAGGTCAAGAAAGGTTCCCTTGAGGTTGAATTTGTCGGTGCCCGGAAGGAATCGTACCACCGCGAATCACGTAATCCCATAGTGGAGGACGGAACGCTTGAGGATGACCAGAACCGCCGTGATTTCACTATCAACGCCATGGCCATCTGTCTCAATTCAGCCAGGTTCGGCGAACTTGTCGATCCGTTTGACGGCCTGTATGACCTTGAAGACCGGATAATCCGTACTCCGCTTGATCCTGACATAACATTCAGTGACGACCCGCTCAGGATGATGCGCTGCATACGCTTTGCCACACAGCTTAACTTCTATATTGACGAACGGACTTTCTCGTCGCTTGAAAGGAACAGGGAACGCATCGGAATCATTTCCAGGGAACGCATTGCTGAAGAACTGAACAAGATTCTTCTTTCGCCGGTCCCTTCAAAGGGTTTCATAGACCTTGACCGCTGCGGCCTTCTGGAACTGATATTTCCTGAACTGGTTGCGCTTCAGGGAATAGAGACCATAAACGGGCGCGGTCACAAGGACGTGTTCTACCATACGCTTCAGGTGCTGGACAATGTGGCACGCACAAGCGGTGATCTGTGGCTCAGGTGGGCCGCCCTGCTTCATGACATAGGCAAGCCCAGAACCAAACGCTGGGACGCAGGTCACGGATGGACATTCCATAACCACAATTACGTGGGGCAGAAAATGATTCCTGCCATTTTTGACAGGATGAAACTTCCCAAGAACGAGAAGATGAAATATGTCCAGAAACTAGTGGACCTGCATATGCGGCCTATTGCGATTGTCGATGATGAAGTCACTGATTCGGCCGTACGCCGCATACTGTTCGATGCCGGTGATGACATTGATGACCTTATGGTTCTGTGTGAAGCGGACATAACGTCAAAGAACGAACAGAAGAAACAGCGTCTTCTGGACAATTTCAAGCTTGTGCGCCAGAAACTCAGAGACCTTGAGGAGAGGGACCGTATACGGAATTTCCAGCCGCCTGTTGACGGACATGAGATAATGGAGATATTCGGACTTGAGCCTACGGCAATTGTGGGTGAACTTAAAAGTAAAATAAAGGATGCCATTCTTGACGGTGTCATCCCCAACGAACATGATGCGGCATACGCGTTTCTTCTCCAGGAAGCGCGCAGGCATGGACTTGAACCTGTAAAATGACGGCTATGAAAACAGCATTCCGTTTCCTGACCGCCATGGCGGCATTGGCTGTGACGACCGTTTCATGCAATGTGGTGCCGCAGTTCGGATCAGCTCCTGTAGAGAAGATAATCAGGGCCATGTCAATTGAAGACAAGGCTGCAATGGTTGTGGTGTACAGTTCCGATGGCTGTACGCATGCCGTTCCTGAAATGGGCATTCCGTCAGTCGTCTTCCAGGGAAAGGATTTTGAACCGGCCCTTTCAGAACCTATGCTGGCACAGACATGGAATGTCATGCTGGCCGCTGAGTCCGGGCGTGCAGCGGCTGGAGAAATGATAAGTCATGGAGCAGACTGTTTCACTCCGTCATGGAGCGGCACATCTCCATGTGCATATTCCGCCAATGCAGTCCTGTCGGGAAGGATGTCATCGGCACTTATTGATGGGATACGGTCTGCTGGGGCCGGCTCATTTCTGGACTGTTCCTGTGCCGGCAGCCGTATGGCCAGCGCCCTGAATTCTCCATGGGCAGTCTTTGCAGAATATGATTCACTGTATGACAGGGCCCGTGAGATCCGTGAACAGTGGAACTGCCAGGGCCTGATAGCAACGCACGGTACTGGAAATGTCAAGGCCTGGGAGATGATACTGGCGGGGTATGATATGGTATTCACATCACAGCAGACGGCTGTCAGCGGCATTGTGGAAGCGATTGAGAATGTTGATCTGGACGAGGATGTGCTTGATGCCGCAGTAGCCCGTGTACTTGAATTCGTGATGCGCTCTACCGGACAGCGTGACGGCAGTGAACCTGCCCTGTCCGTACGGCCTGATCTGAATGCTGAAATTGCCGCACAGTCAGTTGTACTTCTGAAGAATGACGGCACTCTGCCGTATTCGGGAAATGTCAGGAACATTGCCCTTTACGGTCCGGAGTCTTATTTCTCAAATCTTGACGGAACACTTCTTGCATCGGGTTTCAGGCTTGATCCCTCAATCACGTCAATGTATGCCAGGCATTCATCGGAAAGGGAAATGAATGAATCCATGCTGCGCAAGCCGTACCAACTCAGGGCCGATGCCATCGAGAATGAAGCGGCGCTTGTCGTCATAGGCCGTCAGATGGGAGGCGAGTCAGTCCTTTCCGATCCGGAACGTCAGCTTGTAAGCGACGTATGTGATGCTTTCCATTCCAAGAACAGGAAAGTGACGGTGCTGCTCTCAACACCTGTGCCCGTTGAGACTGAAAGCTGGGAGTCATGTGCCGATGCCGTCATCCAGACCGTATGTCTGTCCCGGGAATCGGACCAGGCCGTATCCGACATCATTTCCGGCCGCAAGTGGCCCTCAGGAAGGCTGGCCGGTGAATGGCCGTCATACCCGTTCGGATACGGTCTGAGCTACACCGCATTCACTTACAGCGATGATGTCTGCATGAGCGCCGGCGGGCGTACGACAATGTCCGTAAAGGTTACCAACAGCGGAAATGCTGCAGGCATGCATTCCGTCCTTTTCTATGACACGGCGTCTGAACCTGAAAACCTGCTGGGTTTTGCAAAGACCGGCATTCTTGAACCCGGTGAAAGCCAGATAGTTGAACTGACAGTCACCGATTCCGTTCCGCAGGCTGTAGTAGGCCCGCTGTTCTTCTGATTATCTTGACAGTGTGAATTTCAGCGCGAACCCGCAGTCATGCGTACTGGTGGGGTAGGCCGATGTCGATACCAGCGGGAAGTTGCTCTGATAGTCATAATAGAAGTTCAGTGTGAGCATCTTGCTGTACACGTAGTCTGCCTGGAATGAAGCCTTGACGGCACGGTTGCCGCTGGTGGCCTGTGTGGTGTTTTCGCGTATGTTGCGGCACAGTGCGTTCTGGTTGCGGTATGAGAAGTCAAGATTCAGATTCAGGTTGTTGCTGACCTTGTTGCGGCCGGTGCCCGGACGTGCGCCAAGCAGTGTCAGACCGGTAATCTTGTAGCCGCCGCCGGCGGTAATGTCGTCCGATGTGGTTTCTACAAGCTGGACGGCCGTTGTGCTCAGTGTCAGCACACGCGTCTTACGCATTTCCAGACGCAGGGTAAGGTCATTCTTGAGAGTCATTTCAATACCTGCGAGAGGAGCGAACGATTCATTGATTGAGACCGAACCAATGTTGAACATGGAACTTGGAACAGGATTGCCGCTTGTCACGTCAGTGATGAATCCGCGTCCGTTCATGTATTCCTGATAGCTGTTGAATGTGTTGAAACTGCCTATCGAATAAACGCTCTTGTATGCATGTCTCAGATTGAAACTCTTGAAATAGCGCTGGAAGAACGGCAGTTTGCCCAGTCCGGAATATGTCATGCTCCAGTTGGGAAGCATGCTCAGGATGGACGGGAACAGGTCAAGTGTGGCGTTTGATGCGTTCCCTGATGAATAAGCGGAAAGGAATGCCGGTATCAGGACATCGGACGAATACATGTCAACACCTCCGTTTTCAGGACTGTATGCCTGGCCGGCCCTGTCGGATCCTGCAGGATAACGGGCGCCTTCATATTGGGATTCGATACGCTGGCGTACAGTCTCTATGCTGCTGGTGAACCGGTCGAATGCCGCGGACCTGTAGCCGTTTCCGGGACCTGACGATTCGAAAGCGCTGCCAATGGTGATTACGGTCATGTTGAATGATCCGCTGCGCGTGGCTGGCATGCCTGCGTACATGTACTGTATCTGGCTGGCGTCAGTGCGTGTCCAGCTGGCGTTTCCGTCAATTTTCATGTCAGGCAATGGCTCAATGACGAATTTGACCTGCAGGTCCTCATTGGAAGTCGATGCAGCAGCATGTGCAACGCTGTCATTTCCGTACAGCCATCCGTTTGCCCATGCCTTGTTCAGGTAACTGTCATCGGCGAAACCGAATGCGAAATCAAGTCCGGGGGCCAGCATGCTCCTGGAACTGCTCTGGCCGAAAGCCTTTGTGCCGGGCATGAATCCGGGTACGGACATGGTATTGCTGTTCCTGTAGGTTACGGAAACGTTCCTAAGTGACATGAGCAGGCGGGTGGCCGCATCAAGTCCGTCACGCACTGAGAGTGCATCGGCCCTGGGTTTACGGTCAGGATCCTGAACAAGTTTCACTTTAAGGTTGAGCGTGTCCTTAACCTTTACGGAAATGGTGTTCGCGTCAATTTTGCGGAACTTCAGCTTTACGGTTGATCCGTCTTTTGCCGTAGCGGTCAGTTTCGGGGTCAGGGTACCCATGTTGTGCTGGATGACGAATACCGAATCAGGCAGGAATGTGTATTCCTTCTGGAATGACTTGTTCCTGCTGGAAACGGAAGTTGACGATTTCTTGTTTGAGAACCGGTCATTGACTGATTTCAGGTAGTCGGACCTGTTGTAGAAAGTCAGCAGATTGAAACGTCCGTTGACGGTAAGGATCCTGTTGTCCGATATGATGTTGCCGTATGATGTTCCGTCAGCATATGTGGTACCCCTTTCCCATGTGTACTGCGAATTGTATGACGCATCCACGCTGGCCCAGCTCAGTGAAGGTATCCTGTTGAAAGGAACGGTGTATGTGGCCTGGAAAGACTGCTGGTAGTCCAGCGGGCGTCCAAGTTTCATCAGACTCAGTTTGACCGAATCCTTCCATATCTGGTACCGGTCGGGGTAGAGGTCCCTGTTGACAACGGTGTACGGTTCTTCAATCTCGGCTTTGGACTGAGTGCTGAACGTAATCTTAAGCTGCTTGAGCGGATCCCAGTTCACGTTCAGGTCCCTGTTCCAGTAGAACTGCTGCGAGAATGTGACGGGAATGCTTTCACCGGCACCGGGATTCTCAAGATCACGCTCCTGCAGTTCATGATAATTGCGTATGAGACCGGTGTTGAAGGCGAACTGCTGCGGCAGGAAATGCAGTTCGACATCCTTGAAAAGGTCCAGCCATGCCGAATACTTCTTGATGAACGAGAACGGTTTCCATCCCGGAAGTGATGATGCGTAACTGTAGTCCAGGTTTGCTTTCCAGTTGTTGTCATGTTCATATTCGACTGTGCTGCCGCTGTTGTCCCTCACTGAACGTGAATAGCTTACTGAGAAGTTGGCGGGGTCATACGGCATGGGATTCTCGCTGCTTATGTCAATCCTGGCACCGGTGATGCTGAAATTGCGGCTGGTGGTCACGTCAGTTGAAATGCTGCGTATGGAGTCCTTTTCATGTACGTCGGAATATGAATCCAGAACGTCGTCCAGATACAGGTCAGTGTCATACGGACTGTACTGCGGTGAGACATTCTCCTTTGAATAGGAATAGTATACCGGAACGGAAACCATTGCCTTTTCCGGCAGGAAACGGCCCAGGTTGAAACTGGTGGTGAGAGAATACCTGTACATGTCATCGGTCCTGCGGTCTGCAATGCTCTGTTCAAGACCTCCGTATCCTGCAGTCAGGTACTGTCCGGACAGGTCCACATTGGCAATGTCAGACAGTTTCAGTGACAGCTTGCTCTGTGCGGCCACACCTCCCTTGCTCTCATAGCCTACCAGACGGAGTTCATTGACCCAGACCTCAGCGGACTTTTCTCCCGTTGAATTGTTGCGCACACCTATCATTATGGCCCTTATGTTGCCCACTGACGGATTTCCGGCTATGCTTATCCTGTTTTCCGGATGGTCGGGGTCATACTGGCTGTATATGGCATTGCCGTCCAGCGCACCCAGATTGCGCTGGGTGTTGCGGCTGTTCTTCACTTCAGTCAGCACGTCAAAGCTTATGTCCAGCATGTTGGCATCGGGCCAGACAATGCGCCGGTCTGATTCGCTGCTGCCGCTGTAGTACCCTTCAGGTGTAACCTGCAGGGGTATTTCATATTCATAGTAGTTGCCGGAATAGTCAGAACCCAGTCTGATGAATACCGATATGTCACCGTTCTGCAGGTTGCAGTCGTCAGGCACAAGGGCTTCAGCATGTGAGAACATCTGCAGCCTGCGGTATTTTCTCAGGTCAAGCGACTGCCCCCGGTATATGCCTCGGGCCTCACCTGCAGCAAGTCCTGTCACTTTCAGGCTCATGGCCTGTTCGTTGTCCTGGATGAGCTGGGTCTGGCTGGGGTCAATTATACGGCTCACACCGGGAGGCACCACGTAGTTTACAGGCTTGCGGTCACCGTTCTCTTCAATGTTGACCGATGCCGCCGTGAATGAGCCCGATATTGACGGGGCGCGGTTCGACACGCTTGCAATGGCCTGTTCGTAATTCCTCCACTGGCTGGTCATGAGCTGCAGGGTGCCGAACCGGACATGGACTTCTTCAGAGAATCCGGTAAGGAAGATACGCATGAAACGTATGGAACTGAAATCACGGATTGAACCGACTGCCTTTTCGTATTCGGTGACAGGAACCCTGAAACAGTACCAGTTCACAGTTTCGGTATTGCCGTTCCTGAGCTTTATTTTCACTTCACGCTTGTCAGCAATGTAGTTGCGTCCTACAATGAGGTCCTGCGGGCGCAGGGAGATCCTGTACTGGAAGAACTTCTCATATTCGTCAAGGGTGTAGTCCTGGTTCGCATCCTCAACGTCAGGCGTGGTGCGTGACGACTGGTCGTACTGGCTGCCGCTTCCGGCTGAATTGGGCGAATTGCCCTCTGTCCCGTTGTATTTGCGGTAGCGGTCCAGAACAGACATGCGCACATTGTCATAGTCAGCGCCACGGTAGTAGTGATAGGTGTCACCTGCCGGGTCGTTGTATATTTCCTGGTATACGCTTTCCGGCACGCGTCCCCTTATGGCGCTCAGGTACTGCGCATAGGCCGGCCAGGAACGTTCCTCTTCTGATGAAAGTCCGTTAAGACCAACGTCCTGGCGGTCGCGGTTGTCTGCGTCATTGTTGTCAAAGGCATATACCAGACTGCGCGTGTTGGGGACCTTTCCCCATACGGTGCTGTCATATTTGGCCGGATTCCCGTCAGCCGGAAGTCCGTTTTCAAAGAACTTCTTTCCGTCCAGCAGCACGTCTTCAGACACTTCGCCCAGATTCAGATACATGTCACCGCCTGCTGCTGAAGGGTTGTAGATGAACGGATCCAGCATCCAGAATTCAATGTATTCAATATTGGCCGCCTCAAAGTCCGTTGTGGAAAGCCTGCGCATTATACCGCCCCAGTTTTCAGCGGGAGAGGGCAGGTGTCCGTTTCCGTCCAGCGCCGGATTCAGGTTGTACGGACCGCGTTCCTCCGGGTAGTATGCCAGATTGAGAACCTGCAGTGTGGTGGATTCGCTTGATGTCGATTCCTTGTTGGGGAACAGTTCGCGTTCATACACTTCACGCACATAGTGGTTGGAGAGCTGTTCCGTATCATCTTTCAGGTGTGAAGGCGTGAGCGGAGAATTGCGGCGCGTGAACAGCGGGTCAATGGTGAACCAGTTCAGCAGTGCGCGGTTGTATCCGGATTCAACTTTGCCTGAAAGGCCGAACCCCTTCATTCCTGTAGGGACGGCTGACAGTGACCATGCTGACGGCTGGGCTATGCTGATTCCTGTCTCGGCCTGTTCAAAGTCGTCAATATATGATGATTTGCCCTGCACCTTGTCTGACACATCGGACTTGAGCGCTGCCATTTCCGCCTGGAAACTGATGCTTGATGGCTTGGTGGCATTGACAAACGGAATCATGTCGATCAGGTTGGTCAGAGCCTGGCTTTCATGCTTCCAGTTCATGTTCAGGCCGTACATGGTATTGACCAGCGGTTCGTCACCCATTGTAACCTTGCTTGTGAGAGGCTTCTCGTTGAGATGCATGAATGTGCCGCCCAGCTGGAAATCCCTGCTGAAATCATATGCCCAGTTCAGGCCGGCCATGGTCTTGCGCTGTATGTCATACCGGGTGTTGCTTTCCAGCTGTACGTTGACGCTGGTGCCGGCATCGATTATGCTCTGGTTTATTATGGTTACCGTGCCGCTGCTGTAGTTCACGGTATAGTCCGTGTTCTCCGTAAGGGTTACTCCGCCGGCCGTAACCACCACTGATCCGCGCGGTATGTTGCCTGCTCCAAGCTGTATGACATTCCTGTCTGAACCGGAATACTGTCCAACAAGCATGAACTTGTCCTTGTCGGCAATGCGCTTGGCGACCACACGCGTCGAATCGTAGAGTTCCTGAAAAACGTACTTTTCCGCCAGCGCGTCATTACCTATGGCTTGTCTGAGATGACTGCCGAAAGGTTCCACTACGGGGAATATGATACGGCCCTGTGAGGCAAGGACGGTGTAGCCCTGTATGAAGTCGAACCGCCCGTTGGGATGCAGCGCCTGATTGTCGTCAAGGCGGTCCAGATTCATGAGCCTGAGAAGCGGGGTGCCTTTCAGCGCAGATTCGGGAAGGTAGGTAAGACGGCTTCCGGTACTGTCGCTGGAATAGTATATCTGAAGCTTGAATCCGGAACTGGTCAGAGAAGCGCTGGTTATTGTATACACGTTCTTCATCATCAGGTCCCAGGTGCCGCTGCCCGGAGCGTTGGAGTTCGATTTCAGGAGCTTTACAAACAGGGCCTGTCCGGAATCTGTTATGTCCGATGAGAATTCGCCCACCTGGTAACTGCTGCCGGCGTATGTGTATTCGTACGCCACGGCCAGCACTTCATCGCTGGAAAGGGCCGTCTTGAGCGATATGTAACCCAGTTCGCTGTTCAGCGTATATTCGCTGGAGGAGAGCTTTCTGGCACTTGACAGCTTTTCGTAGTCTGAACTTCCGGCCATTACGCCGTTCAGGGTGACGGCAACGCGGTCAATGTCACGTATGTCGGAATAACCGGCATTTATCCGCGAATAAAGGTCATTGGCAGAATTTGAAGGATTCTGTCCGCTGCCCGCATTCCACATGGTATTGTGCAGGTGGACGGTTTCGCCCAGGTCTGTGAATGCAATGATATTGCGCGGGTTGTCATAGTTGCTGCGCTTGTTGGTTACCCAGACTTCAATCCTGGTGACTTTGACGCCGGAAACGATATTGGGCAGCATGGACATGTTGCGGTCGTAATTGTCACGGAACCAGTGGCTCAGGAAGAAATGACGGTTCTCGTCATAACTGCTGGCGTCTATTTCGAAGTCAGTAAGCTGGTCGCCCCCTTCGGAACTGACTGAAGCCGATGATGATTCCTTCTGGGACAGGACCATCTGCAGTTTGAGTTTTCCGAACTGGAGGTCAGAACGTATTCCGAACAGTGATGTGGCTCCCTGTATGAGTGACGAATTGGTGGGAAAACTCACGTTGCCGGCTTCGAGCAGGCGTATTATTTCATCCTCCTTGCCTTCATAGCGCAGCTTTATCTTCTTGGTGTCAACGTCAAACACGGCCTCGGTGTTGTAGTTCATGTCCATGTTGATCTTGTCACCGACCCTGGCGTTCACATTCAGGTTTATCTGTTCGTCAAAATCGAAGCCGCCGGTCTTGCGGTTCTGGACTGACAGCGACGGGTTGTCAACCCTGCTGTGGTCAAAACCCAGTTTGACGGTGGCTGAACCGCTGGTCTTGATCTGTACTCCGCCCGGGCCGAAAATCTTTTCGGCCGGTCCCAGGTCGAACTGCATGTCAGTGAAATCGAATCTGTTCTCACTCTCCTCCTTCATTTCCTCCTCATACTTCTCAAGGAAGAAAGACTGCATGGAACGGTGCATGACCCAGCGGTTGTATTCGTCAGGCGTCATGACGGTCGGTACTTCCAGATACCTGTCGCCCAACTTGCTGCCAATGCTGTAAGTGCCGTCCTGTTCGTCATATTCTGTCACCTGGGAAATGTTTTCAGGTGTCTTCAGGCCGCCGTGCGTATCCTGCGCATATAACGCAGCAAAGCTCCCGCAAATGCAGGAGCCGGTAAGAAGAACGGCTGTAAGAAGAAACCTTCGGGGTGACATGGGGGACAGAATCAGATCCGTTTCAACGATTCGCGTATGACAGCCTCAACGCTGAGCGAAGGCTGCTCCTTGAGGATTGCGCTGACAACTTTTTCAGACGCGTTTTGCGGAAATCCCAGAGTCACCATTGCCGTGACAGCCTCTGATGCGGTCTTTCCGGACTGGATGCCCGCCTGTAGTCCGGGCAGCACTTCATCGGATTTTGACCTTGCAACCTTGTCATGCAGGTCAACGATTATGCGCTGTGCGGTTTTTGTTCCTATGCCCTTCACCTTCTTGAGCAGGCTGTCATTCCCGCTGCTGATGATTTCCACAAGTTCGGCGGGTGAGAACGATGACTGGATCATACGGGCCGAAGCGCCTCCTATGCCCGGCACGGAAATGAGCAGCAGGAAGAGTTCCCTTTCCTGCCTGTCGGAAAAGCCGTACAGGATGCAGGCATCTTCACGGATTGCCTCATAAACGTACAGGCGTGCCTCGCTTTTGTTCTGGAGCGCGGAATATGTGAAAACTGATATGTTCAGCGCGTACCCCACACCGCCCGCGGTAAACAGAACGGCCTGCGTGGGAGTCAGTCCGTCAATTTTTCCCTGGATGAATTCTATCATACGGATAAGTTTTGGTTAAGAATTAACGTGCGCGCTGAGCGAATATTGTACGCGCGCGCAAGCAATCCGTCTTTTTTTGTATTTTTGCCGCGTAAATACAAAACGAAAAACATTATGGAAAAGATCAGAGCAGCTGTTGTTGGCTATGGAAACATTGGCAGGTATGTGCTTGAAGCATTGGAATCAGCCCCGGATTTTGAAGTCGCCGGCATTGTACGCCGCAATCCGAATGCAGAATGTCCCAAAGAACTTGAAAAATATAAGATTGTAAGTAAAATTTCCCAATTGGACAAGCCCGATGTGGCTATCCTCGCATTGCCCAGCCGCAAGGTCGAGGAAGCTGCCACGGAGATTCTTCCCCTGGGTATCAATACAGTTGACAGCTTTGACATACATACGTTGATTCCTGAAACCAGGAAACGCCTGTCACAGGTTGCCGCTGAAGCTGGAAAGGTCGCTGTAATGTCAGCTGGATGGGATCCGGGATCGGATTCTATTGTCCGCGCACTTATGCAGGCAATGGCTCCCAAGGGTATCACATATACCAACTTCGGCCCCGGAATGTCAATGGGACATACTGTCGCTGTCAAGGCCATACCCGGTGTCAAGGCGGCTCTTTCAATGACCATTCCTGTGGGTACAGGTATTCACCGCCGTATGGTATATGTTGAAATTCTTGACGGCTACAGATTTGAAGACGTGGCTTCAGCAATAAAGACTGATCCGTATTTCGCTAATGATGAGACACATGTCATGCAGGTTGAAAGCGTAGACGCTTTGAAGGATATGGGGCACGGCGTGAATCTGGTCCGCAAGGGCGTTTCCGGCAAGACCCAGAACCAGCTTTTCGAATTCGACATGAAAATAAACAATCCTGCCCTGACCGGTCAGATCCTGGTGTGCGCCGCACGTGCCTCAATGCTGCAGAAGCCGGGTTGCTATACGATGATTGAAATTCCGGTCATCGATTATCTCTACGGCGACAGGGAGGATCTTGTAAGACATCTTGTCTGAGCCCGAAGGGGGTTCAGAACCGCATTCCGAATCCGAAGAAGATACCGTCAACATTGCCGTATCCGGCACTGATGATGAGATCCAGAGTCCTGATTCCGTCCCAGTCGGATTTCAGGTCAAAACTGCTTATGTTGTACCTGGTGTATGCCCGCCAGGCGAAGAAAGCCTTCTCAAAAGTGGTCTTGTAGTAGAATGTCGATACAGGGAACACCCTGTCCGTCATGGCCTTGCAGTTGCGGTAAGCCATCTCTACACCTACACCGGCCATGGCTCCTAAAGAAAACCTTTTCCATGTGCGGCCGTAGTCAGCGCCGATGTAGAAGGCCGGGTATATCCCCTCCAGATACACATCGGCGGGATCCTGGTTCCAGTCCACAAGCTTGTGGTAGTTGCCGTCTTCATCAGTGTATTCGGCTGCCTCGCCCTTGGTGTATGATCTGGTGTTGAATCCCAGTGATATGCCGCCGAAAGCTTTTTCAGTTTCAATCATTATCTGGAATCCCATTGCAAGGCCTGTTCCGAATGATGTTCCAAGAAGAATCTTTTCACCCACATCGTCATCGTCCAATATGTCAGTATCCGGAACGGCTCCCGCCTCAGGGTCGGTCGATTGGGATGTGCCCATGTAGCTGTCTTCATGGAAATAGCCTTTGAAAACGGCGTTCTCCTGTGCCGAATAAAGTATGCCAAGACCTTCCTTCATGTCGTTCTCCCACATTCCGGTATATGTGCTTCCGTCAGCGAAAGTGTAGCTTCCAACCCCATTGAACCGGCCTTCGGACCATCGGCCGTCATATTTGTCTCCGTTTGAAAACAGATATATGCCGTCACCGTCCATCAGATGGTTCCTGAATTCACCGGAGTAACTGTCACCGTCGGGGTATCGGACCATGCCTTTCCCGTCCCACAGACCGTCCTTCCACTGTCCTTCATAGACTGTGCTGTCTGCGTACACCATCTTGCCGTAACCGTTGAACATGGAGTCGGCAATCTCCCCCAGATACCATGCCCCGTCATCAAAGAACAGGGTGTCAGCGCTGCTGGCAATCTCCGGGAGTCCGGCGGCAAATGAAACTGCGGGAAAGGCGGAGACCAGAATGCAGATGATCCGTTTAATATTCATAGGTGCGACAAAGGTAGCATAAAAATGACTATCTTTGCGTGCGTTACCCAATTATAACCGGAAAAAGACATGAATGAAAAACAGGATCTTGTGACAGTCTTCAAAGGGCAGCCTTTTGAAGCTGAAATTATCAGGGGAAGACTTGAAGCCGAGGGTATTCCGGCCATGATCTTCAACAATTCCATGAGCGCCATCTTTTCGACATATACCGCCATGGCGGGTTCTGTCAGCGTTCTTGTCACTCCCCAGGATGAAATCCGGGCAAAAGAATTGATAGAAGGATGAAACAGCCCCGTAGAATTGCGGTCAAGGTAGGCAGCAACGTGCTGACACGTCCCGACGGACGTCTTGACATATCGCGTATGGCCGCACTGGTGGACCAGATTGCCGAACTTCACAGACGTGGAATACAGGTCATGCTCATTTCATCGGGCGCCGTAGCTTCAGGGCGCGGCGCGCTGCCGGAAATACAGGATGACAGCGTTACCGGGCGCCAGCTTTTCGCTGCGGTGGGCCAGGCCAAACTCATTGAACATTACTGCGACCTGTTCAGGGAATACGGAATAACCGTGGGACAGATTCTGACCACGCGTGAGAATTTCACAAACCGCCAGCTGCTGGCCAACCAGCGCCGCTGCATGAAGGCCATGATTGACAACAATGTGGTGCCGGTGATAAATGAGAACGATGCCGTTTCAGTGAAGGAACTCATGTTCACTGACAACGACGAACTGTCAGGACTGGTTGCAGGTATGATGAAGGCGGAACTTCTTGTCCTTCTGAGCAATGTGGACGGCGTGTATGACGGAAATCCCGCCGACAGTTCGTCACAGCTTATCCGCATGGTCTATACTGATGACGACTTTTCGTCCTGTGTCAGCCAGACCAAGTCCCAGTTTGGACGCGGCGGAATGATGACAAAGATGAAGACGGCCCGCAGCGTGGCCCGTGACGGAATTGAGGTGCGTATTGCCAACGGCCGCAGGAATGATGTCCTGCTGGACGTTGTGTTCAATCCTGACACGGCGCTCTGCACCAGATTCCTTACAGTAAAAAGAAAGTGACTATGATAGACTCACAGCTTGAACTTCTTCGTGAAGCGTCTTACGGACTGCCCCTGCTTGAAGAGGAGCAGGTGCGCAGAGCACTCCTGTCAGTGGCCGACGCCATAGACCGTGAGGGTGACATCCTGCTCAGTGCAAACGCTGAGGACCTGGCCCGTATGGACCGTGAAAACCCTATGTATGACAGGCTGATGCTCACTCCTGAACGCCTTGCAGGCATTGCCGCCGACATGCGTTCGGTGGCCGGTCTCAGGTGCCCGGTGGGTGATCTCATAGATGAGCGCACCCGTCCCAACGGCATGACCTTGAGGCGTGTGCGTGTGCCGTTCGGAGTCATCGGAGTCATTTATGAGGCACGTCCCAATGTCAGTTTCGACGTGTTCTCACTGTGTCTCAAGTCACGCAACGCGTGCGCTCTGAAGGGCGGCAGTGATGCGTATTCGTCAAATGCAGCCATTGTGGACCTCATTCACAGGGAACTTGAAAAGGTGGGCATTGATCCACATGTGGTGGAACTTCTGCCTGCAGGCCATGAGGCTGCTGGTGAACTGATGCGCGCCGTGGGCAAAGTTGACCTTCTCATTCCGCGCGGTAGCGCCAGGCTGATCAGGTCTGTGCGCGAACAGGCCCAGGTTCCTGTAATTGAGACCGGCGCAGGCGTATGCCACACCTACTTTGATTTTGAAGGAGACCTGAACAAGTGTGCCGATATCGTATTCAATGCCAAGACACGCAGGGTCAGCGTATGCAACGCGCTTGATTCGCTTGTCATTCACAGCGGACGTCTGGGGGACCTGCCGGCAGTGTGCATGCGCATGGCTGAAAAGAATGTCGTGATTGAGGCCGACGAACAGGCCTATTCCGCACTGGCAGGACAGTATCCTGCCCACCTGCTGGAGCATGCCACTGATGACAGCTTTGGAAAGGAGTTTCTCTCTTACCGCATGTCAGTGAAGACCGTGGGTTCGTTTGATGAAGCATTGAGGCACATACGCCGCTACACATCGCATCACAGCGAATGCATAGTGACTGAAGATGCCGGGCATGCCGCCATATTCCAGCAGTGCACTGACGCAGCATGCGTCTACCACAACGTGTCAACAGCATTCACTGACGGCGCGCAGTTCGGACTTGGTGCGGAGATTGGCATAAGCACACAGAAACTGCATGCACGCGGTCCAATGGGCCTTGAAGAACTGACCACCTACAAGTGGCTGATAAACGGAAACGGACAGACAAGAAACTGAACTACTGATATGAGACATTTTACAAGCGTAAAAGATCTGGGAGACCTGCAAGAGGCGTTGCAGGAGGCCCTTGAGATAAAGAAAGACCGTTTCAAATATGTGGAACTGGGGCGCAACCGTACACTGCTCATGGTATTCTTCAACTCAAGCCTGAGAACCAGGCTGAGCACCCAGAAGGCTGCCATGAACCTGGGTATGAACGTAATAGTGCTTGACGTGAACCAGGGCGCATGGAAACTTGAAACTGAACGCGGGGTCATAATGGACGGAGACAAGTCCGAGCATCTGCTTGAGGCCGTTCCGGTAATGGGCTGCTACTGCGATGTCATAGGTGTACGTTCGTTCGCACGTTTTGAAAACCGCACTGATGACTATGAGGAAAAGATCCTGAACCAGTTCATCCGTTATTCGGGCCGTCCGGTATTCTCTATGGAGGCGGCTACAGGACATCCGCTTCAGAGTTTCGCTGACTGGATCACGATTGAAGAGCACAAGACCGTTCAGCGTCCCAAGGTGGTCATGAGCTGGGCTCCGCATCCCAAGTCACTTCCTCAGGCCGTTCCCAATTCGTTCGCACAGTGGATGGTGGCCGCAGGGTACGACGTGGTCATCACACATCCTGAGGGCTATGAACTGGATGAAAGGTTCACGGCCGGGGCACGCATCGAATATGACCAGATGAAAGCTTTTGAAGGAGCCAATTTCGTATACGCCAAGAACTGGTCAGCCGCAAGTCCCGAGCATTACGGACAGATACTGAGCATGGACCGCAGCTGGACAGTCGGTGAGCGTCAGATGGCGGTGACTGACAATGCCTTCTTCATGCACTGTCTGCCGGTGCGCCGCAACATGATTGTGACCGATGACGTCATTGAAGGTCCACGTTCACTGGTCATTCCGGAAGCTGCCAACCGTGAGATTTCAGCAACCGTGGTGCTGAAGAAGATTCTTGAGAGTCTCTGATTCCAAGTGCGGGGCGTGACAATGCCCCGCTGGGATTACCTGTAGAGCAGTTTCAAGGCGTAATCCTTTCCGTATCCCCGGCATCTGAAGAATACCGTGTCCCCTGAACCCAGTCCGTATCCGTTCAGGGGCATTGATATGTATGCGTATCTTGTGGTACCCTCTCCGTCGCCGTCCGCATCATGGTGTACGGTGAATATCAGGCTGTCGGCATTTGGCACGTGTACCATGCCCAGAGTGTGTTTGGAATCGGGATTCATGACCCTTATACCCATAAGTATGTTCAGGAATCCACCGCCAATGTACATTGAGTTTATCTGCACGGGATCATCCCTGAAAAGTGAATCGACATCATCATAATCAACGGCGCGGCTGGAGTATGCGAATACCCTTTGCAGTATTGTCACCGTGGAATCGCTGTTGAATGCGTATGAACACATCATGCGGTACAGTGTGTCCGGTGCCAGGACCTCTGTTTCACCTGCAATGACATATCTGTTGCCGTAGTCATTCTTCAGGACGCCCGGAATACCGTCGCTGCCGGTGAATACGGTTACGAAACCCGTAGTGAAGTTGGGGGTGGTCTCATCGTCATTCCTGTCGCAGGAAATGACAGCGCATGACAGCAATGCTGTGAGTGCGGACAGTGCCAGTATATGTCTCTTGTTCATATTCGTTTGGAATTCAAATGGTTGATGAGCGGATTCGCGTACATTTCCAGCATTTTCTCCTTCAGGAAACCGTAATCGGGCGACGGTATGTCTATCTTCTCCAACTGTCCGTCAATGTATCTTTCAAAGTCATGACGTTCCTGCGCCGTGTATTCCTGTGCCTGCCCGCTGCCGCCGTCCAGCATGTCCAGGGCAATCCGGTTGCAGGGGTATATCCTGTATCCCTTGAAAATGTATCCGTCAATTATATCCGCAACCTGTTCAAGGAACCTGTTCCTGGGAACTGAAGCATCCAGAGCGGCAATATCGGAATCAATGGGCTGGGAGAGCGTGCAGTGTATATGTCCCTTGTATCCGAACAGGCCTGTCTTCATGTTGTCCAGGTCAGCCTGGGCGCTTTTCGTGTAATCCGGGTTGTCGCGTTTCAGCTGGAATTCAGCAGCTTTCAGCCAGTCGCAGGGGTCATATTCGTAACTGAGAGTGAGCGGCCTTATATGAAGTGACTGCAGCCTTTCCTTTACACTGCCTTCACCTGACATGGCCAGCATCTTCAGAACGCTTTTCTGGGTGCGGTCATCGGAATCCTTGGCCCGTCCCTCCCTTTGTGCAAGCCATACCGGACTGTTCTTCTCCTGAATGACGAACCGTATGTATGCTGACAGTGTCCTTGACGATTCAAGCAGTTCCGATGCGGTTGCCGAACGGTTGACAATGAAACTGCGGTTCAGCCTGACCAGGGTTTCAATCCAGGGATGTATGAGCAGATTGTTGCCTATTCCTATTTCCGCTGATTTCATGTCCTTTTCCAGCAGGATGATGTCAAGCATGGCCGAATCCAGAATTATGTCCCTGTGGTTGGAAAGATATATGAAATTGGCCTGCCCGTCCTTTGAGGCGTCAAATTCATAGCTGAAACCGCTGCTGTTCTTTTTCAGAATCCGCTTCACGAACGGAATGACCATGCCCTTCTGAAAATCGTTGACGGTACGGAATCTCCTTGTATACAGCCTGTGTGCCCATATTGGTACACACTTGAATAACCCGTGAAGAATGTCGCAGAACTGCCCGTCGTCAAGCAGACTCAGGATGGCGGCACGCATCTCGTCATCTTCGAGCGATCGCATCCCGTCAAATTCAGCGGGTATCCTGTATTCCATTTCAGTCAAAACTGTCTTCAATGAGTTCGGTCAGCACTTCTGTAAGATCCATTCCTGCAGCCTTTATCTGCTGCGGTATGAAACTGGTTGCAGTCATGCCGGGGGTGGTGTTGACTTCAAGCAGGTTTATCTTGTCTGAGTCAGTGATTATGTAGTCGTTGCGTATTATGCCGTGGCATCCTATCAGGTCGTAGATCTTTGCAGTAAGGTCCTGGATGCGGTCGCGCAGTTCATCGGAAATGCGTGCGGGTGTTATCTCCTTCACCTTTCCGTTGTATTTGGCGTCATAGTCAAAGAATTCGGTTTCGGGTACCACTTCAGTCACCGGAAGTCTCACTTCACGCTTCCTGGTCCTGTAGTAGCCGTTTGTCACTTCAGTTCCCTGCATGAATGATTCCACCATTATTTCGTCATTCTCCTTGAAAGCCTCTTCAACAGCCTTTATTACCTGGTCCTTGCATGTGACCTTGGTCGTTCCGAAACTTGAACCGCCGTCAGTAGGCTTGATGAAGCAGGGCAGTCCCACCTTCCTTTCAACGCGGTCGGGATCAACCGTATCACCTTTTCTTATACGTATTGACTTGGCTACGTTCACCTTGCAGCTTTTCATCGTCTTGTTAAGCACGAATTTGTTGAATGTCAGGGCCGATGCAAGTACGTCACATGTCGAGAACGGAATTCTCATAAGGCGGAAGTAGCCTTCCAGCACACCGTTTTCTCCAGGTGTGCCATGGATTATCACATATGCGTAATCGAATACTGTCTTGCGGCCTGCGGCTGTGAAACTGAAATCGTTCAGGTCAATCCTGGCGCGGTCTCCGCCGGGCAGGTGGGCCTCCCATTTCCTGCCTTCAATTTCAACAATGTAAGGTTCGTACCTGTCTTTGTCAATGTACTCCAGAATTGTGGCTGCACTGCGCAGGGAAACCGGATTCTCACTTGAATCCCCGCCGGCCATTATTGCAATGATGCGTTTCATATCTTGTCAGTTAGAGTTTGCGTATTCTCTCCATTTCCCTATAAGGGCCTGCATGTCAGCCGGAAGCTGCGAATTGAAGAACATCTCCTGTCCCGTTACGGGATGTACGAATCCCAGAGTCCTGGCGTGCAGCGCCTGGCGGGGACATGTGTTGAAACAGTCCTGCACGAACAGACGGTAGCTGCCGGTGGCCATGCCTTTCAGGATTTCACTGCCTCCATAGCGTTCGTCGCTGAACAGCGGGTGCCCCAGGTGTTTCATGTGAACCCTTATCTGGTGTGTACGTCCTGTTTCCAGACGGCATTCCACAAGTGACGTGTACAGGTACCTTTCCAGAACCGTATAATGGGTCACGGCATGCTTGCCCACCTCAGGATCAAATGATACTGCCATCTGCAGCCTGTCTTTCGGGTTGCGTGTTATCTGACTTTCAACAGTGCCTTCGGGCGCCTGTGGTATTCCCCATACCAGAGCCTGATATGCGCGCTTTGTGGTCTTGTCGAAAAACTGTTTTCCCAGCGAAGTCTTGGCGTATGGCGTCTTGGCAATCACCAGCAGTCCTGATGTGTCCTTGTCTATCCTGTGCACCAGTCCCACCTGAGGGCTGTTCGGGTCATAAGCGGGATTGTCCCTGAGGTGCCAAGCCACTGCGTTGACCAGCGTGCCGTGGAAATTGCCGCACCCGGGGTGCACCACCAGTCCTGCGGGCTTGTTGACCACCATCAGACATTCATCCTCGAAGACAATGTCCAGCGGTATGTCCTCCGGTTCAATTTCACTGCTGTAGCGCGGCCGGTCCATCATGACCGTGATGACATCCAGCGGCTTGACCTTGTAGTTGCTCTTGACCGGTTTGCCGTTTGCCATAACCATGCCGGCATCGGCGGCATTCTGTATGCGGTTGCGGGAAGCGTGTTCCAGATGGTCAAACAGGAACTTGTCAACGCGCAGCAGCGCCTGTCCCTTGTCCGCCACTACGCGGAAATGCTCATACAGCTGCGTTCCTTCTGCTGATGGCTCAAGGTCATCAAGAAGGTCGTCAAGCTCTTCTTCAGTACCTGCCATGGAAATCAATCAAAGAATCCGCTTTCGACAAACACTCCGGAATCGGCCTCTTCAATGATGACGGCGGGATTTCCGTTGCCGGCTACAATAGTCAGGGTGGACCCTTCAGGAATCTCCGTGCCGGCTTCAATCTTCTCCCCGTTGTACCGGATTTCATATACCCAGTCCATGTCGCCGTCTATGTACACTGTAGGTGCCAGAACGAATCCGGCAGTCCTGAGCTGCGACTGGGCGGCGCGCAGCGAACTGTTGTCAGCCACATCGGGAACCTTCTTGACTGGCTCCTTGCCGGTATTTACCGTAAGGTATATCACCCTTCCTTCCTTGACGTATGCCCCGGCTGCGGGACTCTGCTCGATTATACCGCCCTGAACCATCTGGCGGTCGAACTTGTAGTCGCTCACTTCACATTTCAAGCCGGCCGATTCGAAAGCCCTGGCGGCTTCATCCTCAAACATTCCGTAAACGTCGGGGACGGTGATGTATTCCCCGTGACGCGTATACTTGTCCATCCACTTGAACAGACCCAGTATTATTGCTGCTGCAAGCACTGCCATGGCGGCTATATTCAGCAGGATTCTGAAAATGCCGCGCATGCCTTTCTTTCCTTCTTTCATTGCCATGGGCCGGATTGCTTTTTTTCTGAAATGCAAAGGTAGCGGTTTCCGGACAAATTTCCTATATAAAAAAGGTATAAAAGAAAATGAAAATATATACATTAAATATGCGTTATATTCCATCAGATCTATATCTGATTGAGTAGCGAATGATGCCAAAAAGCGCAAAACGGATTAAAAAAGGGTGATTTTTTGTTGAAATTTTGCATTATTATTGAATAAAGACTAAATTTGCACCTTACGTTATAGTGCATAATCGGCATTTGTGACTTTTTGTGGTGCATGATTTGTCCATTATACCGGGTTGATTATATAGAGACTAACAACAAATATTGTCAAACAAAAATTCTAATTTATGAGAAAAATTCTCTTAATGATGGCTGCAGTTCTGTGTGCAGGTTTCGCTTATGCACAGGAAATGACAGTTACAGGAATTGCAACGTCGGCCGATGACGGAAGTCCCATGCCGGCCGTGGCAGTGGCAGTTCAGGGAACCGGAAAGGGTACAACCACCGACCTTGACGGCGCCTATTCTATTTCTGTACCTTCAAACGGTACTCTGGTATTCTCATTCATGGGTTATGACGATGCTGTCGTTCCTGTTAACGGCAGGAAGGTCATCAACGTTTCACTGAACCCCGGTTCAATTGAAATTGATGACGTTGTCATTACTGCCATGGGTATCAAGCGTTCGGAAAAGGCACTCGGTTACGCTGCCACAAGTGTAAAGGGTGATGAGATTTCCGCAAAGCGTGCCAATGACATCATGTCAAGCCTGGCCGGTAAGATTGCCGGTGTGCAGATCCAGTCCACATCAACAGACCCGGGCGCATCACAGTCAGTTATCATTCGTGGTGTCAGTTCTCTGAGCGGCAGCAACCAGCCTCTTTATGTGATTGACGGAGTTCCCATGAACAACAGCGCACATTATTCAAGCGATGCTCTGAATCAGGGCTTTGACTTCGGTAACGGTGCCAATGCTGTCAACCCCGATGACGTTGAGAACATGACTATTCTGAAGGGCGCTGCAGCTACGGCCCTTTACGGTAGCCGTGCCGCTAACGGTGTCGTTATGATTACTACAAAGTCAGGTAAGAAGAACCAGGGCGTAGGCATTGAATATAATGGAGGTATCCAGTACAGCACTGTACTGCGTCTGCCGCAGATGCAGAATTCATTCGGTATGGGATGGTACGGTGACAAGACCGATGATGAAAACGGTTCATGGGGCCCCCGCTTTGATGGAACAAATCAGATTTACGGTGCCATCTACAACAATTCTCAGAAGCTGAAGCCGTATTCAGCAATGGAAGACAATGTCAAGGATTTCTTTGACACCGGTGTCCGTTACAACAACAGCCTTTCCTTCAACGGTGCAACTGACAAGAGTGACTATTTCGTGTCATTCTCACAGATATCCGATGACGGTATGATTCCTACCGATGCTGACTCATATGACAAGTACACATTCTCAGCCCGCGGTAGCCACAAGGCTGGAAAGATCACTTTCTCATCAGCGCTGAACTATGCCAACCAGCACAACAGTTTCGCTTCGACCGGTCAGGGAGAAAGTTCAATGTACAATGCAATCATGCAGACCCCGCGTGACATCAGCATCATCGGTCTCAAGGACCTTAATGACCCGTTCAACACTCCGGGTTACTATTACACTCCTTACGGCATCACTAACCCGTACTGGGTTCTTGAAAACTACAAGAATGAATACTCGTCAGAACGTTTCTACGGAAAGTTCCAGATGGATTATGACATTCTTAACAACCTGAAGTTCACATACCGTCTGGGTCTTGACACTGAAACCTACCAGTCTGAATTCGGTGAGCCGAATCTGGTTGCCCTTTTCTCAGATACCTACAATGGACTTAATGGTGCTTCAACATTTGACGGAAACGAAGGCTCGACATCACAGAGCATGACCCGCCGCATGGAACTTAACCATGACATCATGTTGAACTACAACACCAAGATTGATGACTTCACAATCAATGCCCTTGCCGGTTTCAATGGAAACGAACGCAGTGCAAGGAGTATCGGTGCCGGTGTTTCAAAGCTGACTATTCCCACTTGGTATGATTTGAGCAACAGCACATCATCGCCTTCAGTATCACAGAGTTCGAGCAAACGCAGACTTATGGGTGCATATGCCCAGGTTGAAGGTTCTTACAAGGATATCGCATTCCTGACAGTAAGTGCACGTAACGACTGGTCTTCAACACTTCCCAAGGAGAACCGCAGTTTCTTCTATCCCGGTGTTACCGCCAGCTTCGTATTCAGCGAACTCCTTGAGGATCAGGACGACTGGCTGGATCTCGGTAAGGTCCGCGCAAGCTGGGGTAAGACCGGTAATGACGCTTCTCCTTACATGACCAATGCCGTTTATTCTCAGGCAGGAGGTACAGGTTATTGGGGTTCCTTCAATTTCCCGTATACCGGTGCAGGATACAATGCCTATACTGTGGGCAATATACTTGGCAGTACGGAACTCAGCCCTGAAATGACAACTGAATATGAATTCGGTATCAATATGGCATTCCTCAAGAACCGCGTTTCATTTGATGTGGCTTACTACAACCGTAACACCGACAAGCAGATTTATTCTCTTGACATGGACTATGCAACCGGTTTCAGCGCTCAGAACACCAACCTCGGTAAGGTGTCCAACAAGGGTATTGAAGCCATGCTGTCTGTAACTCCTGTACGTACTGATGATTTCGAATGGGTAGTAAGTGCCAACTTCACCAAGAACTGGAGTATGGTTGAAAGCCTTCCTGAATCAATGGGTGGTGAAGCTGCCATCTACGGACTTTCAGGCGGTGCCACAATGTATGCTATAGTTGGTCAGCCTGTCGGTGTGTTCAAGGCACAGGTTCCCAAGAAGTCTCCTGACGGCAAGATAGTTGTCAACGCTTCAACCGGTCTTCCTGTTGAAGAAGCAGAAATGCAGATTGTCGGCGACATCAACTATGACTACCAGCTTGGTCTCTCATCAACTCTCAGCTATAAGGGTCTCTCTCTCTCCGCTGACTTCGATATCCGCAAGGGTGGTCTCATGTATTCACGTACAAAGGATATCGAATACTTTACCGGTAATGCAATACAGACTGCATACAATGACCGTAACGACTTCATCATCCCGAATTCTGTGAACGAGGTACTTGACGGTGAAGGTAATGTGACTTACGTTGAAAACACAACTGCAATCGGCTTGACTGGTGTGAACAGCTATATCTACGATTACTGGGAAGGCGGCGGTGCTGACATGGAAAGTGCATGGCTCATAGACAAGTCATATGCAAAGCTCCGTTCAGTTGTTCTCAGCTACGAAATGCCCAAGCAGTGGTTCAAGAATTTCTTTGTCAAGGATGTGGTTCTTTCAGCTTACGGCAGCAACCTGTTTGTATGGACTCCGTCATCCAATACGTTCGTTGATCCTGAATTGACATCATTCGGCAATGACCTTGAAGGTAACTACGGCGAATGGTCTGCAAACCCCAGCTCACGTCATTTCGGTTTCAATCTCAAGTTCAAATTTTAAATTGACATGACTATGAAAAAATATCTTCTTGCATTGAGCGCAGTGGCTGTAGCCCTCACTTCCTGTGATCTGGATATCAATGACGATCCGAACTATCCTGAGAGCAGCGCCATTACAGCTGATCTCGTGTTCCCGTCAGTCCAGAATGCCATCATGGCAACTTCATGTGACATTATGTTCAACTATGCGGGTTTCTTTGCACAGTATTTTGAGCAGATGCCTGAAGCCAACCAGTTTAACGACATTGCCAACTATTCGATTACTGAATCAAGCCAGACAATAGACCGTGCCTATATGCAGCTTTATGCCCGCGCTCTGCAGGACATTGAAGACATAAAGGGAAAGGTTAAAGGTAAGGCAGACCTGCTTGCCGCCACAGCAATGCGCGCTTTTGCGTTCCAGCTGATGGTTGACAATACCAGTGAAGCTCCTTATTCTGAAGCTTTGAAAGGCAGTGCGATTCCCCAGCCCAAATGGGACGAAGGTAAGGATGTTTATCTTGGAATCATAGGTGAACTTACCGCTGCCATTGACGAATACAAGGCTGCTCCTGATGTCATGACAATGACTGACATCATGTTTGGAAAGAATGCCTCACAGTGGCTCGGCTATTCCAACGCTCTGCTGCTCCGTCTGTATTTCCGCATGTATGACGCCGGTATGACTGAATACAAGGAAAAGATTCAGGCTCTGGTTTCTGCAAACGAATTCTTCACCGGTGATGCTACAATTGACATCTTTGCCGATCAGGATGGCAACCGCAGTCCGTTCTATGCAAGTTATTATGCTCTTGGAACTACAAACCACTGCGCAGCATATCCTATCATAGCTTACCTTGTTTCAACTGCTGACCCCAGAATTGAATACTGCTTCAGCAAGGCTACTGCCGATGATTCATGGACGGGTCAGATTCCCGGCGCAAAGGCTCTGACCAAGACTTGGAATGGCGGTGACTGGAAGAACAAGAATGTCAGCTGGGTCAATTACATGCTCAATTCAGGCAAGGGCATTGTCCGTCCAGCTTACATGTATACTCAGGCTAACCTCCAGTTCCTTATTGCTGAAGCCCAGCTTCGTTTCAACAACGACGCATCTGCAGCTAAGGCTGCTTATGAGGCCGCCATCAGGGCTGACTTCGCCGCTAAGGAAATTGCAGGTGCCGACGCATTCATCGCAGCAGCCGGTGCATGGCCCTCAACTGCAGATGACCAGTTGAAGAAGATCTACATGCAGAAGTGGGTGGCCCTTTGCTATATGGACAATATGGAATCATGGAGCGAGATCCGCCGTACCGATGTTCCTGCGGTTTCTTCAATGACAGGTAAGGAGGTTTTTGACAATCCTACTTCCTATACAGCCGGTGAACTTATCATTCCTGCTCAAAACGGTATCGAAGCTGGCGGTCTGATAAAGCGCATGTTCTATCCTCAGACTGCACGAATACTCAACGAGAATACTCCCGTTGCCAAGACAGGTGACGTTCCAGTTTGGTGGGATATTCACTGATTAGTCGTAAACTATTAATTATATGAATATGAAAAAGATAATATACAGTTTAATGGTTTGCTGCGGTCTGGTAGCACTGTCTTCCTGCGAGAAGAAGGTCTCTACAGAAGATCCGTCAACCATTACATATTACGTCTCATTCGAAATGAACGGTGACGAGACAATGCTTGTACCTCTGAATTCAACTTTCACCGATCCCGGTGTAGTTGCTACAGAGAATGGCGTTGATGTAAATGACAAGGTGGTTGTAATCATTACAGATCCTGCAGGAAACCCCATTTCCAACATAGCAACCACTGCTCCCGGCCTTTACTACGTTAATTACAGTGCTGTGAACGCAGACGGTTTTTCAGCAAGTGTGGATCGTACCGTTATCGTTTATGATCCCAGTGTAACAGTATCCATTGCAGGTACATATGCGACGGATATGGCAAACACCAAGTATGGTACAGCTGGAAGAACATTTGCTGATTATGCTCCCGGCTACGGTTTCTCTGGCACTCCTGTTGTAACTTTCTCTGAGATCGCTCCCGGTTTCTTCCAGTGCGACGATCTTCTTGGCGGATGGTATGGACAGATTCGTGCGTATGGTGCAAAGTACTATATGAGCGGTATCGTTGCTCTTAATGCTGACAATACCCTGTCTCTTATCTCCAGTTACATTCCCGGATGGGGTGACGGACTCGATTACCTGAACAATTCAAGTTTCGATCCCGCTACCGGTACAATGAAGTATGACGTGTGCTATGCCGGTCAGATTTATATTTCACCGGTTCTTGTTAAACAATAATGAATTACTGTCATGAAAAAGTATATAGTATTCTTCGCTTTTTTTGCAGCTCTCTTTGCTGTCAGCTGCAGCCCGTATACAGATGAAGAAGCAGGTGGCACTGCTGTGCAGGATCTTTCCGGAACATGGACTGTCATTGCCTATTATTCAGCTCTTGAGGCAGGCGGAGCAGGCGATCTTTCAAATGCTTCGAAGGCAGAACTTGATGCCGCAGAGTGGGTTCCTTACTACAATACATATCAGAGGACATACAACACTGCAGCCAATTTGTCTACTGAAATGTGGTTTGAGGATAATTTCTGGGGTGACATGTATAAGGTTGATACCGACTGTTCAAAACTGTCCTTCTCTTGTGAAGATGTTGAAACAGAAGCTGGAATCAATGTTACTGCTCGTTATGGCCAGGTGTTGAAAGGTGCTGCTACCACATACTCTGGCAGGCAGGCTGACAGCATAGTTGTCTACATTAACTATTCTGACGATCCCGGATTTACCTATAAGATTGCCGGATTCCGTTATACCGGATATACCGAAGATCTGAACTGATTTAAGGTATTTTCAGATAAGAGAGGCGGTTACAAATTTAACCGCCTCTCTTTTTGTGATATGGACAATAAAAAAGACCAGCTTGATTCAGCCGGTCTTTTTTATGTTCTGAAAACCAGATTACTTCTTTGTTCCGCAATATTCGTCAGAAACTGTCAGCTTCTTGCGACCCTTTGCTCTACGTGATGCAAGTACGCGACGGCCGTTTGCTGTGGCCATTCTCTCACGGAAACCGTGTTTGTTCTTTCTCTTCCTGTTGGAAGGCTGGAATGTTCTTTTCATTGTTATGTATTTTTATATTGTACTTTTTCGGAATCGGGGAGCAAAGGTAGAATCTTTTTTCTTAATATGCAAGTGCCTTTTCTTTTTTTGATTAAAGTTTTGTCTTTTAGGTCCATTGCACTACTTTTGTAAGTAGAAAACGAATTTTATTAATAAATAGCACAAACTAATTTTTTATGATTCTTTGTCAAGACATTAAAATCGGTACCTGCATCAATCTGGAGGGCCAGCTTTATTTCTGCATCGATTTTCTTCATGTAAAACCAGGCAAGGGCAATACGTTCGTACGTACCAAACTGAAAAACGTCGTAAACGGCCGTGTCCTGGAACGCACATTCCAGATTGGTTTCAAACTTGAAGATGTCCGCGTGGAGCGTCGTCCCTACCAGTATCTTTATCAGGATGAAATGGGTTACGTGTTCATGAACCAGGAAGACTTTGAACAGGTCACCATCATGAAGGATCTTATCAACGGTGTTGATTACCTTAAGGAGAGTGAAGTTGTTGATGTTGTCACCAACGCTTCTACGGGTGAAATACTTTTTGCTGACCTGCCCGTGAAGGTTCAGCTGAAGGTAATCTATACAGAACCTGGCCTGAAGGGCGATACGGCTACAAATACCCTTAAGCCCGCCAAGGTTGAAACCGGAGTCGAGGTGCGCGTTCCTCTTTTCATCAATGAAGGTGAAATTATTGAGGTTGACACCCGCGACGGTTCATACCAGGGCCGCATCAAGGCATAAAACCTGAATGCTGAAGCCGGACAAGCTGAATCTTAAACAGTGGGCCCCTGAGGATCGCCCCCGCGAAAAGATGAAGCAAAAGGGCGCGAAAGCGCTGACAAACGCTGAGTTGCTGGCGATTCTGATACACACGGGAAACACTGAAGATTCGGTGGTGGCTTTAACGCAAAAATTAATGGCTTCCTGCCGCAACAGTCTTTCCGAACTTGGAAAACTTAGCGTCAGGGAGCTTTGCTCTTTCAAGGGAATAGGTGAGGCCAAGGCCATTTCCATTCTTGCGGCATGCGAACTGGGCAGACGCCGCAAGGAGGAGAAGCCTGAAGAAAAGCCTCGGATAAGGTCGTCGCATGACGTTTTTGACTATTTCTACTCTGTAATGGCAGACCTGCAGGTTGAAGAGTGTCACGTGCTCTTTCTTAATCAGTCAGCCAGAGTGATTGACTCCAGGCGCATCAGTCAGGGAGGCCTTTCCAGTGCGCCGGTAGATATCAGATGCATCATGCGTGAAGCGTTGGAGCACAGGGCTACCGCAATGGCTTTGTGTCACAACCATCCGTCCGGCAATGCCTTTCCAAGCAGGCAGGATGACGAACTGACCCGTTCTCTTTCCGCAGCCTGCCGTACGCTGGACATTCCCCTGATAGACCATGTGATTTTTACAGATAACGCTTATTACAGCTATGCTGACAAAGGCAGACTATAATGGAAAAGTTTGAAATTGAGGAGAAGGTAGTGCAGGTCCTGAAAACCGTGTATGATCCTGAAATACCGGTTGACATCTACAGTCTGGGTCTTATATATAAGATTGACGTGGCCGATGACGCCACTGTAGCAATTGACATGACTCTTACGGCCCCCGGATGTTCGCTTGCTGACTTTATTGTTGAGGATGTCCGCATGCGCGTAGAAGGGCTGGAATGTGTCAGATCCGCAACGGTTAACCTTGTCTTCGAACCCGAATGGGACAAGGATATGATGTCTGAAGAGGCGAAACTTGAACTGGGATTCATCTGATACTTTCAATATGAAGAATGTCTATTTCATATCCGATGCTCACCTGGGTTCCTGGGCGCTTGACCATAAACGCATGCAGGAACGCCGTCTGGTGCGTTTCCTTGATGACATAAAGGACAAGGCCCAGGCAGTTTACATGTTGGGTGACATGTTTGATTTCTGGTATGAATTCAAGTATGTAGTGCCTAAAGGATACACCAGGTTTCTGGGAAAACTGGCTGAGCTTACTGACATGGGCGTAGAAGTCCATTGGTTTACGGGAAACCATGACATATGGACTTTCGGCTATCTCAAGCGGGAATGCGGTGTGACTGTTCATACCGAACCGCTTACGGTCGAGATTATGGGAAAGGAATTCTTCCTGGCACATGGTGACGGAATGGGCGATCCCAGCCGCAGTTTCAGGTTCCTGCGCGGGATGTTCCACAGCCGTACATGCCAGTTCCTCTTCTCTCTGCTTCCCACGCGCTGGTCTATATGGCTGGGGCAGTCATGGGCAAGAAAAAGTATGGAAGACCATAGGATTAACGGAGTGGAGCAGTATCTGGGTGAGGATAAGGAGTATCAGATCCTGTATGCCAAGGAGTATCTGAAGACTCATCCTGACATCAATTTCTTCATGTTCGGACACCGTCATATCGAACTGGACCTTATGCTCTCATCGTCCTGCCGCCTTATGATTCTGGGCGACTGGATCACACAATACACATATGCCATGTTCGATGGCAGCAAAATGATTATGGACAATTACCTTGAAGGTGACAATAAATTATAAAAGAATGAAGAGATTTTATTTTTTGATTTCGCTGATGCTGTGTGCATCGGTGCTTTCATGTCAGAAGGATTCTGTTGAAACGGATACGGCAGATGATGAGGAAGCAAAGAAAGAAGCTGAGTATCAGGCCAGACTGAAGGCCAACCGTTATGTGATGAAACAGTATCATGACCAGCTTTTTTCATATTATTTCTGGTATGATGATGTTTTGTCAGCTGTCAATAAGCTCGATTATCAGTCTTTTACTACTGTAGACAAGTATTTTGACGCTACTCTCCATTCATCTGATCGCTGGAGCTGGATGGCTGATGCTGACTATTATATCAGTATGATTACAGGTGTGTCGGAAAAATCATATGGTGTTTCCCTAAGCCAGCCTATAGACCACTATAATGATTATTCAATCATTGTATCAATGATTTATCCCGAATCACCTTTGGCTAAACATGGGGTGTCCCGCGGATGGAAACTCACCCATCTGGGCGGTGTGCCTGTCATGGATATTGTTGCTGACAACAGATTCAACAGGGAATGGAGTAAGGATAATCAGGAAATGACATTTGTTGATCTGAATGGTGAAACTCATACATTCGTGGAATCGCCAGCTGAATCCCTCAATGAGAATCCGTGTCTGATTTCAAAGGTGTTCGGTCCTGAGGATTTTCCGGGACTGACAAAAAAAGTTGGGTATCTGCATTACACTTCATTCGTTGCCCAGTTCAACAACTGCATTGACAGTATAATGCAGTCATTCCATGATGAGGGCGTTGGTGAGATGATTGTAGATTTACGTTATAATGGTGGCGGTGATGTATCTGCTTTGAATGTCCTTGCAGGCTATCTGGCTCCTAAAAGCGCAAATGGTCAAGTGCTGCAAAGAACAATACATAACACGGCTCTTTCTTTCTATGATAAGAAAGAGATGATTGCGGTACCTGAAAAATCATTGGAACTGGACCGGCTGTTTGTAATCATATCGGAGAGTTCAGCTTCGAGCAGCGAGTGCCTTATCAATGGACTGAGACCATATATGGAAGTCAATCTGGTGGGAAGGCAGAGCTATGGCAAACCCAATGGAATGTATGTGCTGCTATATCCGTGTTCGGATGAAGATTATGAGCGCTATGAGAAGGATGATTACAGCAAGTTGCTTTACATATTCCTGCCTATCGCATTCTTCAATAAGAATTCACTTAACCAATCTATTCCCAATGATGGTTTTGTTCCCGACAACGACCGTCCTGATGACCTTTATCATGATTTTGGCGTAGATGAGGACAATATCCGCGCATGCCTTGAAAAGATAGTAAATGGTGAATATCCCGAACTTCCTAAACCCATGTATGTATCTTCAAGATCTGTTGTCGGTTCATACGTACTGCCAAGTCCGATGGATGATAATCCGTTCTACGGAAATATTTTGAAACCCATGCCCAAGGAACTCAGAAAGAGATTCAATAATGAATGAAAACAGAAGAAGCCATCCATAAAGGGTGGCTTCTTCTGCTTATGCAGTTAAACTTTTTACTTTACTAGCGCCAGCGTATCGGAAGCAATCATCAGTTCCTCATCGGTGGGCAGGACCACAACCTTGACCTTTGAATCAGGGGTGGAAATGATTCCGTCCTTTCCGAACATGATCTTTGCGTTCTGTTCCTTGTCAAGGCTGATGCCCAGAAATTCCATATTCTCACATACGGCTTCACGGACTTCGTGACGGTTCTCGCCAACACCGCCGGTAAACACTATCACGTCAACGCCGCCCATCGCAGCTGCGAATGCTCCAATGTATTTCTTTATGCGGTAAGCGTACATTTTCTTGGCAAGGGCTGCACGCTCGTTGCCGGCTTCCATTGATGCTGTTACCTCACGCATGTCCGATGACGCACCTGAAATGCCCAGCAGACCGGACTTCTTGTTCAGCAGGTTTGACATTCCTGCGCTGTCCAGACCTTCCTTCTCCATGAGGAACGTAACGGCTCCACCGTCAATGTCGCCGCTGCGTGTACCCATCATGATTCCTTCCAGCGGGGTCAGGCCCATGGTCGTGTCAATGCTTTTGCCGTCCTTGACTGCGGTGATTGAACCGCCGTTGCCTATGTGGCAGGTTATGATTCTTGAACCTTCGGCCTTTATTCCAAGATATCTGCATATTTCACCTGAAACAAAGCGGTGTGACGTTCCGTGGAATCCGTATCGGCGTACTCCGTATTTCTGATACAGTTCGTAAGGGATTGCATAGAGATATGCGTAGTCCGGCATGGTCTGATGGAAGGCGGTGTCAAACACGCCCACCTGGGGAATGTCGGGAAGCAGTTCGCTTACGGCATTCACGCCTTTCAGGTTTGCAGGGTTGTGCAGCGGCGCAAGATCGTTGCAGGCTGCGAAAGCCTCAAGAACGTCGGGCGTAAGAAGTACGCTGCGGTTGAATTTCTCGCCTCCGTGCACCATGCGGTGGCCTACTGCATTGATTTCTTCAAGGCTGCCAATCACTCCGTACTGCGCTCCTGTCAGTATCTCGAATATGAACTTGACACCGCATGTATGTTCCGGTATCTCCTTTTCAATGACAACCTTTTCACCTTCAGCCGTTGTCAGCTTGAGGAATGAACCCTTCATTCCAATCTTTTCAATGCCGCCCTGTGCAATGACATTGCCGGCGGGCATGTCAAACAGCTTGTACTTTATTGACGAGCTGCCGCAGTTCAAAACCAGTATCTTCATTCTATTATGCCTTTTTTGCTGCAATGGCCTGATTGGCTGTAACAGCTATCATTTTGTAAACGTCATCAACTGAACATCCGCGTGACAGGTCGTTCACGGGCCGTGCAATTCCCTGAAGTATTGGGCCGATGGCCTGGGCACCGCTGAAACGCTGAACCAGTTTGTATGATATGTTGCCAGACTGCAGGTCGGGGAATACCAGTACGTTGGCCTTGCCTGCAATTTCCGAACCAGGAGCCTTGCTGGCTCCAACTGACGGGACGATGGCGGCATCAGCCTGCAGTTCTCCGTCAATTTTCAGGCTGGGGGCAAGTTCCTTGGCCATCTGGAGGGCCGTGGTGACCTTGTCAACCACTTCATGCTTTGCTGAACCCTTGGTCGAGAAGCTGAGCAGTGCCACGCGCGGGTCAGCTATTCCGGCAACGGCTGTTGCTGTACCGGCCGATGCAACGGCAATCTGTGCAAGCTGGGCTGCATCGGGTACAGGGGTTACGGCACAGTCCGCAAATACCAGAATGCCGTTTTCACCATATTGGGTGGCGGGGGTTATCATTACGAATGCTCCTGATACGACCGATATGCCGGGAGCGGTCTTGATTATCTGCAGAGCCGGGCGCAGCACGTTTCCTGTAGTGTTACGTGCACCGGCCAGCTGTCCGTCAGCTTCACCGTTCCTGATAATCAGACAACCCAGATAGAGCGGGTCAAGAACCTTCTTCTGCGCTTCCTCCATGGTCATGCCCTTTGCCTTGCGCAGTTCGAACAGCAGGCTGGCATATTCGTCGGCACGCGGATTGTTCATGGGGTCGATAATGGTGGCTTTCGAGATGTTCTTCAGGCCCCACTGCAATGCCAATCCTTCGATTTCCGCCTTGTTGCCAAGTATTACAAGGTCTGCGACTCCGTCTGCAAGAACTCTGTCGGCTGCCTTCAATGTACGTTCTTCAGTACCTTCAGGCAACACAATGCGCTGCCTGTTTTCTTTGGCGCGCGCAATGATCTGATCCATCAATTCCATATATATTGTAATCTCTAGTTTGCAAATTAGTGCAAAAGTAATCATTTCCATGAATACAGCCTTGAATAATGTGCATGAAAAATAAGCGGTGAAAAAGTTGTGAATGTCAAAAAGGCATTATACCTTTGCACCCGCTTGAGAGCGATGGCGGGATAGCTCAGCTGGTTAGAGCGCATGATTCATAATCATGAGGTCCCCGGTTCAATCCCGGGTCCCGCTACCTGAATGGAAAAGCACTTGCTGAAATACGCAGGTGCTTTTTTTTGTTGTGAATTATTTGCAAATCCGGGAAATTTAATATTTCTTTGCAATAGGGACAACCTAAAAAGTTTTCTGCTATGGCATCAGACAAATCTGCAACTACCAAGACAAAAGTCGTTTTCGAATATGAACTAAGTTCTCAGTCCATTTCCATGATATGGGATGCTATTGCCACTGCGCCTGGCATGACAGCCTGGTTTGCAGATGAAGTGAGTGTTTCCGGAAAGAAGTATCATTTCAAATGGGGCAAGCATGAGTCGCGTGACGCCGAACTTATCAACACCCGTCAGAATACGTATGTCCGTTTTCACTGGCTTGACGAGGAACCCGGAACTTTCTTTGAGATAAGGATACTCAAGAACGACCTTACAGCCAACTGTTCCCTGGAAATTACTGACTTTGCTGATCCTGACGGTGCTGATGACGTGCGCAGCCTGTGGGATACTTCAATTGATGCGCTTCACCGTTGCGGACTGTAACGCGCGTACCTTTCTTTAAGCCTGCGTTTTTTTGCTGAATTCTGCATTTTGCACTAATTTTGCAGTTTGGTAAAGAAGGGTGGTTTAGATGAAGCCTAAAAAACTGGACATTTTCATTCTGAGAAGCTTTCTGCTGCTTTTTGTAGCGGCTCTCTGCATTGTCCTTTTCGTACTTCTGATGAACGTCCTGTGGCGCTGGGTGGGTGACCTGGTAGGCAAGGGCTTTACCATAGGAACCATTGCACAGTTCTTTTATCTGTCAACATTGTCGCTGGTGCCTCAGGCACTGCCTCTTGCCGTTCTGATGGCGGCTCTCATCACATTCGGCAATTTCGGAGAGAGGGTGGAACTGCTTGCCATGAAGACTGCCGGCATTTCCCTTTTGAGAATTATGCGCCCATTGACCGTATTCTGCATAATTCTTGCCGGAGTGTCGTTCTATTTCCAGAATGTGGTGTCGCCCAATTCGCAGCGCAAACTGCTGGCCTTGGGCTATTCTATTGAGCAGAAAAGCCCTGAACTGGAAATACCTGAGGGTGTGTTCTATGACCAGATTTCAGGTTACAACATGTATGTCAAGCACAAGGACCAGAACACGGGTACTCTTTACGACATTACTTTCTACAACCTGAGTGACGGATATGACAACCTTACGGTAACTGTAGCTGATTCCGCCAAACTGGAAACGACTGAAGACAAACAGCACCTGTACCTGCATCTGTTCAGCGGCGAACAGTTCGGTCAGGATGAGGAGGTGAGCCAGAGCGGACAGCCGTACAGACGCGAGTCTTTCAGGGAAAAACACATCCTGCTTGAATTCGATTCGGATTTCAATGTGGTTAACGAGAGTATGATGGGCGGTATGGCAGCGAGCAAGAACATGGCCCAGATACGTTCTTCAATTGATTCGATTTCCATGCTTCAGGACAGCCTGGGCCTGGGGACGCTTTCGGATTACAGAAGCACTGGGCTCAATACGTTCCGGCTTGTGAAGAGCGATTCCGTGAAACTGGCCCAGTCAACGGTTCTTGTCATTCCCTCTGACAGCGCCTATTCCGTTGCCACACTGGCCCGTCAGGCCGATATACGCAACACTATGCGTTCCACCATCCAGACCCAGGTGAGTGAAATGAATGTGCGTGGCAGCAATATGGAATACAATGACAAGCAGATAAGAAAGCACTGGATAGAGTGGATGAAGAAGATATCCTATTCGACTGCAATCCTGGTGTTCTTCTTCATAGGAGCCCCGCTTGGAGCAATCATCAGAAAAGGCGGTCTGGGCGTTCCGGTCATCGTGTCTGTGCTGCTTTTCATCCTTTTCTACATCACATCGGTTTCCGGAGAGAAAATGTACAGGGAGGGTGAATGGAGCATAATAGGCTGCTGGTTGAGCACCATTGTCCTGGCGCCTATGAGCGTATTCTTCACTGTCAAGGCCAACAATGATTCGACCGTGTTCCAGATTGACGTCATAAAGGAGTTTCTGCGCCACTGGTTCGGAGGCCGTGCCAGCCGGAATATTGTGAGAAAGGATGTGGTGATCGATGATCCGGACAAGGAACACTGTCTGGGCCTTCTTTCTGAAATCAGGACCGCAAGCGCTGATCTGGCATCATCGGACATACTGAACAGGATACCGCAGTACGGACGGCTGTTTTTCAGCACACTGAGGTCTGATAGTCTGAATGGCTTGAATGATAATATTGAAAAGCTGGTCGAAGAACTTGGAAACAGCCGTAACAGGGTTGAACTGGAGATGCTGAACGAACTGCCGGTTATACCTGCATACGGAGTGGAAAGCCCCTTCGCCAAGACCTGGGTTAACCGGATGCTTGGAATAGTCTTTCCTCTTGGGCTTGTTTTCGAACTGAGGGCATGGCTCTTTTCAAGAAAGATCAGGGCACAGATGGTGAAAACAGAACAGGTTTCAAGGGACCTGATGAATTACATGAATGGAAAATTAACAAACTGATATTATGGGACAGATTTCTGATCGCGTGAAGAGTCTCTCAGCATCGGCCACTTTCGCTATGATGCAGAAGAGCAATGAGTTGTCGGCACAGGGTGTCGATGTTGTCAACATGAGTGTCGGTGAACCGGACTTCAATACGCCTGACTATGTGAAGAAGGCTGCAATTGAGGCTGTAGAACAGAACTATTCGAAATATTCGCCGGTTCCGGGATACATGTGGCTGAGAAAGGCGTGCAGTGACAAGCTCAAGCGTGAGAACGGACTTGATTACACCCCGGCACAGATTGTTGTGTCCACCGGTGCCAAACAGGCGCTGTGCAATGTGGTTATGACGGTTGTCAATCCCGGTGATGAGGTGCTGCTCCCGTCACCATGCTGGGTCAGCTATCCGGAAATGGTGAAACTGGCCGGCGGCGTACCCGTTGTCATCAAGGCCGGCATAGATCAGGATTTCAAGGTGACTGCCGCCCAGATTGAGGCTGCTATCACTCCCAGGACCAAAGCGCTGATGATATGCTCGCCGTCAAATCCTACAGGTTCAGTATACTCCAGGGAGGAGCTTGCTGAAATAGCACAGGTTCTTGCAAAGTATCCCGACGTGTTTGTCATTTCCGATGAGATTTATGAGCATATCAATTTCATAGGCGGACATCAGAGCCTTGCACAGTTCCCGCAGCTGAAGGACCAGATTGCTGTAATCAACGGCGTTTCAAAGGCATATGCAATGACTGGCTGGCGCATAGGTTTCATGGCCGGTCCGGAGTGGCTGGCAAAGGCCTGCGGCAAGTTGCAGGGACAGTATACCAGCGGTACCTGTTCAGTCGCACAGAAGGCTGCCCAGGTTGCATTTGACGGCCCGCAGGACGATGTCGAGAGCATGAGAAAGGTGTTCAACAGGCGTCGTGACCTCATTGTCTCCCTTGCAAAGGAGATTCCAGGCTTTGAAGTCAACAATCCCCAGGGCGCATTCTATCTGTTCCCCAAATGTGATTCATATTACGGCAAGAGCTATGAAGGAAAGGTTATAGAGAGTTCTGAGGATCTGGCCATGTTCCTTCTCGAGGTCGCTCATGTGGCTGCAGTTGGCGGCACTGCTTTCGGATCGCCCGAATGCATACGTTTCAGCTATGCGACCAGTGAGGAGCGCATTGTTGAAGCATTCCGCAGAATGAAGGAGGCTCTCTCAAAACTTGCCTGAACAGATACTTCTAAAAGGACAGTCCCTGCTGTGCGGTGCACAGCAGGGACTGACTGTTTTGTGTGAAACAGGCGTCAGACCGCCTTCTGCTCTATCAGATATTCTGCTATCTGGACTGCGTTCAGTGCGGCACCCTTGCGGATCTGATCGCCTACAACCCAGAATACCATTACGTTGGGGTTGGCAATGTCCTTGCGTATACGTCCCACATATACGGGGTCAGTTCCGGCAAGGAACAGGGGCATGGGGTACTCCTTCTCATCGGGATTGTCCATGAGTACAAGCCCTTTTCCGTTCCTGACCGCTTCCTTGAAGGCCTCGACTGATACGGGTTCTTCGGTTTCGGCCCAGATGGCTTCCGAATGACAGCGCAGTGCAGGTACGCGTACGCATGTGGCGCTGCACTTTATGTCATTGTGGAACATCTTGCGCGTTTCATAATACATTTTCTCCTCTTCCTTGGTGTAGCCGCTTTCCTTGAATACGTCAATATGCGGAATCAGATTGAAGGCAAGCTGGTATGCGAACTTGCTGACTGTGACTTCCTGGCCTGCAAGAGCCTGGCGGTATTGTTCTTCAAGTTCCTTCATGGCGGCGGCGCCTGCACCGCTGGCGGCCTGATATGTTGAAACCTGTACGTTCCTGACCTTTGATATGTCATTCAGCGCCTTCAGGGCAACTATCATCATGATGGTCGAACAGTTGGGGTTGGCAATGATTCCTTTGGGACGGACCAGAGCATCCTGCGGATTGACTTCCGGAACCACCAGCGGAACCTGGGGGTCCATGCGGAATGCACTTGAGTTGTCAATCATGATTGTACCGTGCTTTGTGATGGTTTCAGCAAATTCTTCCGATGTTCCGCCGCCTGCTGAAACGAATGCTATGTCAATTCCCTTGAAGTCGTCATTGTGCTGCAGAAGCTTGACCTGGATTTTCTTGCCCTTATAGGTATAATATGATCCGGCACTGCGGGCTGACCCGAACAAAACCAACTCGTCAAGCGGAAAATTCCGCTCTTCCAGTACGCGCAGGAACTCCTGTCCAACGGCTCCACTGGCTCCAACAATAGCTACTCGCATTTTGAATTCAGTTATGTGTTTTATGAAAATTGCCGCAAAAATAGTGTTTTCAGCCGCATAATCCTTATAAAAAGAATAAAATTGTAACAGAATACTGCAAAAACGGGTTTTTCTGTATAAATTTGCAATAATAAAAACTGGTCCGATGTCAGACTTTTCAACGAGAACGGAACTTCTGCTTGGCACAGACGGGATGGATGCGCTCTTCAGGTCTCATGTGCTCATTGTCGGTGTAGGCGGGGTTGGGGGATATGCCGCAGAACTGCTGGGACGCGCAGGCGTGGGGCATATGACTCTCGTTGATGGTGATGCCGTTGATGTGAGCAACCTTAACCGTCAGATTATTGCACTCCGCACCACGGTAGGCATGAACAAGCCTGAAGTGATGGCGCAGCGACTTGAGCAGGCATGTCCCGGAATCAGCGTGACGACTGTATGCAGATTCCTCGGTGAGGATGATATCGTACCTCTGCTTGATTCGGACAGATTCGATTTCATTGTTGACGCCATTGATTCTGTCGGCCCCAAATGCATGCTCATAGAAAAGGCCTTTGAGTATGGTATTCCCATAGTCAGCAGCATGGGTGCCGGGGCACGTACGGACTGTGCCGGCGTTCATCTTTCCAAACTGTCCAAAACGCATCATGACGGATTGAGCAAGGCTGTCCGCAGGCGTTTCAAGGATACTGACATACCATCCAGGCTGGATGTGGTATTCAGTGAGGAGCAGGCTATTGCAGATGCTGTCATTCCGGCTTCTGAGCATGGCGCACGTCCTACGGTGGGTACCGTCAGCTGGCTCCCGGCGGTGTTCGGGTGCCATATAGCCCAATTTGTTGTTGAAAAAATTACAGGAAAATGATAGAACTGGAAAATATTACCAAAAGTTTCGGAACGCTTCAGGTTCTGAAGGGAATAAGCCTCAGTCTGAACAAGGGTGAGATTATAAGCATAACCGGTCCCAGCGGTGCCGGCAAGACAACCCTGCTGCAGATCATGGGAACGCTTGACCGTCCAGACAGCGGACGTGTGCTGTATGACGGAAAGGACATCACTCTGCTTGGTGAAAAGGAGATGTCGGCATTCCGGAACAGGCACATTGGTTTCGTGTTCCAGTTCCACCAGCTTCTGCCCGAATTCACAGCACGTGAAAACATTATGATTCCTATGCTGATTGCCGGCCGTTCAATGTCCGATGCCGGCGCCCGTGCCGACAGCCTGCTGGAACTGCTTGGATTGGGTCAACGTGCTTCGCATAAGCCTGCAGAACTGTCTGGCGGAGAGAAACAGCGCATTGCCGTTGCACGTGCATTGGCCAACGAACCGGATGTGATACTGGCCGATGAACCTTCAGGCAGTCTGGATACCAAAAATAAGGAGGACCTGCATGGCCTGTTTTTCAGGCTGCGCGACACTCTTGGCCAGACATTCGTGATTGTCACACATGACGAAGGGCTGGCTGCACTTGCTGACCGCCGCATCCATATAATTGACGGCCGTCTGGCTGACTGATTACCATCTGGTGAAGTACAGGGTTGTCCTGTCTCCGGAAAGTGTCATGCCTTCCCTGTCCAGGCGGGTTTTGCAGAAAGTTGAAATGCGTGATCCTATTCCGAATTCCTTCAGTTCGGCGTCAAGTCCGGTCTCATCGGCACACATTGAAAAATCCAGCCTGAGTGAATCACCGTATTCAGTGAGAATGCCTATTGTACCGAAATAGTCATTGCTGTTCTGAATCTCAACAAGATCGCGTGCAAAACTGACCCATAGACCTGATACGCTCCGCGCGGAGCATGCATTCCCGTCAAAATCAGTCCCGCCTGCAAATTCGATTCTGTCAAGACGCCACATGAAATCCAGACTGTCATTGTGGAATACGTTCTCACATGACACAAGGGCGGCTGCCAGAAACAGGACCGTCAGTATTCTTCTTTTTCTTACAGAATTTTCCATCGTCTTGATATTGAAAGCATGATTCCCCGGTTGTCGCCAAGCGTGCTGCCGCTGTCAAGGTCAAAACCTACGGAAAGGCCCAACTTCCAGCCGTATGTGCCTTCAAACAGGTAATACCCTGATATCATGCATGATGTGATGTCTTCAACTTCATTGTAGGGCATTTCATATGTTCCCCAGTGCCTGGTTCCGGTCAACAGAACTTTCCAGTCTATTCTGGCTCCTATGCTGCCGTCCAGTCCTGCATGGAATGCCAGAACGCGGTTGCTCTTGAAACGCTGGTCGGAGTCAGCATTGTAAATGGGGGAGAGCAGGAGAGGGCTGCCTTCGGCATATCCCCAATGGCTGTAGGAGTCATAGATTTCATGTGTGTACATCCCGTCACGTCCGTCAACGCCTTCTGCTATTGAAGACTTGGGATATCTGTATACCGGACCGCTCTGTCCCCGTGTGTTGAGAACTTCAAATACGGCATCCCTGACAGGCCAGTATTCGGGCATGTTGAATTCCAGTCCCCAAAGGCCGTCAAACCAGTTGCGGCGGAAACCGTAGAATACATAATCCCTGTTTCCTTCAAGATCATTCTTGTATTCTATGCCCAGCATGCCGGAGTGGTCCTCATAAAAATGTTCATAATATGCCCTGGCGCGCCATTCCTTTCCAAGATAGTCAAATGACAGGTGCCAGCTGCCAAGCGAATTCCCGTTCTCCTGTGTCTGTGCGCCTACGCCGTTGAACGGAAGCAGAATGTTCCAATATGCTTTCAGATTCTGCGGGAGAGTGTATTCTTCCATCAGTTCATCATCGGTCCTGAATTTCCTGTTGTGCATGGTCCCGCCGAACTGGGAGTACATTTCAAGTCCCAGTGTGGCGTAAAGCGGGAAACGTTCCTCCTTGCCGAAACGAACGAACAGGGCCTTGCTGTGGTATCTGACTCCGTCTGTATAGGCTGATTCAGCATTCTGCGAACGCCAACGGCTGTCAGTGTACATGCCGTATGCCACATGACCTTTCACTGAAAACCAGCTGCCCAGTATTGGAACGGCTGTGAATTCCGGAATTCCGAATCTTGCCTGGGGAACAGGTTTGCTGTTGCCGGACCAGGTCAGCGAACCGCTGCTGAGTTCCGGATTGGCAAGTTCGCCCCAACGTTCCTTTGAACCTATTGAGAACTGCAGGCACTTGTAGTCAAGGTCAATGTACATCTGCTGTACGAACCATTCCTGCTGCAGTCCTTCGGCCAGGCCCAGATCCATGCCGTATCCCATGCCGAAGCGGCTGGGCAGAAGCATGTGCCCCATGGTGGCGAAATGACCGTACAGGCTCTTGTTTTCAAATGATGACATTCCCTGCCGGTTCGATGTGAACCAGAACGGGGCATTCTGTCCGTCTGAGAGCACGCCTTCAGTCCCGAATTCGTATATCAGACTGCGTCTGATCTTGGCGTTGGCCATAGTCTGGAGCATGGCAGCCTGGTCAGCGTACGTTGACGGCCGCCACTGGTTGCTGCCTCCATTGCGGCGGTTGCTGCGCCTCATGGAATTCTGCTGTGCAGAAAAGGGGTCGTCCTCAAAGGAGTCGCCTTCCTGCGCCAATGCCGGAACAGCCATCGCCATAAATGCTGCAATGACTGCAAAACGGTTAATGATGCGGCCGAATCTGTAAGTTTTCATTTGCTGTCAAGTATTTCGATGCATTTCTTCAGACTGTCATACCAGTGCGGTATCCTGCATTGAAAAGTCTCCTTGTAAAGGGTCTTGTCCAGCACGGAAAAACTTGGCCGCCTGACTTTGCTGGGGAATTCGTCCGAATGGCATGGACTGATCCTGCATGACGTGCTCCCGCTAAGCCCGGCAATCGCCAGCGCGAAATCATACCAGCTGCACACGCCCTCGTTGCTGAAATGGTACGTCCCTTCGTTGCCGCGGTCCTTTCCGTTTTCCACTATGTCATAGATGGCGTAGGCAAGATCAGCGGCGTATGTGGGTGTTCCAACCTGGTCAAAGACCACATTCATGCTTTCCCTTTCAGCGGTGATACGTCTTACAGTCTTGACAAAGTTGTTGCCGTACGGACTGTACAGCCATGCTGTTCTCAGTATGATATGACGGCATCCGCTCTGCCTGACAGCCTGTTCACCTGCTAGTTTGGTGCGGCCGTAGGCTCCGGTAGGTGATGTGGGCTGGTCTTCACGGCATGGAAGACAGCCTGTGCCCTGAAAGACATAGTCGGTTGAAATGTGGACAAGAAGAATGTCCCGTTCTGCGGCGGCCATTGCCAGATTGCCGGCGGCGGTGGCATTCAGGAGAAATGCCAGTTCCTCCTGGTCTTCGGCCCTGTCAACATTTGTGTATGCCGCACAGTTTACTATGCAGCCGATTTCAAGTTCGCGGACAGCTCTGCTAATAGCTTCCATGTCGGTGATGTCAAGCGGTATGGTTTCCACACCATCAGGAGCAGTCACATCGGAAAAGAACCAATTGTTTGACGAACTGGCGGCAAGGTTGCGCATTTCATTGCCCAACTGGCCGTTTCCTCCGGTTACCAGTATGTTCATATCATCAGTAAATGAAAGGTGAATCAAAATCCCTGAAAAGCGGGTGGTGCGAATCCTTTTCGCTCAGTATTACCTTATCTGCCGGTATCTTCCAGTCAATGCCCAGGTCGGGGTCGTTCCATGCTATGGCTCCTTCACTTTGCGGGCAGTAGAAACTGTCGCACTTGTACTGGAATATCACGTCTTCACTGAGTACTGAAAAGCCGTGTGCCATACCACGCGGCAGAAACAGCATTCTGTGATTCTCAGCTGACAGTTCAACGGCAACATGCCTGCCGTATGTGGGGGACCCTTTTCTTATGTCAACGGCCACATCAAGAACTTTGCCTGCGGCAACCCTGACAAGTTTGCTTTGGGCGAACGGCGGCTTCTGGAAGTGAAGCCCTCTCAACACACCGTATTTGCTGCGGCTTTCGTTGTCCTGAACGAACGTTATAGCAGCTGTGCCGGCGTACTGCGGGCTTGTTGTGCCGCTTGCAGTAGCGCCAATCACCTGCCATGAGGCCTTTTCTTCAAATTCCCTTTGTGAAAACGATTCGAAGAAATATCCACGGGGGTCGTTGAACACTTTAGGCTCGACAATCAGGACACCTGGTATATCAGTTTTGACAAATTCCATCGTAATGCTTTTTTTGAATCGTAAAGATATGACAATGCACGCACTTTACAAAAAAGCGGCGCTCCAAAATGGTGCGCCGCCCTATCCTTTTTCAAGATTCTGCCTTTCAGGCGTTCGTCCTCTTTTCGCGGATACGTGCCTTCTTGCCGGTCAGCTTGCGCAGGTAGTAGAGCTTTGCCCTGCGGACCTTACCGATCTTGTTGACTTCAATGCTGTCAATGGCGGGTGAACTGATGGGGAAAATACGCTCAACGCCGACAGTTCCTGACATCTTGCGGACAGTGAAACGGCGGTTGTCTCCGTGACCGCTGATCTTGATGACTACGCCACGATAGAGCTGGATACGTTCCTTGTTACCTTCAACGATGCGATATGCTACTGTGACTGTGTCACCTGACTTGAATTTGGGGAACTTACCCTCATTACCGGTAGCAAATGCCTCTTCTGCAATTTTGATTAAATCCATTTTTTTAGAAAAATGTAAGTGGTTATGTACCTGGCGCGACATATCGAGTTACTCTTCCTGGACATCGGTCACGCTAAAGCGGCGCAAAGATACTGCTTTTTTGGAGATGGAAAAACTTTTCCGCTCCAATTTATTCGAAATAGAGCGTGAGCACAATCATTCTGCTTGTTATGCCGTCAATTGAATTGGAATATTTCAACAGTGACCTGTCTGTCAGGTCGTTCCTGACACTTTCATATATGTCATTCAATCCAAAGCAGAATTTCAGTTCGGGAATCATCTTGAAGAACGGGTAGTACAGGTCCAGTCCCATTCCTATTTCGAACATGCAGTCTGCCGGCTTGACCAGAATCTCCTTGCGTTTCTTGACTGTCAGATCAATGGCGGGGGCCAGTCCGGTTACAATGTACGGCCTGTAGTTGTTGAACCGTCTGGGGGTGATTTTCAAATCGAGTGGAACGGACAGGTACGTTGATTTCAGGTACATTTCATTCCTGCGCCCGGTGTTCTGCTCAAGAAACACCACTTTCTTGTCTCCGAAATGCATGGTCGGTATAAGGCGGACAGACAGCCAGTCGTTTGCCTTCATTTCGCCAAGTATGCCCACACTGAATCCCGGAGTGTATTCCGGAACATCGGCAAACCAGTATTCGGCAGCCCCGTCCTGTATGTGCGGCAGCCCTCTGTTCTCAATGCACAGGTCCTGAAAATTCAGTCCGATGAGAAAACCGTAATGCCATACCCTGTCATCAAGGTACGGACGGTTCTGGATCTTTCTGACCTGCGCGCCGGCGCCAGCCTGAAAGAATGCCAGTGCAGCCACTGCTGCCAGTATTTTCAGTTTCAGGACTTTCATCGGTCTATTAACGTGAAAACACGTCCCTTATTGCATGGACTTGCCGCAGTGTATTGTATAGTTTGGATTTGGTCTAAATTAGCAAAAAGCGTGACGGCATTTTGAAGAGATGGTGAAAAGTGTGTAATTTTGCGCCACAAACCAAAACACGACACAATTATGGCATACGTTATCAGTGACGACTGCATCAAGTGCGGAACCTGCATCGATGAATGCCCGTCCGAGGCTATCTCAGAGGGCGATACCAAGTATCAGATCAATCCCGATGCTTGCGTTGACTGCGGCACTTGCGCAGATGCTTGCCCTTCAGAGGCAATCCATCCGGGAGAATGATTTTCCCGCAATGCAAAAAAAAGAAAGGTGATCCGCTGGACCACCTTTCTTTTTGCTGTATGTGACCGGATCACTTTTTCATCCTGCTTCTCCAGAGAGCGCTCATCTCTTCCAGGGTCTTGCCCTTGGTTTCGGGCACCATCTTCAGTACGAAGACTGCGGACAGGACTGAGAACGTGGCGTAAATCAGATATGTACCGCCAACGCTCCATTCGCAGAGTGAGGGGAATGTGGACGAAATGATGTAGTTCGATATCCACTGTGCGGCTACCGCAATTGCTACGGCATTGCCACGGATGGTGTTCGGGAATATCTCGGAAATGAGTACCCAGCATATCGGACCCCATGACATCATGAACGATGCGGTGTAAACAATTATGAATATCAGAGCTGCCAGTCCGATGACGTCGCAGAATGACAGTATGCTCAGTGCGATCATTCCTATGGCCATGCCTATGGAGCCTGTGATGAGCAGTTTGCGGCGTCCCCATTTGTCAACCGTGAGTATGGCAACAACCGTGAAGCATATGTTGACTACGCCCATGACTACAGTCTGTATCATTGCCGCATCACCGCTTGAACCCATGTTCTGGAATATGCGCGGCGCATAGTAGAGAACCACGTTTATGCCGACTGCCTGCTGGAAGAATGAAAGCAGTACGCCCACAACGATTACAAGAACGCCGTATGAGAACAGCTTTTCCTTCTTCTCGACCATGGTATCCTTGATTTCCTGCAGTATTTCCGATGCCCTGCTTTCACCGTTGATGCGGGTCAGCACTTCCATTGCCCTCCTGGTGTTGCCGCGCATTACAAGGTAACGCGGGGTCTTTGGAACAAGGAGCAGCAGCAGTCCGAATGCGCCGGCCGGGAATGCCTCGCTGACAAACATCTTGCGCCAGCCGATATTGACCATTGCCACCTGTATGAGTTCGGGGGTCGGTGCCAGTCCGCTGCGTATCAGGAAGTTGATGAAGTACACTACCAGCTGGCCGAAAATGATTGCGAACTGGTTGCATGAAACCAGGGTGCCGCGTATCTGTGCCGGAGCAACTTCTGCAATGTACATGGGGCATATTGCCGATGCCATGCCTACGCCTATACCTCCAAGTATCCTGTAAAGGATGAATGCCCACATGAGTCCCTTTGTGGCTTCGCCGGGCTGGAAGAATTCGAAATTCGGGCGGAAAAGGAATTCGGGCATGTAGCTTCCAAGTGCTGAAAGGAAGAACAGCACTGAAGCAAGTATCAGTGAGTTCCTTCTGCCCAGTCTGGTGGCCATGACGCCGGATATGAGTCCGCCTATGATGCATCCTATAAGGGCTGATGAAACTACGAACCCGTGAAGGCTTGTCGTGTAAAAGTCTCCAAGTCCGCTCTTGAAGAATTCCTGCAGCGCCTGTTCGGCACCGGATATGACAGCGGTGTCATAGCCGAAAAGCAGTCCTCCAATAACGGCGACAGCGCAAATGCCATACAGGTAGGCTTTGCTTCCGTTTTCTTTGAATTGCTCATTTTGATTGCTCATTTTGATTGTTTGTTAGATGTGATTTTTTCTATTGGATTTACAAAAATAGCAATTGGCGGTGAAAAATGTGGCAAGAATGGGGAAAAATAGTGTAATCTCCATGAATATGTAAATAAAAATTACCAAACGAGCAAAGTTGTTCCCGCATAAAAGACCTTCATTTCTTGCCGGACCCGGAACAAAGGGCTAACTTCGCGGCAAAGGAGAGAAAGACAAAGTTATGGAACCTAATCAGAACGGACAGAAACAGCTGCAGATTGAACTCAAGGAGGAGACTGCGCAGGGTGTGTATTCAAATCTTGCGATGATAACGCATTCGTCATCGGAATTTGTCATGGACTTCATAAGCATGCTTCCGGGCATGGCCAAGGCTCAGGTGCGTTCCCGCGTCATCATGTCGCCTGAGCATGCAAAAAGGCTGCTGGTTGCATTGCAGGACAATGTCATGAAATACGAAAGCGCGTTCGGCAGGATAGAACTGAACGGCCAGAAGGGTACCTACATGCCTCCCATTTCGGACTTCCACGGTGAGGCATGACGGTTCCGCCGGGCGGAATATGTTGGCGGGCGCTTTTGCGGCCCGCCTTTTTTTGCGCGAAAAAGAAAAAACAAATGCGTTTTGCTTGTGTTATAAAATAAAAGCCGTATCTTTGCACGCCAAAATTCTGGATTTACTATTTATAATATAATAATTAAAAACAAAACAACATGCCAACAATTCAGCAGTTAGTACGCAAGGGACGTCAGGTCCTGGAAGACAAGAGCAAGTCTCCGGCCCTGGATTCCTGCCCTCAGAGAAGAGGCGTTTGCGTAAGAGTTTACACAACAACACCGAAGAAACCTAACTCAGCCATGAGAAAGGTTGCACGTGTCCGTCTCACCAACCAGAAGGAGGTCAACTCCTACATTCCCGGTGAGGGCCACAACCTGCAGGAGCACTCAATCGTTCTTGTCCGTGGCGGCCGTGTAAAGGATCTCCCCGGTGTACGTTACCACATTGTCCGCGGCACCCTTGATACAGCCGGTGTGAGCGGCCGTCTCCAGAGACGTTCCAAGTATGGTGCAAAGCGTCCTAAAGCAGCTAAGAAGTAATCAACAACAAAGTTTTGGTCTGTAGAATTGAGGTTGAGTAAATGCCCTGACGAGGGTGTTGAAGAATCAAGAAAAAACAACCTGAACGAAACAAAATTTTTGAAAAATGAGAAAAGCAAAACCAAAGAAACGCGTCATTCTTCCGGATCCCGTATTCGGTGACGTCGCAGTGACCAAGTTCGTCAACCATCTTATGTATGATGGCAAGAAGAACACTTCATTCGAAATTTTCTACGAGAGCCTTGACAAGGTGAAGGCAAAGCTTCCCAACGAAGAGATGTCAGCTCTTGAAATATGGAAGAAGGCTCTTGACAACATCACACCTCAGGTTGAGGTCAAGTCACGCCGTATAGGTGGTGCAACATTCCAGGTTCCTACTGAGATCCGTGCTGACCGCAAGGAGTCAATCTCAATGAAGAACCTTATTTCCTACGCACGCAAGCGCGGTGGCAAGTCCATGTCGGACAAGCTGTCAGCTGAAATCGTCGATGCATTCAACAATGCCGGCGGCGCATTCAAGCGCAAGGAGGATATGCACCGTATGGCCGAGGCCAACAGGGCTTTTGCACATTTCAGATTCTAATTCGAATACATGTCTGATCAGGATTTACATCTTACAAGAAACATCGGCATCATGGCTCACATCGATGCCGGTAAGACTACGACTTCAGAACGTATACTCTACTACACTGGCCTGACACACAAGATCGGTGAGGTTCATGACGGTTCCGCCACCATGGACTGGATGGTACAGGAGCAGGAGAGAGGCATTACCATTACGTCTGCAGCCGTGACCACCAATTGGAAGTGGAACGACAACACCTATAAAATAAATCTCATTGACACTCCGGGCCATGTGGACTTCACAGCTGAAGTTGAACGTTCGCTCCGTGTCCTTGACGGTGCTGTTGCTGTCTTCTGCGCAGTTGGCGGCGTCCAGCCCCAGTCTGAAACCGTATGGCATCAGGCTAGCAAGTATGGTGTTCCCAGGTTAGGCTACGTTAACAAGATGGACCGTTCTGGCGCTGACTTCTTCGGAGTCATCAGCCAGATGCAGAATATTCTCAAGGCCAATGCATGCCCGGTTGAAATTCCCATCGGACAGGAAGAGAGTTTCGAAGGTGTCATAGACCTTATTAGAATGAAGGCCATTTACTGGCGTGACGAGACACTCGGTGCAGAGTATTCTGTCGAGGAGATTCCTTCAGCCCTTCTGGGTGAAGCACAGGAATGGCGCGACAATCTTCTGGAGAAGGCTGCCGAATTCGATGATGAGATGATGGAGAAGTATCTTGAAGATCCTGAATCCATCACTCAGGAGGATATACTCCGTGCAGTGCGTAAAGGCACAGTTTCACAGAAGATGGTACCTGTGGTTTGCGGTTCGTCTTTCCGCAACAAGGGTGTCCAGCCTCTGCTTGACTATGTCTGCGCGTTCCTGCCGTCACCGATTGACGCAGGCGGTGTGACAGGTTTCCTTCCCGCTTCTGAGGATGAAACCCACCGTGAACCCACATCCGCAGAGAAGACCGCAGCTCTTGCATTCAAGATTGCTGTCGATCCGTATGTGGGCCGTCTGATTTTCTTCAGGGTATATTCTGGCAAGATTACTGCCGGCAGCTACATCTACAATACCCGTTCGGGCAAGAAGGAGCGCGTGAGCCGTCTTTTCCAGATGTATTCCAAGAAGCAGATCCAGGTCGATGAGGTCAGCGCAGGTGACATAGGCGCAGTCGTTGCACTGAAGGACATCCGTACAGGTGACACTCTGTGTGATGAAGAGGCTCCTATCGTTCTCGAAAGCATGGATTTCCCGGATCCGGTCATCAGCATCGCTGTTGAGCCTAAGACCGAGAAGGATATGAGCAAACTTTCGGACGGACTTGCCAGACTGGCTGAAGAGGACCCCACATTCACGGTTAAGGTCGATGAGGATTCAGGGCAGACACTTATCTCAGGAATGGGTGAGTTACACCTTGATATAATAATAGACCGTCTGCGTCGTGAATTCGGAGTAGAATGCAATCAGGGCCGTCCCCAGGTCAGCTACAAGGAATCCATTTCCAGGACCGTGCAGATTCGTGAAGAGTACAAGAAACAGACCGGAGGCAAGGGCCATTACGCCTGCATTGTCGTTGAGGTCGGTCCCGCTGATGAGGACTGGCACGGCGGACTCCAGTTCGTTGACGCCACCAAGGGCGAAGCTCTTCCCAAGACGTATCTGCCTTCAATCGAAAAGGGTTTCACAAATGCAATGAAGAACGGCGTGCTTATGGGTGCTCCAATGGAATCGCTCAAGGTTACCGTTCTGGACGGCAAGTATCATCCGGTCGATTCCGATGCGCTGTCATTCGAAGTCTGCGCCACAAGCGCATTCCGCAATGCATGCGTAAAGGCTGCCCCCGGTCTTACAGAGCCTATCATGTCGCTTGAAGTTGTCACTCCTGAGGAGAATATGGGCAACGTCATAGGTGACCTGAACAAACGCCGCGGACAGGTTGAAGGAATGGAAACGAACCATTCTGGAGCCAAGGTTGTCAAGGCACACGTTCCACTGGCTGAAATGTTCGGCTATGTGACCGCTTTGAGGACCATCACTTCAGGACGTGCCACTTCTTCAATGACATATGAACGTCACGCTCCTGTTGCCAGATCACTCGCCATGACGGTGGTTGAAGAACAGGGTGGCAATGTACAATTATTGAATTGAGAGAGAACGCGGTAAGGATAGCAAATGACTCTTATCCTGCCGCATAAACAACATTAACAACTAAAATAACTAACAATGAGTCAGAAAATCAGAATCAAACTGAAGTCTTACGACCACAATGTCGTTGACAAGTCAGCAGAGAAGATCGTCAAGACCGTGAAGGCCACCGGCGCAGTTGTAAGCGGACCTATTCCACTTCCTACCCACAAGCGTATCTTCACTGTAAACCGTTCGACCTTCGTTAACAAGAAGTCTCGTGAACAGTTCCAGCTCTCTTCATACAAGAGACTGATCGACATCTACAGCTCAACAGCCCAGACAGTCGACGCTCTGATGAAGCTTGAACTTCCCAGCGGTGTTGAAGTTGAGATCAAGGTTTGATTTTCCACAGTTTGAATTAATTTTTTTACAGTAACTTAATTTTATTTGAAATGCCAGGATTATTAGGAAAAAAGATCGGTATGACATCGGTCTTCGGTGCTGATGGAAAGAATGTTCCATGCACCGTTATCGAAGTTGGTCCTTGCGTTGTTACTCAGATCAAGAGTGTTGAGAAGGACGGTTACGAAGCTGTTCAGCTTGGCTTTGAAGATGCCAAGGAGAAGAACACCACAGCCGCTCTTATGGGACACTTCAAGAAAGCTGGTGTAACACCCAAGAGACACTTGGCCGAGTTCAAGGATTTTGACGGTTCACTCAATCTGGGTGATGTTATTACCGTCGAGTTGTTCAATGACGCAACTTTCGTTGATGTCGTTGCAGTATCAAAAGGTCATGGCTACCAGGGTGTCGTGAAGAGACACGGATTCGGTGGCGTAGGTCAGCAGACCCATGGTCAGCACAACCGCGGCCGCAAGCCGGGTTCAATCGGTGCCTGCTCATATCCTGCAAAGGTGTTCAAGGGCATGCGCATGGCCGGACAGATGGGCGGTGACCAGGTTACCACTCAGAACCTCCAGGTTCTTAAGGTTATTCCGGAGCACAACCTGCTTCTTATCAAGGGTTCAATTCCGGGTTATAAAGGTTCAATCGTTTCAATCCTGAAGTAATGGAACTTAGTGTATTAAATATAAAAGGTGAGGATACCGGCAAGAAGGTAGTCCTTAATGATGCCATTTTCGGCATTGAGCCCAATGATCACGCCATTTATCTGGATGTGAAGCAGTTCATGGCAAACCAGCGCCAGGGCACACACAAGTCGAAAGAGAGAAGCGAAATCAGCGGATCAACCAAGAAGCTTGGCCGCCAGAAAGGTGGTGGCGGTGCACGTCGCGGTGACATCAATTCACCGGTACTGGTAGGTGGTGCGCGCGTATTCGGTCCCAAGCCCCGTGATTACAGTTTCAAGGTGAACAGAAAGGAAAAGCAGCTTGCCCGCAAGTCAGCCCTTTCATACAAGGCACAGGAGAACGCAATCATCGTTATCGAAGACTTCTCATTTGAGGCTCCCAAGACAAAGAACTTTGTAGAAGTTTTAAATAATCTTAAAGTATGTGACAAGAAGTCACTCTTTGTCCTGCCCGAGAGCAATAATGTAGTATCTTTGTCGGCTCGTAATTTGCAGAGCACCAAGGTCGTCAACGCTTCTTCAGTCAATACTTACAGTATCCTGAACGCTGACGCTCTTGTTGTGACAGAGAGTGCTATTGAAGTTATCAACGGTATATTAAATAAGGAGGCCTGATTATGGGATATATAGTAAAACCCCTTGTAACGGAGAAAATGAACTCCATTACTGAGAAGTTCCCCAACAGGTTCGGCTTTATTGTCCGTCCTGAAGCTAACAAACTGGAGATAAAGAAAGAGATCGAAGATTTGTACAATGTCACCGTCGTTGATGTGAACACCGCATCATATGAAGGCAAGACAAAGTCACGTTACACCCGCAGAGGATTGTCAAAGGGTCAGGCCAACGCCTACAAGAAGGCAATTGTAACTCTGAAGGAGGGTGATACAATTGATTTTTACAGCAACATTTAATAGAGATGGCAGTACGTAAATTAAAACCCACAACCCCGGGTCAAAGACACAAGATTATTGGTACTTTCGAAGAAATTACTGCATCGGTACCAGAGAAGTCTCTTGTTTATGGAAAGCTCGCCACCGGCGGTCGCAACAACACCGGTAAGATGACAGCACGCTACATTGGCGGCGGTCACAAGAAGCTTTACCGTTTCATAGATTTCAAGAGAAATAAGGATGGGGTTCCGGCAACTGTAAAGACAATCGAATACGATCCGAACCGTTCGGCCCGTATCGCTCTGTTGTTCTATGCAGACGGTGAGAAGAGATACATCATCGCACCTAACGGTCTTCAGGTAGGCGCTACACTGATGTCAGGTTCAAATGCTGCTCCTGAAATCGGTAACAGCCTTTACCTCAAGGACATTCCCGTAGGTACCGTGATCCACAACATCGAACTGCGTCCCGGTCAGGGTGCAGCTCTCGTCCGTTCAGCCGGAAATTTCGCCCAGTTGACATCAAAGGAAGGTGACTACTGCGTCATCAAGCTTCCTTCAGGTGAAGTTCGCAGAATACTGGGTGCCTGCAAGGCCACAATCGGCAGCGTCGGCAATTCAGACCATGCTCTGGAAGCATCCGGCAAGGCTGGCCGTTCACGCTGGCTTGGACGTCGTCCTCACAACCGTGGTGTTGTGATGAACCCGCACGATCATCCGATGGGTGGTGGTGAAGGCCGTCAGTCAGGTGGTCATCCGCGTTCACGTAAGGGCTTGTATGCAAAGGGTCTGAAGACCAGACATCCCAAGAAGAGCTCAACGAAGTACATCATCGAGAGAGCCAACAATAAGTAACATTTAACCTGAGTAAAAAATGACACGTTCACTTAAAAAAGGTCCGTTTATCTACAAGAAGCTCGAGGACAAGGTGCTTGCTATGAACGAAAGTGGCAAGAAGGTCGTTGTTAAGACTTGGGCTAGGGCATCGATGATATCCCCTGACTTCGTGGGCCATACCATCGCAGTACATAATGGTAATAAGTTTATCCCTGTTTACGTAACGGAAAACATGGTAGGCCACAAGCTCGGCGAGTTTGCACCCACCCGTACTTTCCGCGGCCATTCAGGCAACAGGAAGTAAACTCATGTTTATTTGAAATAAATAAATAAGTATAATGGGAAAAAGAAAACATTTGGCAGCCGAGAAAATCAAAGAGGCTAAGAAGACCCAGTACTTCGCCAGATTGAACGACGTTCCTTCATCACCCCGCAAAATGCGTCTTGTCATTGACATGATCCGCGGAATGGAGGTTAACCGCGCTCTTGGCACACTGCGCTATTCAAATAAGGCTGCTTCTAAGGATGTAGAAAAAGTGCTTCGTTCCGCTATTGCCAATTGGGAGCAGAAGAATGAGCGTAAGGCAGAGGCCGGCGAACTTTTCGTCACCAAGGCTTACGTAGACGAGGGTGTAACCCTGAAGAGAATGAGACCCGCCCCTCAGGGACGTGGTTACCGTATCCGCAAGCGTGCAAACCATATTTCACTTTATGTGGATACAAAGGCAGCTGCAACGAGTACTAACGACAATCAGGAGTAAGAAATGGGACAGAAAGTTAATCCGGTAAGTAACCGTTTAGGCATCATCAGAGGTTGGGATTCAAGCTGGTTCGGCAAGTATGACGAGCGTCTGGTTGAGGACAACGAAATCCGCAAGTATCTGAATGCCCGTCTGGCTAAGGCCAGCATTTCCCGCATTGTCATTGAGCGTACACTCAAGCTGGTTACCATCACCGTATGCACAGCCCGTCCGGGCCAGATCATCGGTAAGGCCGGTTCTGAAGTTGACAAGCTGAAGGAAGAGTTGAAGAAGATCACCGACAAGGAGATTCAGATCAACATCTTTGAAGTTAAGAAGCCTGAACTTGATGCTGTTATCGTAGCTAACAACATCGCCCGTCAGGTTGAAGGTAAGATCGCATACCGCCGTGCCATCAAGATGGCTATCGCCAACACCATGAGAATGGGTGCTGAAGGTATCAAGGTTCAGATTGCAGGCCGTCTTAACGGTGCTGAAATCGCCCGTTCGGAAATGTACAAGGAAGGTCGTACTCCCCTTCATACTTTCCGTGCAGACATTGATTACTGCCAGGTTGGTGCCATCACCAAGGTTGGTGTTCACGGAATCAAGGTATGGATTTGCCGTGGAGAGGTTTATGGAAAGAAGGATCTGTCACCCAACTTCACTCAGACCAAGGAAGTAAGCCGTGGCGGTGAGCGTGGTGGAAAACCTTTCAAGAAGAGAGCTAGAAGCAATCGCTGATTGCATTTTGTAAACTGAAACATCAATATTGAATTATGTTACAGCCTAAGAGGACAAAATACAGAAGAATGCAGAACGGCCACAGCAAAGGCAACGCTATGCGCGGTAACCAGCTGGCTTTCGGCTCATTCGGCATCAAGTGTCTGGATACTTGCTGGATCACCGGCAGACAGATTGAGGCTGCCCGTATTGCAGTAACCCGTTACATGCAGCGTCAGGGCCAGATCTGGATCAGAATATTCCCGGACAAACCTATCACAAAGAAGCCTTTGGATGTACGTATGGGTAAAGGTAAGGGTGACGTTGAAGGTTACGTTTTCCCGATCACTCCCGGTCGTATCATCATTGAAGCTGACGGTGTTCCCTTTGCAATTGCCAAGGAAGCTCTCCGTCTGGCAGCCCAGAAACTTCCCGTCACCACCAAACTGGTTGTTAGACGTGACTATGACTTTAAGAATGAATAACAATCAAACCTTTCATTATGAAGAATTCTGAAATTAGAGAGTTGTCTACTCCTGAACTGGTTGAGCGCATTGAAGTTGAATCAGCCAATTACAAAGTGATGGGTTTGAATCATGCCATTTCTCCGCTTGAGAATCCTTCTCAGATTGCCAAGCTCCGCAAGACAATCGCCAGAATGAAGACCGAACTGAGAAAGAGGGAACTTAACAAGTAAAAACAAGGTTCTATGAATGATAGAAATTTGCGCAAAGAGCGCCAGGGTGTCGTTATCAGCGACAAGATGGACAAGACTGTCGTAGTTCTGTCTGTCTTCAAGGAGAAGCACCCCATTTATGGCAAGTTCGTCAGAAAGACGAAAAAGTACCATGTTCATGACGAGAACAACGAATGCGGCATAGGTGATACCGTACGCATTATGGAAACCCGTCCTCTGAGCAAGACCAAGAGATGGAGATTAAAGGAAATCGTTGAAAAGGCTAAGTAATCATGATACAGACAGAATCCAGACTCACAGT
>JAKSIS010000040.1 GCA_024398665.1 Bacteroidaceae bacterium
GCATCTGTAACCGGAATCGTGAAACAGTATCATTATCAGCATAATCTCAGCTTTGGACATTGTCGGTTCTCTGTGATATTTGCGTTTGTTTTCACTGCCTGACTGATCTGCCAACGTGTATTTCTTGACCTGTGAATCAAAAAACTTGCAGAAATCATCGGCAAGACAGAATATTTCAGGACTCCGCTTGCGCTTGAACGAAGTGAAAAATTTTATCGTCGGTGAACATAGCGAGGGTTTGTTGTGGGTTTTGTTTATTCCACTTTAAATTTACAACAAATCCCGCTAATCACCAAATTATCAATCAATTATATTTCATCGAACTCACGTTAAACTATCGGACAATGAAAAGGATAATATTGATTATGGGATTGTTTTCAAGTTTATTCGCTGGCGCTCAGGGTAAATCAAGGCATGTTGATTTTCCAAAAGAGGAGTTTGCTGTTGTGCATTTAGTTGATGATGGTAAACCTGTAATAATTGTCCAAAATACGAGTCTAAGAAGGTTTAAGGCAAAGGATGTTTTTGGCTGGTCATGCTCATTAATCATGAGTTATAAAGAAACCATTGAAAACGGACTGCCCACTTCAGAGGAATCTGAGTTGGTGTATAATTATCTTGAAGAATTGTCCAAACAGATAGTAGGAGATACATCATATCCCAATGCATTATATTTGGCTCGAATCACGTGGAATGGAACTTGCGAGGTGATATGGCAAATTAATAATCCTGAACCTGTCGATAAGTTATTGAAGGGGATAATAGAAAGTAAGTCATACCCGCGTGATTTCGATTACAAGATGGAATACGATGCTAAATGGAAGAATGTGTCCTTATACACTAAAAAAATCAAGATAAAAAAGCAGAGCCAGAACGGCTCAGTGGAAATTTAGTGGGGGCAGAGTATATTTATGTCTGCTTTCATAGATTTAGCCAAAGTGCTATGTATGCGGTATATATCTACTGCCTTATTGTTGTGTCACTTTGCAGCAAAATGGCCCTACAGGGTTTTTTTGTGCAAAGTTGTCAGCGGAAACCGCAAAAATGGGCAAAACCGTGGACAACTTTGCAACTGTTAGGCCCACAGGAACGATTCGCTGCAAAGTTGTCCATGAGATAAGTATGCTGGCCGCATTCTGCGCCCGGCCAACCTGGCGCAAGCCACCCGCTTCAATGGATTCCCCCCCCACACACTAAATATCCACTGAGCCGATAAAACAGTTATGTGGTGAATCCGAAAACACTGCCATCCCGCCAGGGCAGGGACTGTCCCCGCCAGAACATCAGTCCGGCAGGACGGTGAACCGGGTGCGGTCAACGCGGTTGGGGTGCAGGTCATAGCCGGTCATTACGGTGACATTTCCCGTCTTTTTCAGGTGCAGGGTTACGGCCAGGCCATGGTCTGTGCGCGGCGCGCTCATGTTGGATATGTAATTGCCCAGGGACCATACTGTCAGACAGTCAGCGGCGTAGTAGGGATGGCGTCGGACGGCTGTGGGCTGTACCACATGCGGGTGACCGCCTATCACGTGGTCAACGCCGTTTTCGTACAGCCAGCGCTCAAGTTCAATCTGCTGCCGGTCAGGTTCAGTCCTGTATTCGGTACCCCAGTGCATGCACGCTATCACACAGTCGGCCTGACGGGCGCGCGCCTTGCGTATGTCCGATGCAATGACTGTCGTGTCAATGTAATTCACAATGCGCGGCGGGCTGACCTGAATGCCGTTCGTGTCATAGGTGTAGTTGAGCAGGGCGATACGTATGCCGTTGCATTCCAGCATGAAGGGTGTAAGACTGTCACGTTCGGCGGCATCGCGGTATGTTCCCAGATGCGACACGCCCAGGCTGTCCAGCACTTCAATGGTGCGTACAAGCCCGCGGCTGCCGCGGTCCATGCAATGGTTGTTGGCGGTAAGAAACACGTCGAATCCGGCATCGCGCACGGCGGTGGCGAATTCCACAGGCGAGCAGAACTGCGGGTATCCGGTGAACGGCCGGCCGGCCAGCGTGGTTTCAAAGTTGCAGACGGCGGCATCGGCCCCGGAAATTTCAGGCAACATGTGTGTGAAACAGTCAGCGTAGCTGTACGTGCCGTCCGGCATGCGGGCGGCGCTTATCTGGGCCTTGTGCTGCATCATGTCGCCGGCAAAGTATATGGAGCACGTGCTCTGCGCCCTGACGGAACAGACCGATAAAGCAAGCAGCGCTGCGGCCGGCAACCTCATGCCTTGAAACGATTAGCGGTAGATGCTCTTCTTGCCGGCCAGAAGGGTGTTCTTCATAAGAGAGCAGATGGTCATGGGACCAACGCCTCCGGGAACGGGGGTGATGTAGCTGCACAGCGGCGCCACTTCATCGAACCTGACGTCTCCGCTCAGGCGGAAACCGCTCTTCTTCGTGGCATCGGGGACGCGGGTGGTGCCCACGTCGATGATCACGGCACCCGGCTTGACCATATCGGCGGTCACGAATCCGGGCTGGCCCAGTGCAGCAATGATTATATCGGCCTGACGGCATTCCTCAACGATGTTCTGGGTGTGGCTGTGGCATATGGTGACGGTGCAGTCGCCCGGGTTGGTCTTCTGCATTAGCAGGGTGGCCATGGGCTTGCCGACAATGTTGCTGCGGCCCAGCACGACGGCTTTCTTGCCGCGTGTCTCAATATTGTAGCGCCTGAGCAGCTCCATGATGCCGTTGGGAGTTGCTGAAATGAAACACGGCAGTCCTATGCTCATGCGGCCCACGTTGATGGGATGGAAACCGTCCACGTCCTTGCGGTAGTCAATGGCTTCAATGACATGCTGTTCGTTGATATGGCGGGGCAGGGGAAGCTGGACAATGAATCCGTCAACATCGGGGTCTTCATTCAGGTCACGCACCTTGGCCAGAAGTTCCTCTTCAGTGACATCTTCCTCATATCTTATCAGGGTCGATGTGAAACCGCATACCGCGCATGCCTTGACCTTTGCGGCCACGTATGTCTCGCTGCCGCCGTCATGACCCACCAGTATGGCGGCCAGATGCGGGCGCTTCATCCCGTTTTCAACCATTGCGGCAACCTGGGCCGCAATCTCTTCCTTAACCTGTTCGGCTACTGCCTTTCCGTCTATGAGCTGCATATTGTAATGTGTTTATCTTTTCAGCATTCCGTTCATCATTCCCATGCCCGGGAACTTGGCTCCTGCCACGTTCTTCATGACCTTGCGGGTCTGGTCGAACTGCTTGAGCATGCGGTTGACCTCCTGCAGGGACTGGCCGCTGCCTTTGGCTATGCGGTTGCGCCGTGACTGGCTCTTGTCAAGCAGGTCAGGGTTGGTGCGTTCAGCCGGGGTCATGGAATATATCATGGCTTCAATGCCCTTGAAAGCGTCATCGTTTATTTCAACGTCCTTCAGAGCCTTGCCCATGCCTGGAATCATGCCCATCAGGTCCTTCATGTTGCCCATCTTCTTGATCTGCGCAATCTGTTCAAGGAAATCGTTGTAGTCGAACTTGCCCTTGCCCATTTTCTTCTGCAGGCGTTTGGCTTCCTGGGCATCGAACTGTTCCTGTGCACGTTCCACGAATGAAACAATGTCGCCCATGCCAAGAATGCGGTCAGCCATGCGGTCGGGGTGGAAGACGTCAAATGCGTCCATCTTTTCACCTGTACCCACGAACTTTATGGGCTTGTTGACAACGGTGCGTATGCTCAGTGCAGCACCGCCGCGGGTGTCACCGTCCAGTTTGGTGAGAATGACACCGGTGAAATCAAGGCGCTCGTTGAATTCCCTGGCCGTATTGACAGCGTCCTGACCTGTCATGGAGTCAACAACGAACAGGATTTCATTGGGCGTGACAGCCTCCTTTATGGCGGTGATTTCCTGCATCATCATCTCGTCAATTGCCAGGCGGCCGGCGGTATCGATGATGACCACGTCATATCCCTTTGCGCGGGCTTCCTTTATGGCGTTCTGTGCAATCTCAACGGGCTTGCTGTTTCCGGGTTCGGTATATACGGTCACTCCGATCTGTTCGCCCAGCACCTTCAACTGGTCTATGGCGGCGGGACGGTAAACGTCGCATGCCACGAGCAGCGGCTTCTTGGCACGCTTGGTCTTGAGCAGACCTGCCAGTTTTGAACTGAATGTGGTCTTACCGGAACCCTGCAGACCGGCCATCAGAATGACGGCGGGATGTCCTTTTATGTCGATGTCCACGGCCTCGCCGCCCATGAGCTGTGCCAGTTCGTCATGCACCACCTTGACCATGAGCTGGCCCGGGCGCACTGACGTGAGCACGTTCATGCCCAGTGCCTTTTCCTTTACGGTGTCAGTGAACTGTTTGGCGACCTTGTAGTTGACATCGGCGTCAAGCAGTGCCTTGCGGACATCCTTCAGTGTCTCGGCAACGTTGACTTCGGTGATTTTGCCTTCACCTTTCAGAATCTTGAGCGAACGTTCAAGTCTTTCGGATAGATTTTCGAACATTTTAGGGACGTTTTTGTATCTGGACCGCGAAGATACAAAATAATCCGCTTACCTGCCCGTTCGGGCAATCATATCGGAGATTTCACTGTTGAATTTGTCTGATTCCAGCAGTTTTCCAATGCTGACATGCATGCGGTACCGCCAGTAGTTGTCCGGATTGGCGGGCACGTTTATGCGTTCGCGGTCAGGGTCCTGAGCCCTGAGCGTTGGGCTGACTGACATCCAGTCCTGAATCTGGAAGATGGACAGGATTGATGGTGATGACAGGTGTGACTGTATGATTTCCCTGCATGTCAGCGTTGTGGCCTGGTCCGATGTGATTACCGTGTTGTGCGGCATTTCCTTTTCAATCCAACTGCGCAGCACGCTCATGTCATGCGTTGAAGGTGTGCAGACTGACATGTAGGGGTATGTGGCCGGGTCCGCCACGCTTGTCCCGAAATCCTTGGGCATGCGTTGCACTTCAAGTGACATGATGCGCAGGCGGTCCATGACCTCAGGGACGCATGCCGGAATCATGCCCAGGTCCTCACCGCAGACAATCATGTCGGTGGCTTCAATCAGGGCCGGCAGTTTTGACATGGCAACTTCACTCCAGAAACAGTTGTTGCGGCTGTAGAAATAGTCGTCATGTATTGCGCGGTATGCGTTTCTGTCACTTTCCGGAAGACTTTCGAAAACTGATGTTTCATAGCCGTTTATCCTGGGGTGGAAACGGCCCGGCAGGCGTGTGTCTTCAAGGAAAAGCACGTTGGTTTCAGGCGTGCCCTGCGGAGCGGTACAGAAACTGTCCGGTGATGCGCCGAATCCCATTGCCCCTATTTCAGCCGCGGTGTACGGACGGGCCGGGTTGAAGCGGCCCATCAGACCGCTGCTGTACTGCAGAGGTATTTCCCATATGCGGAAAAATCCTAACAGATGGTCTATCCTGTACGCATCGTAGTAGTCTGCCATCTTACGGAAACGGGCTGCGAACCAGGAGTAGTTGTCACGTGCCATGTTGTCCCAGTTGTATGTGGGCATTCCCCATTTTTGGCCATCCCGGGCAAAGTCGTCGGGTGGGGCACCGGCCTGGCAGTCAGTATGGAACAGGTCCGGGAAAATCCATACGTCGGAACTGTGGCGGTTTACGCCTATAGGTATGTCACCTTTCAGGAGAATGCCTTTGCTGTTGACATATTTCTTTACATCCTGGAACTGTACGTGCAGGTGGTACTGGACGAACATGTGCTTTTGTATTATCCTGTACCGGTCATTTCCCGGGGTGCAGTATTTGGTCAGCAGTGCAGGTGTGAAACGCTTTTCCTTCCATGTGGAGAAGTCCGATGTACCATATTTGTCCCTCAGGTAGCAGTATATGGCGTAGGGCTCAAGCCAGGAACGGTTTGCAGCGAAGAAACTCCTGAAAGCGCGGCTTCTGAGACACTGTTGTCCGAATTCGTCGAACAGGCGGTCCAGGTATTCGGTCTTGACCGCCATGACCCTTTCCCAATCAATTTCAGGCAGGGCGTTCAGTTCGCTGCGGACAGTTTCCATGCGTTTTAGAAAAGCTGTGTCCGACAGTGTTCCAACCGCCTCAAGACTGATGTATATGGGATTCAGTGCGAATGAAGAGTTCGCGCTGTACGGATATGAATCCTTCCAGGTCCTGGTCATTGTGGTGTCATTGACGGGAAGCGTCTGGATTATGCTCTGTCCGGTCGCTGCAGCCCAGTCGGCAAGAAGCTTCAGATCAGTGAATTCGCCTATTCCGAAATCCCTTTCCGTGCGTAGTGAAAAGACCGGGACGGCTGTTCCGGCACCCTTCCACAGGGCCTGTCCGTTATGGCGCACGTATGGTATGGCCACGGTGCGCTGTTCTATTTCATGTCCCTTGAATTCCTTCCAGCGGTCCGACAGCACAAGACGCCCTGCATGAATGTACGGGACTGTGTGGCAGGAGCCTTCCTCCCTGCGGGTGATCACTCCGTCAGTCAGGACCATATAAAAATAGGTGACATCACCGCCGCCGGACTCTTCATCATTGAATTCGTAATCCGTAAACCATATGCCCCGGCCGTTGTTGTCCATGGCAATTGAGAGTGTTTCTCCGTTTGCCGTGTTCAGGCACAGGTACAGGTTCTCGCCCCATCGGGTTATGTACTCTATCTGGAAATGTATCTTCATTGACATGCTGCCAAAAGTAGTGCTTTTTTATTGGCACCTGCGCCGGACACTGGCGGAGTTTTCAACATGGTTGTAAAGTTTTCAACAATTGAATAAATTTCATTAAAAACTCTTCTCCAATTATGGGCATCGGTTTATTTTTGTGAACTTTTGAATCATTATACACCATTTAATACAAAGTCATGGAAGTTAAACAGGAAGGCATTTACGATGCCAGTACCCTTGGAAAGGGTAAAATGATGGTGCTTGGTTTCCAGCACATGTTTGCCATGTTCGGCGCAACGGTTCTAGTCCCTATCATTACAGGACTGCCAATTCCGGCCACTCTGCTGTTTGCGGGCATAGGCACTCTCATTTTCCATTTGTTCACAAGATTCAAAGTGCCCGCATTCCTGGGCTCGTCATTCGCATTCCTGGGCGGCTATGCTGCCGTGGTAGAAATGGGCAAGGAGATGGGATATGCCGCACCTCAGGCCCTGACATACGCATGCATCGGTGTATTCTGCGCAGGTCTGCTGTATTTCGTGCTGGCCGCACTGTTCAAGATATTCGGCGTACGCAGGACCATGAAGTTCTTCCCGCCGGTAGTGACAGGCCCCATCATCATTTCCATCGGTCTTATCCTTTCGTCAAGCGCAATCAACAACTGCATGACCAACTGGTGGATTGCCATTCTGGCCATTCTCATCATCATTGCCTGCAACATCTGGGGCAAGGGCATGATCAAGATCATCCCCATCATTCTGGGTGTGATAGGTTCATATGTCATTGCAGCATGTTTCGGCCAGGTTGACTGGGCTCCCGTAAAGGAAGCCGCATGGTTCGGATTCCCCGTCAAGATGGAGAACACCGCATTTGCCGCCTTCCAGGACCTGAACAAGGATTTCATGTGGTCAGCAATCATAGCAATCGTTCCCATTGCAATAGCCACAATGATTGAACATATCGGTGATATCTGCGCCATCTCATCAACCTGTGACCGCAACTTCATAGGTGACCCCGGCCTGCACCGCACACTTATGGGCGACGGCTGCGCCACCGCACTTGCAGCACTGTTCGGCGCTCCCGCCAACACGACCTACGGTGAGAATACCGGCGTTCTTAACCTGACCAAGGTCTATGATCCCAAGGTGGTGCGCATTGCCGCCATCCTGGCCATCATATTCTCATTCTGCCCCAAGTTCGCGCAGATAATCTACTGCATGCCTACAGCAACTGTCGGCGGCGTGTCCCTGGTTCTTTACGGTATGATTTCAGCCGTAGGCGTACGCAATCTGGTCGAGAACAATGTTGACTTCACCAATAACCGCAACGTCCTCATTGCCGCTCTCATTCTGGTTCTGGCCATCGGTATCTCAACAGGTCCCGGCAGTATCAGCCTTGGTAAGGTAAGCCTTTCAGGTCTTGCAGTGGCAGCTCTCATAGGCATCATTCTGAACGCAGTCCTTCCCGGCAAGGATTTCGAAATGAATTACGACTATGCCAGCGGCAAGCGCGCCGGAAAGGATTCCGAAGGCATGGACGAATCATTCAAGGTGTCTCCACGCACAGGTGAGAAAATCAAGTGATTTCATACATTAACCCTTTAATAACCAAACAAATGAAAAAGTTTTTCGCATTCGCGGGCCTCAGCCTGCTTGCAGTTGGCGCTTTCGCACAGACCAACCTGCAGATGTTCTATGACTTCGGTGAATACCGCAAGCATGTGACCACAACTCTTGAAATGTTCAAGTCAGACATGTGGGGTGACACATTCTTCTTTGTTGACTACGACTACACCACAAAGGACCAGCGTGACGCTGACCTTTTCGGTGCAACTGGCAGCTACTTCGAGATTTCACGCGGAATCAACTTCTGGCAGGATACACAGCTTGCTCCCCTGAGCCTTCATGCTGAATTCAACGGCGGTGTAGGTTTCGGCAGCCGCAACTGGCTCTTCGGTCTGAACTATTTCATGCATTCTGAAGATTTCGCCAACACCCTGACTCTTGAGGTCATGTACAAGACTTTCTGCGGCGGCGCATCAAGCGACATACCCGTACAGTTCACAGCAGTCTGGGGCATGAACAACCTGTTCGGCGTTGAAGGACTGAACTTCTCAGGTTTTGCTGATCTGTGGGGTGAGAACACCAGCTACTGGTACGGCCCCGGTCAGGATGATCCCCTTGCAGAGGCTGGAAAGTGGATTTTCATTTCTGAACCCCAGCTGTGGTACAACGTAGGTTCACTCTTCGGCTGCCAGAACCTTAACATCGGCGGTGAAATTGAACTTGGTTACAATTTTGCAGGTGTCAAGGGTTTCGCATGCAATCCCTGCGCCGGTCTGAAGTGGAATTTCTAATCTGACTACTAACCTATAACCAGTAACAGTTATGGCTTTTTTAGAGAAAGCATTCGGTTTCAACCCCAAGGAACATAAGGTTGGAACAGAAGTTGTGGCAGGTATCACGACATTCCTGACCATGGCTTACATCCTGGCTGTGAACCCGTCGATTTTCGGCGCTCTTGAAGGAATGGGCATGCCCACCGATTCAGTATTTACAGCTACCGCACTTGCAGCACTGGTTGCCACTTTCGTAATGGCATTCCTGGCAAAGAAGCCTTTCGGTCTTGCTCCCGGCATGGGTCTGAACGCATTCTTCGTGTTCACAGTATGCCTTACCTACGGCTATTCATGGCAGTTCGCTCTTACCGCTGTCTTCATTGAGGGTATCATCTTCATCATCCTGTCAGCAACCAACGTGCGTACATGGATCCTGAATTCGATTCCCGTTTCACTGAAGAACGCCATCGGCGCCGGTATCGGTCTGTTCATCGCATTCATCGGACTCCAGAACTCACACCTTGTGGTTGACAACGCTTCAACACTGGTGGGTCTTGGTGACATCTGCCACGGCGAGGGTCTTCTGACTGTCATCGGCCTTGTCATTTCAAGCGTTCTGGTTATGCTCCACATCCGTGGCGGTATCCTGATCGGTATCCTGATCACAGCCATCATCGGTATCCCCATGGGCATCACCAGTTTCAACGGCATAGTATCGGCTCCTCCTTCGATTGCTCCCATCTTCATGCAGTTCGAATGGCATAACATCTTCTCTCTTGACATGCTGATCATTGTCTTCACATTCCTGTTCATTGACATGTTCGATACAATGGGTACTGTGATAGGCGTTTCACAGAAGGCAGGTTTCGTCAAGGAAGACGGCACCATTGACGGTATCAACAACGTGTTCATGTCCGATGCCATTGGTACTGTCGTAGGCGCATGCTTCGGTACTTCAACCACAACGACTTACGTTGAAAGTTCTGCAGGCGTAGGTGCCGGCGGCCGCACAGGTCTCACCGCATTCTCGACAGCCTGCTGCTTCACAATAGCTCTGTTCTTCGCTCCCGTCTTCCTGGCCATCCCCAGCGCAGCTACCGCTCCGTCACTGATCATTGTCGGTATGATGATGATGCAGCCGGCCACCAAGATCGAGTGGACCAACTACCGTGAGTCAATCCCCGCATTCCTGACCATGCTTCTCATGCCCTGCTGCTACAGCATCAGCGACGGTATCCTGATCGGTATGATTGCATACGTTGTAATGTTCGCACTGTCCGGCAAGATCAAGCAGATCACTCCGACCATGTGGGTTCTGGCAATACTCTTCATTGCCCGTTACATAGTGATGTTCTCATACACGCCGTCCGCAATGTAAGCTGAACGGCATGAAAAAGGAAAACCGGTTCCCGTCTGGGAGCCGGTTTTTTCAGTTCGTAAATGGTTTGCGGCTATTTGTTTATTGACGATATGTTTCCTGTTCTTGTGTCAAACAGTATCTGCGCATCGGCGTGTCTGCCCATGATGGATGATGACACCACTTCAATGCTGCCCATCTGCGCAATCTGTATCTCGTCTTCAAGGAAACTGGTGCGGTTGTCATAAATCCTGATTCCTGCAGTGCCGGGAATGCGGTAGTACAGGAACTGGTCGTGGCTCTTTTTCGCCTGTACCGACTCAGTGTCAACAGACTGTTCCCGCGGCAGTGATGTCATGTCAGTTATGTCCATCCATACGGGTGCACCTGCCAGGTTGTCAACCGGCAGAACACCCAGAACGGTCGAGAAACGGAAAAGGACCTGCCTGCTGACCGGACCTTCCGGATCAACGGCAATCGTATATGATGCATCTTCCGTGACGGTTTTGCCTGTGAACAATGTCAGCAGGGCTGATTCCTGTGCGTCCAGCTGTTCCAGAATGAATTTGAGCGATTCACCGTCAGTAGGGATGAAATCAGCCTGTCCGCGTGTTATGGCATTGCGGCTTTCACGTATGCTGTATATTTCCCTTGCTGTCAGTTCGGCCATCTTTGACGTTGAACCTGCCATGAGAATCTCTTCCGTAAGATATTCGTGCGGGTCCTTGCCCTTTGTAACCTGAACTGCGCTTTCCGTACGTGGAGCGGGCGATTCGGGCTGGGGGTTCCTGTTCACTGCCCAAAGGACACCGTCAGGCGTGAGCTGGATGGACGGACGTACGCCTCTTGAAGGGAAGGTCAGGGTGTACAGCCTGTCCTTGTCAGGAACACCGGCCGTGCTTGTCTCAATGCCGGTGATCTCCCATGATTCAGTGGAAACTGTGCTTATGCCGGTCATCCGGAGATATCTTTCTGCGTAACGTGAGAATTCGCCCGGCGTGTATGCGGTCTTGCGTGCGTGTACTGTCACGTTCATTCTGGTCCTTGGAAGCCAGTACGATACTGCATCCTGTGTGATGCCTGGCGAATATGGCGACGAGACCCCCTGAGCGCCCGCATATGGCGCAGCGGCCAGCAGTGCGGCAGCCATTATAATCCGTATTCCTTTCATAGTTGCAGGTTGTATGCGGCAAAAATACATTTTATCGTTCAAAAATCAAGGTTATTGCCTGAGGCATGTGCATGTTTTTTGAAAACACTCTCATGAATACTTCTTTTTTTTGACTAATTTTGCAGAACTAAACAAGTGAATATATGGGTACTATTCAAGTCAAGGACAAGCAGTTCGCACCTCTCATCAGCGAAGAGGAGATTCTCAGACAGGTAAAAAGGGTGGCATCGGAAATTAACCGCGACTATGCGGGAAAGAACCCGCTGTTCCTCAGTGTCCTGAACGGGTCGTTCATGTTCTCATCGGACCTGATGAAGGAAATCACCATTCCGTGCAACATTTCATTCGTCAAACTGTCTTCTTATGAGGGCACTTCATCGACCGGAAAGATCAAGGAAGTGATAGGACTCAAGGAATCCATAGAGAACCGCCACGTCATAATTCTTGAGGATCTTGTGGATACGGGCCTTACAATGAAGAACACTCTGGAGTCACTTGGCGCCCACAATCCTGCTTCACTGAACGTGTGCGTGCTGCTGTGCAAGCCCGGCAAGCTGCAGGTTCCCCTTGACCTGAAATATGTGGCATTGAACATATCCGATGACTTCATTGTGGGCTACGGCCTTGACTATGACGGCTGGGGACGCAATATCCGTGAAATTTACCAGATTGTCAAGTAAGAGCATAGCTTGATGCATAACATAATCATTTTCGGTGCTCCGGGCTCAGGCAAGGGAACGTACAGCGCCGCTCTGGTTGAAAGGTTCGGCTACAGCCACATATCAACCGGTGACGTTTTGAGGGCTGAAATCCAGGCCGGTTCGCAGCTGGGACGTATTGCCGCCGGATACATTGAACAGGGAATGCTTATACCTGATGACCTGATGATTGACATTCTGGCTTCAGTATATGACAGCATGCGTGGGGGAAAGGGTGTGATTTTTGACGGTTTTCCCCGTACTATTGTCCAGGCCGGTGCTTTGAAACGCATTCTGGCTGAACGTGGCGAAAAGGTGTCGGTTGCGCTGAACCTGATTGTAAGTGAGGATGTGCTCATGCAGCGCCTGCTTGGCAGGGCCTTGTCCGAGGGCAGGACCGATGACAATGAGGAGACAATACGGAAGCGTTTCACAGTATATGACACTCAGACCCGTCCTCTTGTGGAATGGTTCAGAAATGAGGGCGTACTGGCTGAATTCACGTTTCGCGGTGACAAGGACCGTATGATTGATGAAATAATTGAAAGGGTGGAGAACTTGTAATCCGCCCGTGCAGTTCAAACCATGGCAGAATCGAATTTTGTTGACTATGTAAAGATATTCTGCCGCTCGGGCAAGGGCGGCCGCGGATCGGCTCATCTCAGACATGACAAGTATATACCCAACGGCGGTCCTGACGGCGGTGACGGCGGTCATGGCGGCAGTGTTATCCTTAAGGGCAACCGCAACTACTGGACCCTGCTGCACCTGCGTTATGAACGTCACGCCTTTGCTGAAAACGGCGGCAACGGCGGCAGCAACAAGTGTTTCGGCAAGGACGGTCAGGACATAGTCATTGAAGTGCCCTGCGGCACAGTGGCCTATGATGCAGAAACAGGAGAATACCTGTGTGACATAACTGATGACGGTCAGGAGGCCGTTCTCCTTCAGGGCGGACGCGGCGGTCTGGGCAACTGGCATTTCCGTACGGCAACGCGTCAGGCGCCACGCTTTGCGCAGCCTGGCGAACCCGCCCAGGAACGCATGGTCGTGCTGGAACTGAAACTGCTGGCCGATGTCGGTCTGGTGGGCTTCCCCAATGCCGGCAAATCAACCCTGCTTTCTGCCATATCGGCTGCCAAACCCAAGATTGCCAACTATCCGTTCACCACGCTGGAACCCAATCTGGGAATAGTGTCGTACCGTGACGGCAAGTCTTTCGTCATGGCGGACATTCCCGGTATCATTGAGGGTGCCAGTGAGGGCAAGGGTCTGGGACTGAGATTCCTGCGTCATATCGAACGCAATTCGCTGCTTCTTTTCATGGTTCCGTCCGATACTGATGACATAAGGCATGAATATGAAGTGCTGCTGAATGAACTTGCGCAGTTCAATCCTGACATGCTAGACAAGCACCGCGTTCTGGCGGTAACCAAATGTGATCTGATTGATGAGGAACTGATGGGAATGCTTGAGGACAGTCTGCCGGAAGATGTGCCGCATGTCTTCATTTCAGGCGTTACCGGTCTGGGACTGCAGCAGCTCAAGGATGTGCTTTGGAAGGAACTTGACAGTGAAAGCAACAAACTGGAGGCAACCTGGTCCACTGAGCATCTGGTTCACCGCTCAAAGGATGCCGTCCAGCTCAGGAATGATCTTGCCGCAGTAGGTGAGGACTTCGACTTCGAATATGAAGACATGGATACCGATGATGACGGTGACATCGAAATAGAATTCGATGAACTTTAGGGCCAGTCCCTGCACAACGGGGCCAGACCCTGCGCAACGGGGCCAGACCCTGCGCAACGGGGCCAGACCCTGCGCAACGGGGCCAGACCCTGCACACCGGGGCCAGACCCTGCGCAACGGGGCCAGTCCCTGCACAACGGGGCCAGACCCTGCACAACGGGGCCAGACCCTGCACACCGGGGCCAGTCCCTGTCAGTCGTTGTAGATTTTTTCTGCGATAATCTTTTCGTATTTGGCCATAAGGGCCTTGCGCTTCAGCTTGAGAGTCTGACTGAGCAGTCCGTTCGCCGTGCTCCAGTCGTCGAATACGAATACGGGGCGCTTGATGGCCTCATAGGGAGCATTCTTGGCATTCACGGCTTCAACTTCACTGTACAGTGCGGCGTACAGGTTTCTGTCATCGAACAGTGAATTGTCATTCTTGAAGCTGATACCCAGTGACTTGCACAATTCCTTGACCTTCTCCTGATTGGCTATGATTATTGCGCTTGCGTATTTGCGGTCATTGCCGAACACGAAACAGTTGTCAAAGCAGTCCGAGTTGACAATCTGTGTCTCAAGCACCTGGGGAGCGATGTACTTTCCAAGTGAGAGTTTGAATATCTCCTTCTTGCGGTCAGTGATCTTCACGTACTGGCCTTCGAAAAGTGTTCCTATGTCACCCGTGTGAAGCCATCCTTCCTCATCGATGACCTGCCTTGTGGCTTCAGGATCCTTGTAGTAGCCCTTCATGACGTGAGGGCCGCGTGTCAGAATCTCGCCGTCATCGGCGAATTTAAGTTCCGAACCGCCTATAGGCTTGCCCACAGTTCCTATAATGTTGTAGCCGTCCATAGGACTGTTGACTGCAATTACAGGAGCGGCTTCAGTCATGCCGTAGCCTTCATATATGTACATGTGGGCCGCATTGAACAGCTTGACTATCTGCGGACGTATTGACGAACCGCCTGATACGACAAGCAGTTTGTGGCCTCCGAACTTTTCACGCCACTTGCTGTATACCAGCCTGTCAGCCAGTTTGTGCTTTGTGTCATATATGATATTGTGCTTGCGGTTGTCAAAACTTATACCGTAATTCCAGCACCAGGTGTAAATTTTCTTCGAAATGCCTTGCAAGTTCTGTCCGGCCTTGAAGAATGAATCGAACATGCTTTCAAGAACGCGCGGAACGGCACACAGTCCGTCTGCGTGGCTGGATGCCATGTCACGGGCAATCGATTTCAGTCCTTCAGCATAATATGTGCTGATTCCCTTTTCCTGATATTCATAGTTCATGGTGCGTTCGTACACGTGGCACAGCGGCAGGAAACTGAGCATCTTGTGCTGCGGGCCGTAAGTCTGGCGCACGGCGTGTGCGTGTGCATCGAATGTCAGGTTCATGTGTGTCAGCATGACGCCCTTGGGCATTCCGGTGGTACCTGATGTGTAAACCAGTGACGCCACCGTATCGGGGTCGGTCTCACGTATGTTGCGGTCTACGGCATCGGACCATCGGCTTTCATCGGCCTTGCCCGCTTCAATGATGTTCTTGAGGCAGGGAACGCTGTCGGAATCATCAATAAGGTACAGGTCAGCCTTGTGGTCCATGTCGGGTATCACCTGACCGGCTATGTCATACAGGCGTGTGCTGCCTGCAAGGATGAGCTTGGCGTCACTGTGGTTGAATATGTACAGGAATTCGTCCTTGCTCAGGGTGGGGTATACGGGTACGAAAACCAGTCCGGCAAGGGTGGTGCCCATGTCAATGAAATTCCATTCCGGCCGGTTAGGGGTGATTACAATGATTTTTTCGCCGGGTTGCAGGCCCATTGCCATGAATCCGTATGCTATTGAACGTGAGGTGCTTATGTATTGGTCAACACTGACCTTCTGCCATTCTCCCTTTACACAGCGGGCAAAAATGTCATCTTTGGGGAAATTGGACTTGAGAATTTCCAGATAATCGAATGTTCTGGTAGGAACGAAACTCATACTGCAGTCAATTTGTGTCTGCAAAGTTAGTTCTTTTTGGCGTCTTTCCTTTATGTCCGATGTCCATTTTGCAAAAACTGACCTATTTTTTTGAAACAGTGTTTAACTTTGTAAGCATGATTGTATATGAATTTTAGTGAAAGGATTTTTCACCTTATTATTAACTATAAACAAAAAAACAATGAAGAAACTGTTTTTTGCAGCTGCCCTTCTGGCAGTAGCTTCAATGGCCAATGCTCAGGCACCGGCCAACGCACCTTACGGTGTAAAGTCAGGCGTTATCACCATGTCAATGGACATGATGGGCAACGAAATGATCACTGAAACCTATTTCGATGACTACGGTCTGAAGACCGCTCAGGTTCAGGAAGGCGGTGGTTTCGGCATGATGGGTGGCGGCCAGCAGGGCAAGACCCGCACCATTACCGATAAGGACGGTGCCCGCATCACCATCAACGATGAAGCCAAGACTGCAACCAAGATGCCGTCATTCAGCGGTGGTTTCGGCGGTGGCCGTGAGCAGATCAACTGGAACAAGCTGACTGATGAGGTCAAGAAGGCCAACAACATCAAGGAACTTGGCAAGGAGACTGTTGCCGGTAAGGAATGCACCAAGTATTCAATGACCATGGATATGATGGGCCAGCAGATGGAGCAGACCGTATGGATCTACAAAGGCATCATGCTCAAGAACCTCATGTCAAGTGAAATGGGTGACTTCGGTCAGACCTGCAAGAAGTTCGAAGAGAAGGCTGTTGACGCTTCAATGTTCACAGTTCCCGCCGGTGTAAAGGTTGAGGAAATGGATATGTCACAGTTCGGTGGATTCGGTGGCTTCTAAACCTGTATCTGAATAAAAAAAAGGAGGTCTTTGTGGCCTCCTTTTTTTTATTCATGCCTGTGGCGTCAGTCCAGCAGTTCGGCTATCTTTCTCTTCAGGGCCTCGCCACGCAGCTGGGTGGCTATGATCAGGCCTGATTTGCAGTCAATGAGGAAGTTTGACGGAATGGAGTTGACGGCGTATATCCCGGCGGCCTCACAGTTCCAGTATTTCAGGTCGCTTATGTGCAGCCAGTCCATTTCATTTCTTCCTATTGCGTTAAGCCACGGTTCGCGTGCACGGTCCAGGGAAACTCCAAGTATTTCAAATCCCTTTGACTTGTACTGGGCATAGGTATCCTTCAGGTGCGGGACTTCACCCATGCACGGTCCGCACCAGGATGCCCAGAAGTCAATCAGGACATACCTGTTGTCAGGATTTGATATCACGTCCTTTGCTGACAGCATGCCGCCGTCGGGCGTGGGAAGGCTGAAATCCATGTACGGCTGGCCTACTTCCCTTTTCAGCTGTTTTTCAGCGGTGCTGTACAGGGTGCCGTACAAGCCGCTGGCCTTTACGCCGTCTTCGAAATACTTCAGTGCGGCCATCACTTCGGATGGCAGCATTTCATACTGCATCTGTGACAGCATATACAGTCCGAACATGTTGTCCATGTTGCCGTTCATGGCATCGGACTGCATTTCAGCGAATTTCCTTTCAAGCGATTCAAGCACTTCGGGCTTGTCCATGCTGTTCATGTATTCGGCTTCAAAGGCGGCGGACTTTTCCATGAATCCGGCCATCAGGTCATTTGACAGGGTGCCGGTGACGGTGTACTGGTCCTGGCCCTCCATGTCAAGCTTCTTCATCTGCATTTTTCCGGGTTCCAGTATGAACCTGCACAACTTTCCGGCCTGGCGGCGGTCACGGCTGTCAGCTATGTATGCCAACTGCGGAGTGGTACAATTGCCTTTGAATGAGAAATTTCCGTCAGTGCTGGCGGCTGAATCGACCGGCTGGCCGTCAGAAATGAGCCAGATCATCCGGGATTCGAAGTCCTGGAACTGGCCTGAAACTGTGTAGCTGCCGTTTCCGCTGCATGCGCACATGGCAGCTGCGGCAAACGCTAGATAAAATGCTTTCTTCATTGCTGATAATGTTTTCTTTGTCCTTACAGCGGCAAAGATATGCATTATCCGCAAAAGTTACGTCAGAATTTCCAGAGTAAGCCCAGTGAGAGCGGAATGTCAAGGTAATGGTTGTCGTCATGTTCTATCACAGCGGCTCCGGCGCTCAGGTCCAGTGCAAAGTCACGTGTGATGAAAAAGTCATATGTGGCCTGGCAGGAGAAGAAATTCTCAGTGTAGCGGCCGCTGGCGGGCTTGGTTCTCAGCGACAGGGAGAATGCGCCCAAATCCAGTCCTATACCCACGCTCCAGGTGAATCCGGGATCGAAGCAGTTTTCCACGTTCCGTGATCCGCTGCTCCAGCCCAAGTCTGTAAGCAGGGACATTCCGCCGTGCCGGCCTATGCGGTATTTCAACTGCAGCACGTCACGCATGTTGCCCGTCTCAGCGAAGTACTGTATCTGGGGTGACATGGAAAAATACGGGAAACGGTCATCGGGAACATTCCACTGGCGGCTTACGGCCAGTGCCATTCCAACTGATGCTGCTGCCACTGCAGCCGCTCCAACAATAAGTGCACTGTCATCAAGCTTGGACAGGTCCAGGTCATCGGCCTTTGGTTTCGATTTGTTGCGCGACGGTTTCCAGCGGTCAATACGGCTTGTCCTGTTGTAATATGATGAGCGGTGCATGGCGTCCAGCCAGTATATGTCATGGTAAAAGTCAAATAGGTCTTCCAGCAGCATGGCAAGAACGGGGTCATCGGGATCTTCGGTCCTGTAAGCCGTGCCGTCATCCTTAACGGCTTCATAAATCACCTTGTCTATTACGACAGCCTTTACGGGTTTGTCAACCGGTACCGGATCAAGCACGCTTGCCACGGAGTCAGGCATTTCAAGGCTGTAGTGCAGCGATTCGCTCCTGTCCTTGTAGTCGAAATGGAATTCGGCCGTCACGCGGGCCGGACTGTTCTTGTACAGGGTCATGTAGTATTTGCCGTCAGCGGCCTTGTCTACGCTGCCCCAAACCATTATGTTCTGGCCTTCCTTGGCTGCAAGACCCATGGGAATGAGCATGAGCGACAATAAAAGAAATGCAAACCTTTTCATATTCCGTAAGATTTTCTCAATGCAAAAATAATGCGGAAATATGACCCAAAGGGAAGGAAATCCCTAATATGGAGTGGGGGAATCCCTAAATGTAGCGGTTCCTTACGGCGCCTGCGGCGTAACTGAAGGACAGTAGTGGAGCTGGAGGGAGTCGAACCCTCGTCCAAACGGGGAAACCATATGCTTTCTACAGGCTTAGCTGCGATTGGATTGTCGGGACTGAACTTGGCCGCAGCAACCGGGCCCCGTCCTTATCTTCTGAAGTTTCACTTTTGACGCGAAGCCGCCAAAAGCTATCCCCGATTTTACTGCACCACCTGTTCGACGAGCTTCGGAGCAAGAGCTTCCGGGTGATGTCCTGTCACAGCACCTTGTACCGTGATTAAGCAGACCTACTGTACTTCGGTCAAGCAGCAAGAGCAAAATTGTTGTTGCCAGATAATTTGTGACTGTCTTTTTATAGTGCGGACCGACAGAGCACTGCCTGCTTACATACCATTCCTGCCCGCTGTCAAAGCCAGACAGCCCCAAGAATAACCTTTAGACGTGGCAAAGGTACAGATATTTTATAAATGACCGCATACGTGTCCGGTAAAAGTTCAAATGTATCCCCATACAGTATTTCAAAAAAATGTCTAACTTTGATTTCGGAAGCTGTTGCACTTCCGGTTATAAATCATTCCGATATGAAAAAGGTACTTTTGTCAATAGGTCTGCTGCTTGGATTCATAGGCGGCAGTCACGCGCAGGAAATAAAGCCGCAGGAGGCAGTTGCTGATGACTACATACGCCTGTTCAATGATATGGGCTACAAGGTGTATTCCTATGACATTTCGCAATACAGGAACATACGTTCATACCAGCCTGTAATACTGCATTACAGGAATGAAGCCAAGGAGGGGGAGAATGTTCTTCCTTTCAAATGGGAAATTTTCGGTGATTACATCAGGAACGTGAAGGTTACCGTTTCACCTATTGAAAAAGGCAACAAGGCAGGCGTTTATTTTGACGATACGAAAGGCATATCACTGCCACTGACATTCCAGGGACAGAAATCGCCGGAAGGTGATGTGAACTATGATTGCCAGGCCCGTCCTTTCAAGCTTGACGGCTCAAAGATCAATGATGATTTCTACCCTTTGGTACTGATAGGTTCATACTGGTATGATTCTGATGCAGGTATGTTCCGTTTCTGCGGCGACAGTGAAATTTCCGGCAATCCGGATGATGACTTCATGAAGCAGATTCCGGAATACTACATCATAGGCATCAGACTCTTGAAATGACAGGCACGTATCACCTGAACTGAAACGGAACGTGAATATGGAAGACAAAAGGAAACTTGTGGTGTTGACCGGTGCCGGAATTAGTGCTGAAAGCGGCATACAGACTTTCCGCGGGGGAAACGGGCTTTGGGACGATGAACCGGTACAGGCGGTCGCCTCAATTGACGGCTGGTATGCTGATCCGGAAAGGGTCATAAACTTCTACAACAAGCGGCGTGCGCAGCTTTCAACAGTACAGCCAAACAGGGCCCACATCATACTTAAGGAACTTGAAGAGCGGTTCAACGTCACTGTTGTGACCCAGAACGTAGACAACCTGCATGAACGTGCCGGCAGCAGCCACATAATCCACCTTCACGGAGAACTGACCAAGGTGCGTCCGGTTGACTGCTACACTGACCGGGACTGGTACAGCGAACGCTACGTGACTGACATAGGCTATGAGCCGATACACATGGGCGATACCGGGGGACCTCACAACAGGCAGCTGCGTCCGCACATTGTATGGTTCGGCGAACAGGTCCCGAATCTGGAACTTGCCGTGCAGGAAGTGTCCGGGGCCGATGTCCTGCTCATTGTTGGAACGTCCATGCAGGTCTATCCTGCTGCAAGTCTCTACCTTTATGTACCGGACTCATGCCCTGTCTACATGATAGACCCCGATCCGGCAGCTGCCGCCCACGTAAGCCGCGTAATCCACATACAGGAGAAATCGACAACAGGCATGGAGCGTTTCAGGGAAATGGTAACGTCTTGCAATTGATTCCATTTACTGCATCTACGCATACAGGTTCAAAGGTCAGTTGTAAAGTGTACAAATTACGGTATCATATATTTGATATTCCATACTCTTAGATTTTAAACAAAGATACAATGATTACTTGAATACATTCTTTAGTATGAAGGATGTTGCATAATTTCTCCAGTACCTGCTACTAATAATGAAGGTTAAAAACCGGACACTTCCGCGAATTTTCTACTAAATCATTAGGAGCAACAGTTCGCGGGCCATACATTTGCCGCAGATACGATAACGAAATCAAAGGCAAAGCGTATGAATTACATTGTCATTCAAGCCGTCACGTTGGCACTTGCAACGCTGGTCTTCAGACTGGCACTGAGCCGGACCACACTGCACCGTTTCAACAGGGTGGTGCTTCTTTCTGCAATAGGGCTGTCCTTCATTCTGCCGCTGGTGCATGTTACTATGCCCCAAAAGCAGTCCGATGTCATACCGGCACCAACGGAATATGTTGTAGAGCCTGTCGGATACATGATGCCGGAAAATATAGAGTTGGCACCTGTGGGTTATGCTCCAGCCCCAACAGTTGCACCGGCTCCGGAAAGACACATCAACTGGAGCGGGATTTTTTCAGTTATCTGGCTTGCCGGTGCTGTATTCTTCCTGCTGCGTCTGCTTATGGGAATTG
>JAKSIS010000041.1 GCA_024398665.1 Bacteroidaceae bacterium
GGGGCCAGACCCTGCACAATGGGGCCAGACCCTGCACAATGGGGCCAGACCCTGCGTGGCGGGGCCTGGCCCTGCTGTCTGTTTACAGTTCGTCCTGTGCGTAGAGGTAATCGGACAGGGGCGAGGAATAGTCGCAGTAGTCCGTCTCCGTGAAGAAACGTTCCAGTTCTGCCGCCGCTGTCTCCAGGGAATCCGATGCGTGCACAATGTTCTCCTGGTGGCTCATACAGAAATCGCCGCGCAGTGTGCCGGGCGCAGCCTTGCGTCCGTTGGTGGCGCCGGCCATTTCACGCACCACGCTCACTGCATCTATGCCCTCCCAGCAGCAAAGGACCACCGGCGCGGCCATCATCGACTTCTCTATTATGGGATAAAAGGGCTTTTCCACCATATGCGAATAGTGACGGCGCAGGACATCAGCGTCCAGCTGCACCATCTTCATGGCCACCAGTTTGAGTCCGCGCTTTTCAAAACGTGATATCACTTCACCTATCAGACCGCGCTGGATGGTGCACGGCTTGAGTATGACTAGCGTTCTTTCCATTTGAATTCCTGAAAAAATGGTTTGAAATTATTGCTGTTCGGGGTATCGGTTATTGCAAATGCTATGCGCTCGAAGCGCCCCTGAAACTCCGGTTCGTCCAGCACACGGTGGAACAGCCGCGCCATCTGTGCAGGCGGCGTGCAGAAAGCGCCGCAGCCCAGCGCGCCAAGCACCAGACTGTCATGTCCCTTCAGGGCACCGATGCGCAGAATGGTACGGATCTTCTCCCTGATTACCGCCTTGTCATTATCGGGAATATTCCCGTCCACCAGCGTGCTGTGACCGTGTTTCGGATTGTAATTGAGTGACGCCACTGAAATGACAGCAGCCCGGAAAGGACTGTCTGACAGCGCATAGCCGTCATCACGTGTGCCCCTGAAAAAGGTAATGCCGGGACTGTATATGCCTCCGTACATATTGTCCATGGGATAACGGCTGTCACGCCTTGAGACCCCGACCATTGACGCCAGGTCCCCGTGTCTGCCGCCCGTAAGCGAGAACTGGTACAGCGAAACCGCAAGCGTACTGCGCCGGCACAGGTCCTCCTCCTGAGCGCTGGAACCGTCCAGCACGCCACCGCCCGGATGATACAGGCTGGCCATGTTCAGCAGCGCCGGGTTCAGCCCCTGCCCTACCATGTCCTGCGCCACCAGAATGCAGTCCCGGTTCAGCACCTGAATGGCCGTTTCCTTTTTCACATAGTCCGATGCCAAAGCGATGGGAGTGCTGAACATCTCCGCCTGCGGCACATAATCTGCGCGGTCAGGCAGCGTGACCACAGCATCGGACTCCGTGCGGTACGCCCCGTCAGCAAAAATTTCAAGATTGTGCCGGAACACTTTCTGCAGCATGGGTCTTGAATCCCCGCCACGCGTGCTTGTGGCCTTGTACCAGCCGCAAAGCCATATCTGCGAATTCCAGGTCTGTGCATGTAACATGCTGCAAAGTTACTGCAAGCCGCCTGTAGGAAAAAGAAAGTTGTCCGGTTTTTCCACCCGGACTGCGACAAACCCGTTCGACATCGTTTCGTCGCGTTCATCATCGGTTCGTTGCGTTCAACATCGGTTCGTCGCGTTCAACATCGGTTCGTCGCGTTCATCATCGGTTCGTTGCGTTCAACATCGGTTCGTCGCGTTCAACATCAGTTGCCGCATTCATCATCGGTTCGTCGCGTTCAACATCAGTTGCCGCATTCTGCCAACTATGCCTGATTCGCCAAAATGAGAAACAGTTGGTGGGCGTGCAGAAGTCGAGGCGTAGTTCCCTGTTTCTCTACCCCCTAAATTCGGGGCATGAGAAACACGCAGGTGCATTACAATTGAAATGGCCCGCACCTGCGTTTCTCTGTTTGGCGGGCAGGCGGGACCCGTCTGTTGCGCCTGCGGGTGAATCCTGGAAGAAACTTTATGCTACGCTTCAAGCAATGTACGCCCCAGTTCATCAACAGAATCGGCAATGCTGTCAGCGGCAGCAAGTTCGACGCGCGGGCGGAAGCCCCAGCTGACGGCAATCACAGGAATGCCGGCGTTGTGCGCGGTTTCAATGTCAATTCCGCTGTCACCGACCATCAGCGTGTCCGATTCGCACACCCCTGCCCTATCCATGATGTATCGGACCAGTGCAGGATCAGGCTTGAGTGGGAATGCGCTGCAGTTGCCCATCACTGCCACGAACGGTATGCCAGGAAAGAATTTTGAGACAAGTTTTTCGGTGCCAGGCTGTATCTTGTTCGATGCCACCGCCAGTTTGAACCCGGCCTCATTGAGACTGCTGACAAGTTCCTGCACGCCCGGATACGGCCGCGTTGCAATGTCCAGATGGTTCTGATACCATTCCAGAAATTCGGACAGCACAACAGATACAGTATCTTCAGACGTACCATCAGGCAGCGCCATGCGTATCAGGTTGCGCATGCCCCGGCCCACCATAAGGCGGTACTCATCCATCCCGTGCAGCGGCAGTCCGTGCCGTTCCAGAACGTGGTTGGCTGCCGCACCCAGGTCGTCAATGGTGTCAAGAAGAGTGCCGTCCAGGTCAAATATTACCAGTTTCATGGCGCAAAGTTACCCAAAATCTTCACTACTTTTGCAGCGGTAAAAGACGAATCATCATGCTGGAACAGGTTGTTGGAATTGTGCGCAAGGCGGCCTCGCTCATGGTCACCGACGGTTTTGAAGTCGAACAGAAGGACGGACTGGCAAACATCGTCACATCATCGGACATTGCTGTCCAGCATTACCTTTGCCGCAGCCTGTCAGAACTGCTTCCCGGCTGCGGTTTCATCTGCGAGGAAGAGGATTTTCATGACCCCGACAAGGAATTCGTCTGGGTCATCGACCCCATTGACGGCACCTGCAACTATTCCCGCGGCATTGACGCCTGCTGCATTTCCGTTGCGTTGAAAAAGTCCGACGAGGTTGTCATCGGAGTCGTATACAGCCCTGCCCGAAATGAGATTTTCACCGCTGAAAAAGGCCGTGGGGCATGTCTGAACGGGAAGCCCATACATGTTTCCGACCGTCCGTTCGAGGACGGCCTGATGTGCACCGCGCTGGGCCTGTATGTCAAACAGTACGCCGATATAAGCAATTCTGTCATCATGGATGCTTATGCGCAGATCAACGACATCCGCCGTTTCGGTTCGGCCGCCATGGAGCTGTGCTTCCTTGCCGCGGGCCAGTGCGAACTGTACTATGAATTCCGCCTGTGTCCGTGGGACTACGCCGCAGGCATGCTCATTCTTTCCGAAGCCGGAGGAACGATAAGCGGCCTGGGCGGCAGGAAACTGGGAATTGACAAACCCGAACTGGTCTGTGCCGCCAACACAGCCGCCAGCCATGCGCGCCTGCTCGAAATCATAGACAGGCACATCAAGTCACTGCCCTACTGATGAGCCGCATCAAGTCACGGCCGCATCAAGCTCTCTTAGCAGCCGGCCAAATTCCGCACCGCAGCCGGAAGAGTTCCGCGCCATAGAGATGAAGCCGCACCGCAATCCGCCGAATACCGCGCGACAGACGGCCAATTCACGCCTCACAAAGCCAAATCCCGCACCGCAGCCGGACCGATGGTGCAACCGGCCAAGTTGACGCGTACTCGCCCGCACTCACCCATTTCCCGTCGCCCGCCAAACAGAGAAACGCAAGTGCGGGCCATTTCATTTGTAAAGCACATGCGTGTTTCTCACACCCCTAATTTCGAGGGTAGAGAAACAGGGGACAGCGCCACAACCTTTGCAAGCAAACTGGCTGTTTCTCATTTTGGCGAATCAGGCTCAACATCCAAAACGCCCGCACTCACCCATTTCCCGTCGCCCGCCAAACAGAGAAACGCAGGTGCGGGCCATTTCAATTGTAATGCACATGCGTGTTTCTCATACCCCTAATTTCGAGGGTAGAGAAACAGGGAACAGCGCTACAACCTTTGCAAGTAAGCTGGCTGTTTCTCATTTTGGCGAATCAGGCTCAACATCCAAAAGAATGGGAACCACTCTTGAAAAAATAATATCGGAATTTACTTGCAATCAGCGGTTTCGTATTGTATATTTGTCACAATCAAATCTTTCATTATCATGACTGACACCAATTATTATCACATGTTCGCAAACGGTGCCGATTCCCGCGACTTCATCATTTCAGAATCGGATTTCTATTGTGCCTTCAATCTGGTTGGCGTATGTGCAGCCAATACTGACGCTGCCGTCGTCGCATTTTCAATTGAAGATTCGCACCCGCACATTCTCCTGTACGGCACAAAAGATGAGTGCGTCAAGTTCAAAATCATGTACGAGCGGACAATCATGCATCGGATTGCAAAAATCCGCGGGACTACTGAAGGAGTCAGTTTGAAATGCGAACTATATGCAGTGAATGGAGAGGAGTATTTGAAGACCGTTGCCATATACTGCATCATCCAGCCCACCAAGGATGGCAAGGCCATTATGCCGTTTGATTACCTGTGGGGTACCGGTTCCATGTATTTCAGAACGGCATACCATATTCCAATCTGGTGGACAGGTCCCGGCAAGTCATTCAGCAACCCAGTTCCCGTTTCAACGCTTTCAGCAAGAGAAAGGAAACGCCTTGTCTGCAGCAAGCGTGACATTCCCGACAACTGGCAGGTCTGCAATGGTTTCATTCTCCCATCGAATTATGTCGATGTGGAACGGTTCGAGAGCATTTTCATAACCCCGAACTGCTATCGTGTATTTTTAGGCAACAGCAAGAAGAAAGAAGATGTTGTCACAACCAGAATGGCCAAGGTGAGAGGTGTGAATCTGAGTGACCTTGAGGCAAGAAGAATTGCGTCCGATGAGTGCTACTCATTATTCAGGAAGCACAGTGCGAGATGGCTTGGCGCCAATGACCGCATAGTTCTTGCCATTGCGCTGAAACGGCATCACCAGATGTCACCGCGTCAAATCGCAACGTTAGTCCGTTTGCCGGAAGAGGAAGTACGCAAATACCTGAAATAGGAGGTCCGATATCTGGCCCTGCGCCATTCCACCCTGCCTGCCGTTCATGCCGTCACGCCAGACAGAGAAACGCAGGTACTGGCCATTTCAATTGTAATGCACCTGCGTGTTTCTCATACCTCCAATTTCGAGGGTTGAGAAACGGCGAACTGCATCCCAGCCTCTGTACACCAACTAATTGTTTCTCATTTTGGCGACAGCGGGAAAAGATGGTGCAAATTTTGAGAAATGGAGTAAAAAATGAAAAGGGGAAGAAACAAGAGGGTGACATTGCGAAATGCCACCCTAAAGACACACGTACAAACGCTTATTATCCGTTGTACACGCTGTCCACGGTTCGCTGCGTAAGCCGCGCGACTCTGCGGGCATGCGCCTATCCGTTGTTCACGCTGTCCTGAACCAGTTTGAGCAGGCCGGCGGAGTCAAGTGACTGGCGCAGGGTCTCGTCATGGAAATCAGTGAGGAACTTTATCATGTAGTCGACAATGCTGTCTGAGAATACGCCGCGTGACGTGTAGATGGCACGGTCCTTGGCCAGTTCCTGAGCAGCCTCGACGCAACAGCCGGGCAGCTGTTCCAATGACTCCTGGACGGCGCGGTTCTTTTCGTCATGGATGTTGACGCCCAGGCCCACGTAGGTCTTTTCAGCCACTGCAAGGCCGTCAGGCATTTCGAAACCGTGACGTGCGGCGCAGCAAAGGGCAGCCATGAGCAGATAGGTGTCAGCAAAGCCGTCACTGGCGCGCCATTCGAATGTCTGCTTGTCACTGAAGTCCTTGTCCGATGCCTTTTCCATAGGATTGCACTTTGCAGCCATATCCATCGGCTTTATCCAGCCCAGAGGCACGCGTACCAGAGCGCTGCGGTTCGAGAATGACCAGCACAGCGATGTGGGAGCCTCCTGATGGGGGACAAGACGCATGAATGAAAGCGGATGCGGATTGCCGAAAGCGGGCAGTGATGTGCCTGCGGCCATATATCCTGCTATTGCCTTACGGCATTCTTCAGTCAGTTCACCGTTACTGGTCATGACGGACTTGCCGTCACGGGTGAACTTGCAGTGCACGTGCATGCCTGAACCGGCCTTGCCCACAGTGATCTTGGGAGCGAATGTCAGGGTTACGCCATACTGGTATGCAAGCTGGCGCATGATCCACTTTGCTACGACCAGCTGGTCAGCGGCATCCTCAATGTTAATGGGAAGGAATTCTATTTCGTTCTGTTCATATATCTTTCCGTCCTGGGTGAAGTTGCCCACCTCACTGTGACCGTACTTTATATTGCCGCCGCACTGGGCAATCATCCTCATGGCCTCAGTGCGCAGGTCCTGGAACTTGCAGAACGGTGCACTCTCATGGTAGCCCTTCTGGTCAGGTGTCAGGTAAAGGTCCTCGGACTGGGCAATCACGTAATATTCAAGTTCGCCCATAGCCTGCATCTCAAGACCGGTGACAGCCTTGAATTCATTGTGAGCCTTGTGCAGGATGTACTGCGGGCTGCTTTCAAACTGGTTTCCGTCACGGTCAAAGAATGAACACAGCAGGTCAACAGTGGGAACATCGGCAAACGGATTCACGAAAGCGGTCTTGTAGCGCGGCAGGACATACAGGTCGCTCTTGCCGGCTTCGATGAACGGGAACAGGCTGGAACCGTCAACGCGTTCGCCTGCCTGCAGGATGTTCTCCAGATGCTCAACGCTTCCTATCACGAAATTCAGTGTCTTCAGTTTTCCGTCCCATCCGCAGTAGTGGAAGTTCAGGAACTGGACTGCATTTTCACGGCAGTAGCGGACTATGTCCGCACAGGTAAATTCACACGCCGGTTTTCCAAGGAAACGCACCAGCAGATTGGGGTTCATCTCAATGTTCTTGTCCATATAGGTAAGATTTATGTGTTCTATTTTATCCGGCTGCGAAATTACAACAAATCTCAATGTTTTGCGGCAAGACTGCCAGTGAAAAAAGAGGAAAGCTGAAGTTTCATCAATGCGGAACTCCAGCTTTCCTTCAGATGTCTCAGACCTGTGTCTTATCTGTCACGCAGATTCCACTTGCAGTTCACGTCATTGAAGTCATACTTGCCCAGTGTCAGGGAGCAGTCACCGGTGCATACCAGTGCGAACTGCTGGCCCTCCTTGCCGGGAACCTTCTCGTTGATTATACGGTAAGTTCCGTCAATGAGCTGTTCAATTCTCCAAAGCTGTTCAGGAGCGCCTGTGTACTGGGGAACGGCTGTCAGTTCACCGTCGGCCGTAGCAGCCAGCGCGCGGTTGGTGCCTTCAATGGTTATTTTGAAATAGGGTGCGCCCAGGTAGCCGCCCTTGTCACCTACTGCTGTAATTGTCCATCTCTGGTGGGGACGGAACATATAGTCGTTCAAACGCACGTCGATGTTGCCCTTGGGCCAGTCGCCTATGACATCGGACAGCATCTGGTCAGGAATTGATTCGTTCGGGGTCGATGCGTTGCCGAATCCGCGGCCGGCGTTCAGTCTGACAAAGTCAACGGCCAGTTCAAGCGCATATCCGCGACGTTCCGATTCGATTTCGAAAGTGCCCTCCTTGAAGGGATCACCTGCGACTGGCCAGTCATTCTTCCACAGAAGTGAACGTATGCCCAGCACGCTCTTGCCGCTGCGCTCGAAATCGGCCTCGAAATGGCATGACATCTTCTCGCAGCCTTCCTCTTCGACATAATGGCCGAAATGTCCGGGACCGGTAACGCGGTTTCCGGCTGACAGGACCATCTTGCCGCCGCCCTGAAGCATGTCACGGCCCACATTGTCCAGATACGGACCTGTAACCTGCCTTGAACGGCCGCACACAATGTTGTAGGTGGAATTGGTACCGTCACAGCATGTGCCGTGAGTGCCCAGCAGATAGTACCAGCCGTTGTGGTACATCAGGGCCGTTGCTTCGCAGTCTATGGCAATGTCAATGGGCTCGCTCTTCTCCAGACGCTTTGCTGTCTTGGGGTCAAGTTCCACCAGACGTATTGCTCCGAAATATGTGCCGTATGACATCCACAGACGTCCGGTGGTGGGGTCAAGCAGAAGTGCCGGGTCAATGCTGTAGCAGTCGTCATCGGCACCTGCCCATGCCACAAGCTCTTCAGCGGAATAATCGACCGAATCAGGATTGAGCGTGGTGGCCCACATGGTCTGGCAAACGCCATGGGTCTTGCCCTGCGTGCCGGGGAAATTGCCGCTGTAGGTAATCAGGTATCGGTCTCCTATCTTCATTGCATCGGGGGCCACACCGCCGCCGGGCTTGACGGCACCTGAACGCCATGTGTAACCGTCATCGGACATAAGACCGCCGCTTCCGGTACCGAACGTATAGTAAACTCCATTGCACCTGACAATGGTCGAAGGGTCATGAATGAAAATATCACCTGTAATCTGGGCCGATGCCCCTAATGCCAATGCTGACAGTGCAGCTGCTGCTAATATCTTTTTCATAACTTCCTATGCATTATTTGTTGGTGATTGTAAGATTGGTCACGGGCTTGCCGTCCTGTCCGATGAAGCGGACGCAGAAATCGCTCATGCCCGGGCCGTTGATGATGGCACCGCGGACAATGTTCTTTCCCTTCTTGAGGGTGATGAGTTTGGAAACGCCGTCATCGACAACCATACGGCGGTCTCCGGACAGAAGCAGAGCCTCCTCGCCGTTCACCCACCACATCGATGCTGAATTGGAACCGGCAGCCAGACGTACGGTCATGTCTTCAGGAGCATTGACAACGGTCACTGCAAGGAAAAGCCCTTCAGTGGGGCGCAGAGACTGGGCCTTTGCAAAACGGTACAGCTTCACGTTGTAGCGCTTGCTGTCAAGCCAGTGCCACTTGAGCTGGACCTTTTCAGTCTGCTGTGCTGCCGGCTGAGCCTGTGCCTGCTGCGGACGCTGGCCCTGCGGCATACCCATACCGGCCTGGCCCTGCGGCATTCCCATTCCGGGCTGGCCTTGCGGACGTACCTGACCTGGCTGACCCTGCGGGCGGGCCTGACCACCCTGCGGCATGCCCATGCCCATACCCATGCCCATGCCCTGGGCGCGGGCGGCCTGTCTCTGGACTGATGCCTCGACTGTCTGGCCGTCATCAGGCAGAATTGTCATCTGACCCTCAAAATACTCATGTGCGAATTCGTTCCTGAGCCATGAGTCGGTGAACAGGGTATTGGACCTGATTTCCGGCTTTGAGATGGGTTCCAGAAGGCTCCAGCGGAGTATGAAACCGTCCTTGTCAGGAGTTGCAGCCTTGCTGCCGCTCTTTGTAAAATAGACGTCAAGTGAAACGTCCGGCTGCTTGTACTTGTCAAAGACCGGGTTGACAGAGCCTGATGAAGGCTGCGCTGCCCCCGGGCGGTTCTGTGCGAACAGAGGTCCGCAAGCCAGGACTGCAAGGATTAATGCTGTCTTTCTCATTGCTTTTTATTGAATTGGTTGGTTGATGTCTGCGTTAATGCCTGACGGATAATACAGGCGGCCGTCCTTCCTTATCAGCAGCCTTCCGTTCAGGATGACCTTCTCTGTCCCGGACCTGCGGTCCTGAACCTGGGGTACTCCGGTCATGTCAGTAGGCCTTGCATATATGCCAAGAGTGGTGGATGCTCCTGAACCATAAGTCAAGGCTACAGTATACGTTCCTCCGTCACATTCCGGCAGAGATATCATCATAGGTTCGAAATACGGCACGGATTCATCGGTCCATGAACACAGGGAACCGCCCCAGTACCAGTCATCATGGTCTTCGAACGCATATTTGTACGCAGTGGAAATTTCAGAATATTCGTTCCCGCTGCACGGATATGACGATACTGAAGCGCCTACGTTGAATGTGCCCAGCTGCTGATTCGTCACTTTGGCGAAAATCTTGTAGTTGCCGGCCGGAATGTTGTCGAACCTGACAGAATAAATGCCGTTGTACTGTCTGAAATACGTGCTTCCTGTCCAGTTTTCCCAGCTGCTTTCCGAATATGAGCCCGTACCGCTTCTCATGACAGTGCTGTCATCACGTTCCAGAAACAGCTGCACGTCACCAATCGCAGCCGTTCCACGGTCAAAGCCATCAAGTATGATCTGCAGTCCGTATGTAGTGGAAGTTGGAGCATAGAATGTGAGACGGCAGTCGTATGGAATGTAGAGACTGCTCATACCAGCCTTGTAGACGTTGGTCCACTGGTTGTAATATGAATATGTGTCCCTGGCGCTTACTGCCGGCATATCTGCGGAAATCTGCTTGCCGGAGCTGTATTCCACGCAGTATTCGTAATTTCCTGCAGTGAGATATCCCATTGCCATATAGCCGCCGAACATCATAAGTCCTGTTGCACCGCTGGAAAGAGGAGAGAGGGACATCTCCTGGCTGAAAGTCTGGCCGGTATCGGTATTGCGGAAGACAAGCTTGCCGTTCTCTGATTCCTTTATGTAGAGTGACTTGTCATCAGGGTCGGGGTACATTGTAATGATATAATTGTTTGACCGGAAGTCCCAGTTTTCAATTGCGCTCCAGCAGTTCCATGCCTCCCCCCATCCCAAATTCAGATGGAATTCACCGTCAGTATTGTAGCCGTCAACAATGAACGAGTGCCCCATTCCTTCACTGTTGTCGCCGCACACAATTACCGGACGGCCCATGTCAAGCTGCCGGATCAGCGAATCGGCCATACCCAAATACTGGTGGGTCCAGTAGTACTGGCTGTCATAGCCGAAATACTGCTGTATGGCATATTGCTGCAGGTCTATGAATGTCGATGTGAGATCTTTTCCATAGCGGGCCTTCTGGCCGAATGCAACCATTTCACACAGTTGTGCGGGAGTAAGGCTGTAACTGTATCCGTCAAATGAGTAATGTACGTTGTAGACCGGTTCAGAACATATAACTTCCGATGGGTCATACCATTTTGTGATGCTGTCATGACTGAATACGGTGCCTGAAAGCACCAGATCGTCATAAGTGGTTGTCCACGGCCGGCAATAGCGGTAGTAGTTGATCACCTGTGCTGTAGCTATGGTTGCACAGCCTGCCGGTACGTGCTTGCCGTCAATGACAGGCATCAGGTCATTGTATGGTGCATCCTGTGTCCATGCGGTGGAGATCATCGGACTTACGGTCTTTGTGAACGATGCCCTGGTGTCCATACGCCCTGGAGCCCTGTCAGTAGGGGCTATGGTGTCAAAATGTGCCACCGCATCACGTATGACCTGCGGCATGTCACTGAAATCCGGAGTCCCGCTGCCACGGAACAGCACATTGTCACCATGCATTAGGAACCATTCGGAACCCTTCTGCACAAATTCCGTCCGGCCGCCTGACACATCGGCCCGTACCGTACCACCCATCGCGAATGCGGCCACAACAGCCAGAAGCATACGGCCAACGTTTTTACGTAATAATTCCATTTCCTAAATCTGCAACAAATCGAACAAGAATCCGGTTCAGACAACTGTATTCAGACAAAATTAGGCAATTCTTTCCAATCCTTCCATACACACAGCCTTAAAAATTTGTCATTTCAGACCACGCGCAGGAAAAACCATGATGGCATAAATAAGATGCGCCATTATTGGGGAAGAATGTCGTGACTCAGCAAGAAAGTTGGCTCAGTGGAAAACTAGTGGGGGAAGTCATTTGCTGAACCTGGCAAACCATTGCCAATAATGCAGCCAGATTGCCTGTAGATTGGATTCTTTGCAGTATTGGCATGCAAATCAGCTGAAAACGGCAAATTGCCTGCCAATAATGCACATAAACGCACTTCTATGGCTTCCAGTTGCATTATTGGCAAGTAGTGTGCGGGAATTGCCCTGCTGCGCAAATGAATGCGGAGCGGTAATCCGGGTTAATGCGGAGCGGTAATCCGGGTTCATAAAAAGCTGCCGACATTACGCCCGGACGCTTTATGCTTCCATTGCGTAATATTGGCAGCTTTTGGGGTTAATGCGGAACAGGGTACGCTCCCTGTACCGCCAACGTTACCGTTGTGGTCTTTGCGTTCATGGTTAACGCGGAACAGGGTACGCTCCCCCTGTTCCGGTCAGTCAGGAAATCAGTTCTCCTCTATTATCGCGGCTTCGTCCTTGGCGGGTTCCTGCTTCTTGGCAAGGTACTCGGGCAGGTTCAGGCCGGCCAGGTTGAAGAGGTCCGACATGGGGGGTACGGACTTCATCAGGCCGCTGATGAAATTGGCGGTCGATCCCTTTCCGTCGGCGTTGTTGCCTGAATCCCAGACGGTCACGTTGTCGAACTTGATGCCCTTGACGGCTTCGACCTGAGTCTTGACCAGTTCCGGCATCTTTTCTGACATGAGCAGCATGAATGCCTTGGCGGCATCGCCTCCGGCAGCCTGCACCATCTTGTCGTAACCGGCAGCCTGCTTGGTCAGGATCTCGTAGTAACCCTTGGCTTCGGCCTCCATCTTGGCGAATATGGCATCGGCCTCACCCTTGGCGCTTACACGCAGCTTTTCGGCCTCGGCTTCGGCGGCCACAATGATACGTTCCTTTTCGACCTGCTGGGCCACCAGGATGTTGGCCATCTGGGTGGAGCGCTCACGTTCGGCACGGGCGTTTTCTGCGTCACGTTCTGCTATGTAGGCATCCTGCAGGGCCTTGGCCTGCTGGACCTTCTCGGCGGTAACTGCCAGACGGTTGGCCTCGGCCTCCTTTTCACGGCGGAATGCCTCAGAATTGGCAATGTCAACCTTGGCGTTGTTTTCACCCTGCACTGCAATGGCGTTGGCCTGCGATGTGCGGATACGGGTCTCCTTGACGGCTTCGGCCTTACCTATCTCACCGTTTCTGTCCTGTTCGGCCACGCTGACCTTTGCTTCATTGATTGCCTTTGCGGCGGCTTCCTTACCAAGGGCCTGGATATATCCTGACTCATCCTTGATATCGGTCACGTTCACGTTGATAAGGCGCAGGCCTATCTTCTTCAGTTCAACCTCGACGTTGCCGGCAATCTTCTCAAGGAAGGTGTCACGGTCGCTGTTGATTTCCTCAATTGACATGGTTGCGATGACAAGACGCAGCTGGCCGAACAGGATATCGCGGGCAAGTTCCTGGATCTCCTCGGCGCTCAGGCCCAGCAGACGCTCGGCTGCGTTGTTCATGCTGTCCGGTTCAGTCGAGATACCCACTGTGAAACGGCAGGGGACATCAACGCGGATGTTCTGCTTTGAGAGGGCGTTGGTCAGGTTTGCATCGATTGATATGGGCGTAAGGCTCAGGTACGAATAGTCCTGGATTACAGGCCATACGAACTTGCCGCCGCCGTGTATGCACTTGGCGCTGCCGCCGCCTGTCTTTCCGTAAACCACAAGGATCTTGTCCGACGGGCAACGGCGATAACGACGTATGATTGTGGCGAACAGAATGAAGAGTACGACCACACAGATCACTACCAGAATGGGAAAATTGCTGCTTTCTAACATATCGTTTATTATTAATTGGTTAACACTCGGTCAAAAAAACTCACTCCACCAGAAGCAGGTCGTCGCTTATCACCTCCTTCACGGTAACGTAGCCTCCGGTGGGGATTGTTTCCGCACTGTCGGTAACGGCATCGATCTCATGGACTGACCCCTTCACGCTTACCTGCACAATGCCGCGTCCCTGCCGGGAAGCCGGAATGCGAAGATACACATAAGCCCTGAGACCTACAGCCTCGGACATCTGGAAACTGCCGTCATGGGAAAGTTTCATGATGGCACGGAACATTATCACGAATGCCAGCACGAACACCAGTCCTGTGATTATGGCCACCAGGTGGAGCACCCACCCCTTCCCGATCTCGTTGTACAGGAGCACTCCGGCCCAGCCGTAGCCCAGCAGGAAATTCACAAGGTTGCGGAACGAGAACACGCCGTGAAGGCCTCCGTCTTCAGTGACATCGCCTACCGTATCCATATCGGCCGGTCCGGCATCGATGTCAGTATCAGTACCCAGTCCGATGAAAGTCAGAATGGTCTGAATGAGAAAAATCAGTGTCGCAGTACCGGCTATAGCCCAGAACAGTCTCTGCAACGGTTCAAGTGATGAAAAGAATTCCATATGCTTTTGTTTTTGTTATTGTTCCAGTTGTCTTACAATGGCGTCGCAGGCGCGGATAACCCTGGCACGCATGCGCAGTCCTATGGCTCCCCCTATGAGCAGTCCGGCCAGAGCACAGCCCGAAAGCAGTATTGCAGCGGGCTGGCCGCCAGCATGCCAGAATATTTCCATAAACAGCCAGACAGCCCATGTCACCACCAGCGGCAGAGCCACGTTGAGCCTGTTGGCATACTCCCTGCGAAAATACTTTATTTTGTTCAGAAGAGGAAGCATGTCCCTGTCAGCCTTGAAGGCAAGGCCCATATTCCGGCGGCGACGGACGGCACACCAGCCTGCATATGCCATGAAAATGGCTGTAGCCCCGCAGAACCACCACGTGGCCCCGAATATGAAATGGTACGCAGGCGACAGGAAAAAAGCCACGGCACAGCACGCAATGCTTATCCTGTCCTGAGAATCTATCAGCTCCACCTTGCTGCGGACCGATTCCATCACAAGCCTGTCGCTTATTATCTCCTGGCTTTCCAGTTTATTCTTGAGAGCGGCGTAATCAGACCTCATCTGTTCCAGTTCCGCCGACATGTCCAATGTATCATCCATAATCCGGTTCTTTTCGGGTTTCACATGTGTTTCAACTTTTCTCTTATGCGTACCAGCTTGACTGACACGTTCTTGGCGCTTATTCCCATAATGGCCCCGATCTCGTCGTAGCTCATGTTCTCCAGCCACAGCAGGATAATGCTGCGGTCAATGAATCCCAGGCGGCCTATGCGTTCATGAAGCTGGCGTATCTGCATTGCGTCATCTTCATCACCGCACGGTACAATGTCAACGTCAAGCCCCACACGCTCACCCTGACGGGATTTGCGCCTGTCAAAGTTGAGACATGTGTTCAGGCTGACACGCCACACCCAGGTGTTCAGGCTGCTCTCGCCGCGGAACGACTCGAAACCGTTCCACATCCTGACAAGAATCTCCTGGAACAGGTCCTCTATCTCATCCTTGTCATTGGAGAACATGTAGCACACCGTATATATGGTGCGTTTGTGCTTGTTCACTATCGCCGTGAACTGACGTTCCTTGTCATTCATCTTTCCTGGGGTTTCCGTTACAATAGACACGCACAGATGTGGAATGCTACAGCCGGATGATAAAAATTTCAAGCATCGGCCTTGAAACATACGGACCTCATGTCTACAAAAATACAAAATCATAGCCTGACAGCAAGCGTCAGGGCGAAAAAATCATTATCTTTGGGCCATGCAACACCCAATGTTTGACACTCTGCTATCCCTGCCTCTTTTCCAGGGCATGACCGTCAATGACTTTGACACCCTGCTCCGGAAGATGCGTCTGGACTTTGTCAGGCACGAAGCCGGGGAGACCATTATTACGGCCGGCGACCGCTGCAGCAGTTTCGCCTTCATCCTGAGCGGAAACGTAATGAGTTCCCGCAACGGTGTCGCGGACAGGTACACATTCCATGAAGTGCTGGCAGCGCCCTATCTTATCGAACCGTATTCCATGTTCGGCCGCGCCGGTTCGTACCAGCGCTCATACACTGCCATGGAACAGGTAAGCATGCTGCACATTGACAAGCAGTACGTCTATACCGAAATAGGCAGGTACAACATATGCCGCATGAATCTGCTGAACATGCTTTCCGGCCGCATGCAGCAGGCAGACAACTACATATGGAGTCTTGATGAAATGGACCTGCGCCAGCGTATTGTCCATTTCATAAAAGGCCTGTGCGATGTACGTGGCGGCGAGAAGCGGCTGGAAATGAAGATGAGTGAGCTGGCAGTCCTGATGGACGCCACAAGAATAAACGTATCCAAATACCTCAACGAAATGGCGCAGGAGGAACTCATAACGCTCAAACGCGGTGTGATAATTGTCCCTGACCTTGACAGACTGCACTGATATGGATGAAATGAAAAAGGCGGCCCTTGACTGCCGCTACGCGAGAATGGCTCTCATCTGGGCGGAGAATTCGTACTGCACCCGCCGCAAGGTGGGCGCACTTGTCGTCAAGGACAACATGATAATATCCGACGGCTACAACGGCACCCCCACCGGGTTCGAGAACATATGTGAAGATGAGAACAACGTATCCAAGCCGTATGTCCTCCATGCCGAGGCCAACGCCATCACCAAGCTGGCCCGTTCAGCCAACAGCAGTGACGGAGCCACGCTGTACGTCACCGCATCGCCCTGCATAGAATGCGCCAAACTGATCATACAGTCCGGCATAAAGCGCGTCATCTACACTGAACAGTACCGTCTCACTGACGGCGTGGACCTGCTCCGCCGCGCCGGCATAGAAGTCATTTTCCTGGACCTGAACAAAAAGACCGAATGAAGACATTTCGCAGGATTCTGATAGGGCTGCTGCTTGTGGCGGCCGGCTTTTTCATCGGACTGAACACCCTTTCGCTGTTCTACCGCAAGAACAGGATATCATTCACCACAAAGCCCAAGACCGCAGTCACCCTGCCGGGAGGGACCAAGATTGATGCCCTGTTTGATGCCATACGCTACAAGTATGTGGACGTGATAGACACTGATTCGCTCATTGACGAGGCCCTGCCCATAATTCTTGAAGAGCTGGACCCCCATTCGGCCTACTACCCAGCTGAAGAGACCCAGGAGAGCAATGACGAACTGCACGGCAGTTTTTCAGGCATAGGAATACAGTTCTCGGTCCAGGAAGACACCATACGTGTGAACAGCGTCATTCACGGCGGTCCGTCTGAAAAGGTGGGCATTCTGGCCGGCGACCGCATTGTATATATCAACGATTCGCTGTTCGCAGGCAAGAAGATTCCCAGCAACGACATAGTCAAGAACCTGAAAGGTCCCAAGGGGACAATGGTGAAGGTGGGAATCATGCGCGCGGGCGAACCTTCTATACTTGACTTCAACATAGAGCGCGGCGACATTCCGGTAAAGAGCGTCGATGCCGCATACATAATTGACAAGACTGACGGCACCGGATACATAATGATAAACAAGTTCGGCGAGACCACCTACATGGAGATGGTGACCGCCCTGGCCGAACTTAGCAGCAAGGGCATGAAGAAGCTCATCGTTGACCTGCGCGGCAACGGCGGCGGCTATCTGGGTGCAGCCATCAGCATGGCCAACGAATTCCTTCCCAAGAATGACATGATAGTCTATACTGAAGGCGCCCACAGCCAGCGCATGCAGCAGCTTGCCAACGGCTACGGACACTACACGAAAACGCCTCTGGTCGTGATGATTGACGAATCGTCAGCATCGGCATCGGAAATTTTCGCCGGCGCCATCCAGGACAATGACCGCGGCACCATAGTCGGCCGCCGTTCGTTCGGCAAGGGACTGGTGCAGGAACAGCTGGATTTCACTGACGGTTCCAGCCTGCGCATCACCGTGGCCCGCTACCACACCCCGTCAGGGCGCTGCATACAGAAGCCGTACGGCGAATCCGATGAGGACTACGCCATGGACATTGTCAAGCGCTACGAACACGGCGAATTCTTCACGGCTGACAGCGTGAAACAGAATGAAGCAGAAGTGTTCACCACCAAGGGCGGACGCACCGTCTACGGCGGCGGCGGAATAATGCCTGACGTCTTTGTGGCCCAGGACACGACAGGAGCGTCAAAGTACTACACTGAAGTGGTGCGCAAGAGCCTTGTCAACAAGTTTGCCTTCACATACGTGGACAGCCGCCGCAGCACATTCAGGGACATCACCACGCTTGACGCTGTGGAATCATATCTTGACCGTGACAATGTCATGGAGCAGTTCTTCACATATGCCGCAAAGAACGGAGTCAGGCGTGACCCGGGCCTGAAGGCGGCAGCTATGGACCAGATGCGCCTGGCCGTGTACGGCAGCATAATCTATGACGCAATGGAAATGGAGGACTACATTGAATTCTTCAACAGGACCGATGTGGCCGTTCTCCGCGCTGTCGAAGAGCTGAAGAAATAAGCAAGCTGATTTCCGCGCTATCGGATCACTATCTGTGTGATGACCTGGGCGCCCACATGGGCGTTAAGGCGTTTCACCAGTTCGCTGCGGCGCATCATGAGTTCGTTCTTCAGGGCGGCCGATGCTATGGACACGAACAGCACCTGGTTGTATATCTGCAGTCCTGTAGTGTATCCCGCAACAGTGGGGCCGGCAATTTCGGGCCATGCGTCAATAAGCCGGTGTTCGTTCAACGGCGTTTCCAGACCGTTCTCACGCAGGTACTGCATGATTACGCCACCTATGTTTTCAGTGTTCGTCCTTTTCATATCACATTGCCTTCACTGACAGAGAATATCTTATGGTCACAGCCCAGTGAGGCCAGAATCCCGTCTATGTGGTTGCGGTCAACATCGGTGATGAACACCTGCCCGAAACGGCTGTCATCAGAAACCATTGAAAGGATACGTTCCACACGGCGGGCGTCAAGTTTGTCGAAAATGTCATCGAGCAGCAGTATGGGATGCTTGCCGCAGACATCGGACAGAAGGCTGTACTGCGCCAGTTTCAGCGCGGTCAGAAAACTCTTGGTCTGCCCCTGTGAACCTTCACGGCGTATGGGATAGCCGCCCAGCTCCATATCGATCTCATCCTTGTGCACCCCGTGCAGCGAATAGCCCACCGCCATGTCCTTGGGGCGGCTGTCAATGAGCTGCTGCAGCAGATCGCCGCGTGTGGCGTGTGACGTGTATTTGAGCGAAACGTGTTCCGATTCGTCCCCTATTTCAGCATACATCGCATTGAAACAGGGCTCAAGCCTTTCAGCCAGCTGGCGGCGGCATGTGTAGATTTTCTGTCCGCTGTCAGCCATGATCTGCTCCCACATGAGCAGCATTTCAGGGTCAGGCGGCGTGTCCGTCTTCAAGAGGGCGTTCCTCTGTGTCAGGGCCTTGCCATAGGCAATGATCTGATGAAGATAATCACGGTCATACTGTGATATGACCATATCCATGAAACGGCGCCGCTCTTCGCTGCCCCCCACCACCAGACCTGTGTCCTGCGGCGAGACCATGACCAGCGGCAGACAGCCTATATGGTCCGAAAAGCGGCGGTACTCCTTGCGGTCACGCGTGAACTGCTTGCGGCCCTGCGGGCGTGACATGCAGCCTATCACGGTCCTGTCTCCTGACGGCAGCAGATAAGCGCCCTGTATCTGGAAGCACTGCGCGCCGTGCCGCACGGTCTGGGAATCGGACTGACTGATTGAACTGCGGCAGAACGAAAGGTAGTGCACCGCATCCAGCAGATTGGTCTTGCCCATGCCGTTGTGCCCCACGAAACAGTTCAGTTTCGGGGAGAACTCAAGATCGGCCTGGATAATATTCCGGTAATCCTGAACGAACAGATGCTGCAGTATCATATCTCAGCCATTGAAATTGTCATTTGCGAATTTACTCTCTCTTTTCCATTTATCGGCTTATTTTTTGCATCAATTTGCTGGCCCTATTAAAAAAAGGACTATTTTTGCACCCGCTAACAAAATGACTCTATGGCAAAAAAAGTTACAAAACCTGCCGCAAAGCAGGAACAGGGTGGACTTGAGCAGGCACTTACCCGCTCAGAGCAGTTCTTTGAAAACAACAAGAAGACCATCTTCGCAGTACTTGCAGCAATAATCATACTCGTCGCTGGAGGCATGCTTTACTCATCAAAGGTTGTGGCACCGCGCGAACTCAAGGCATCTGAGGCCCTCTATCCGGGTGAAAGGTATTTCCTGGACGGTGACTTCCAGACCGCACTTAACGGTGACGCCTACGGCTATGACGGTTTTGAAGCTATAGCTGACCAGTATGGCCGCACCAAGGCCGGTAAGCTGGCAAACGCATACGCAGGTCTCTGCTGCGCACAGCTTGACAGTTTTGAAGTTGCAGCCAAGTATCTGGCAAAGTTCAAGGGCAAGGACCAGATGGCAAGTCCGTCAGTGTTGGGCGCCCTGGCAGCATGCTACGCAAACATGGAGCAGTATGACAAGGCAGCCGCCACTTATGAGTCAGCAGCAAAGAAGGCTGACAACAACCTGCTTTCACCCTACTTCTATTTCCAGGCAGCTCTCATTTATGAGTCACAGGAAAAGGCAGCACAGGCACTGAAGCTTTATCAGCTCATCAAGACCGGCTATCCCGAATCAGTTGAAGGACAGCAGGCTGAAAAATACATCACCCGTCTTACCAGCAAGTAAGAAAAGGGTCACGGGTGAATTCCAGAGTGGCCAAATGGGGCAGACTGTAAATCTGCTGTCTCTCGACTTCGGTGGTTCGAATCCATCTTCACCCACAGCATCAGGGCGTCCGTAAACCGGGCGCCCTGACTGTTTTGTGCAAAAGGCCGGCCACATTCAGGCTCGGTGGAAGTTTAGTGGGGGCTGAGTAAATTTGTGTCTGCTTTCACAGATTTAGTAA
>JAKSIS010000042.1 GCA_024398665.1 Bacteroidaceae bacterium
GGCTTCAAGCTTCTTTCTCAGAATGAACATGATAAGACCGGCTATTACGCACAGGGCTATCAGGATTGCCCAGTTGGCCATAAGCGGAATCTTCTTCCACAGGGCTGACGGGATACGGCTCAGGTAGTTGCCTATTGCGGTTGCTGCAAACCAGCCGCCCATCATCAGGCCTTTGTACTTTGGGGGAGCCACCTTGCTTACAAAGCTGATGCCCATGGGGCTGAGCAGAAGTTCGGCAACGGTCAGTGTGAAGTATGTGCCAATGAGCCAGTGGGGGTCAAGTATGCTCTGGGCTGAATCGCCAAGGTCCTTGGGGGAGATAAGGTCAGTTGAAGCTACAGTGATCACGGCAAAGCCCACAGCTGCCAGCATCATGCCGAGACCAATCTTCATTGGGGCTGACGGCTCCTTGCCCTTCTTGCCCAGGGCACCGAAAACTGCTACGGAAACCGGAGTGAGTGCAACCACGAAGAACGGGTTGAACTGCTGGAAGTCCGATGTTGCGGCATTGAATGACTGCGGCATGTTCAGGTAGAATGCAATTGCTCCGCCCCACAGGATCAGAGTGGCTATTCCGGCAATGATCCTGGCCTTTTTCGTTTCGCTCTGGAAGATGGCGAACAGGGTGTATATTGACACTGCAATGAATGCCAGTGACCAGATGTTGAACCAGATGCGTGTGGTGCCCTGGATTCCTTCAAGCTGGGTGTACTTGTCTGCAAAGAATGTCAGTGCCGACCCGTTCTGATGGAATGCCATCCAGAAGAAGATGACAACTGCAAATACCAGAATCAGGGCCACAATGCGGTCTCTTGTCTGCTTGGGAGTCAGTTCCACGTAGTTGGCATCGGTCTTTGCCGCCTGCTTGGCGTTGATATCGGCATGCTTGAACCAGGGGCGGCAGAAGAAATAGATGAGCAGCGAGAGTACAAGCGATGCGCAGGCTACGAAGAAGCACAGGCGGTAGCCTTCAGCCAGTGACTGGAGATAGGCGGGTGCCTGGGTGCCGAATGTGGCTGTGGCATTGTCGATGGGGGTGAAATGGAATCCGGCTCCTTCAATGTGCGGCTCATAGAGGGCCTTGGCCATTGCGGGTGCGAACATGGCACCTATGTTGATTGCCATGTAGAACAGACTGAATGCCGAATCACGTTTGTCCGAATACTGGGGGTCATCATACAGGTTGCCCACAAGCACCTGCAGATTGCCTTTGAAGAGACCCGTTCCCACGGCAATGAGTATGAGTCCTGCAAACAGCGTTGTCTTGTCCATAACCTGGGTTGCCATGGGGACGGCAAGTCCCAGATATCCCAGAATCATGACGCAGGCGCCAATGGTGACACACTTTCCGTAACCTATCTTGTCAGCAAGAATACCGCCCAGAAGCGGCATGAAATAGACTCCGGCAAGAAACAGGGCATATACATGACCGGCCTGGTCCTCACTCCAGTTGAACTTTGCACGCATGTAAAGTGTGAAAATGGCCAGCATTGTGTAGTAGCCGAAACGTTCGCCTGTGTTGGCAAGTGCCAGTGCAAACAGGCCTTTTGGTTGTCCTTTGAACATAGTCAGTTGTTATGATTAGTATTTGTATATTGTTCCAAGAAGGCGCTAATATAGTACAAAAAGATGGTACAGAGAACACTTTGTGGATTTTTTGTAATTTTGCGGCACATATGGAAAGGTTTTGGAATACGGTCAGGGGCGCAATGCCCAACGCTTTGAAGACTATATGGTGGATCTTCAGGATCACGGCAATAGTGTCCTTCATAATGTTCCTGCTCAAGTACACCGGCATTCTGGTATGGATAGCTGCAGCCGTGAGTCCCGTCTTCCATGTGTTCGGACTGCCGGGCGACGCCGCTCTGGCATATGTGAGCGGCTATTTCATCAACGTGTATTCATGCGTGGCGGTCATATCGACTTTGGAACTTACGGCGCGTGAGATCACCATTCTGGGCACAATGACCCTTGCGGCCCATGCCATGGTTCTGGAAACGGCGGTACAGCACAAGACCGGCACGCCGCGCGCCTATGTGGTCATGATACGCACTTTCGGTTCGCTGGCACTTGGCGTGGTCATGAACATGGTCCTACCCGGAAAGCCCGTGTCCGATGCAGCCGGGGTGGGCCTGCAGGAGATTCCCTTCTTCCAGATTCAGGGGCAGTTCATGCCGCAGTTTCTGGACTGGCTCATCAGGCTGGGCAAGCTGACGGCATGGATGATAGTGCTTATCATACTGCTCAACGTTATCCAGAGAATACTGTACGAATATGGTCTGATGAAGCACATATCGCGTTTCTTCAGTCCGCTGCTGTATGTGTTCGGACTTCCGCCTGAAACGTCGTTCCTGTGGATTGTGGCGAATGTGGCCGGCCTTTCATACGGCAGCGCCGCCATGATGGATGAAATTGAGCGGGGCGGCATAAGCGTCAGGAGCAGCAACCTGCTGAACACGCATATAGGAATATCACACAGTAATCTTGAGGACCTGATGCTGCTGACTGCAATGGGCGGGACATGGTATTGGATACTGCTGTTCCGATGGGGCATTGTGACCGTTCTCACATGGGGGCTCAGACTGTATTACAGAATAAGATACTGAAGTTTCGCATGTGAAACTTCAGTTCCAGCCGCTTGCGGCTGGGTCCTCCCCTGAGGGGAGGATGTAGGTGGGGGTCAGAAAAGGATATATTTTTCAAGTTTCGCCTTGATGAGCCCTGAATGACAGTAATTTGGAACATGCGAAACTTGAATAAGATATGGAAAAGAAGAAAGAACGCTTTGACAGCCGTTTCGGCATGCTTATGGCCATGGCCGGCAGCGCCGTGGGACTGGGTAACCTGTGGCGTTTCCCATTCCTGGCAGCCGGGAACGGGGGCGGCGCATTCATATTCGTCTACCTGGTCCTGCTGCTGACAATATGCCTGCCTGTGCTTATGACGGAAATCATGCTGGGGCGCAAGTGCCGCACCAACGTGACCCGCGTATATGACAGTCTTGGTGCGCCCCGCTGGCGCTGGGCCGGTTTCCTGACACTGCTCACCCCGATAGTGATCATGGCTTTCTACACCGTTGTGGGCGGCTGGTCAGTGAAGTATCTGGTAAAGGCCTTTTCGTTCAGCTACACATCGCCTACAGCTGACTACGCCGGCATGTTCAGCAGTTTCATAAGTTCCACATGGGAACCTCTGGCCTACACGCTGGTGTTCCTGCTCATTACCGCCATGGCCAATTTCGGCGGCGTGAAGAACGGAATAGAGCGTTTTTCAAAGCCCATGATGTCAGTGCTGGTCATCACAATCATTCTGGTGGCGGTCCGGTCGCTCACACTGCCCGGCGCCGGTGAAGGCATACGTTTCCTGCTGGTGCCGGATTTCGGAAAGATAAACGGACAGGTTCTGGTCACTGCACTGGGGCAGGCGTTCATGTCGCTGAGCATAGGAATAGGCATTCTGCTTACGTACGGCGCATATGTCAAGACCCGTGAGGACATTGTCATGACCGCCGTTTCGACCGGTCTGATAGACACGCTGTTCGCCATAATAGCCGGTCTGGCCATCATTCCGGCTCTATATGCAATTGCCAGCATGAACGGCACTGAACCCGATGTCAATGCCGGCGCGGGACTGGTGTTCATCACCCTTCCCGGTGTTTTCGCATCCATGCCGGGCGGAGGGATAATTGCAATCCTGTTCTTCATGAGCCTGCTGCTGGCAGCCGTGACATCGGCCATATCCATGCTGGAGGTCGTTGTGGCCTACTTCATAGGCGAATGGAGAATGTCACGCAGGGCGGCCGTCACTGTAAGCATGCTGCTCATTCTGATTCTGGGCTGCGTGTGTTCGCTGTCACAGGGGTGCCTGTCAGGTATCAGCCTGTCCGGAATGAACATCTTTGATTTCTTTGACAGGATATCTTCCGATGTCATGATTACCGTGGGCAGCCTGATAATGGTGATCTTTGCGGGCTGGAAAATGTCCCATGCCGATTTCACTGACGAACTTTCATCCTACGGCGAATCCCACGTCCCGCACTGGATGTTCACTTACGTACGCTTCATGATAAAGTGGGTGGCCCCGCCTGTCATCATTCTGATCATGATAAGCAGCTGGCTGCTGTAGAACAGCTTCCTGTCAGAATATCCAGCCTATCCTGCATGTGGTGACGCTGAGTACGGCTTTCGGATCACCGTCAAACAGATTGGTGAACGGGCTGAAGAAACTGTCCTCAATGAAGAAGTGTCCCAGCTTGGCACCGAACAGGAAATGCGTGCCCCACTGCATGTCACGTGTGCCGCAGGCGGCATTCTCAAGTGACGAATCCAGAATGATGTTCGCATCGGCGCCTAAACCCATGTACAGCCTGGCCATGGGGTCGCGGGTCTGGATGAGGAATGTGAAAGGTATGCGTACCGATGTCTGTCTGTAGGTGAGCGAACTGTTGAACAGGTCAGTCTGGTCCGGGAATGTTGATACGGCCTTTTCATAGAATGCGCCCAGACGGTATCCTCTCCACTTGCTGTTGTACTGCGCCGTGATTCCTGCCGTCCAACCGAACCGGCCCTTTGCAGTCAGCCCGGCGTTGGGGAATTCCATTGATGACGTGCTGAATCCGCCGCTCACGCCCAGTTCGAACGGCTTGTTGTCACCGGTGTGTATGGTGGCTATCTTTCCTGAGGGGGCGAATTCCGGGTCCGATGCCATCTGCTCTGCAACCCTTGAAATGAAGCAGGTTATGCTGTCCAGACCTTCGTAGTCAATGAGGTCTGCATCATCGGCGGGCTTGTGGTACGGGGACTTCAGGCCGGTATTGACGTGGAGCGTTGGAACGCGGTTCTGTGCGAAACTGCGGGTGTCAGTTGCGGTGAGTATGGCAGTTTCGAAATCCTCGATCTTGAGATTCAGCCCGCCCGCATTGTCTTCCAGCAGTTCCCTGCCGCCGTTCATGGTGCCTGCTCCCACCAGTTCCAGCCGGCCGTTCTTTTCATACCAGCCAACCATGTCAATGCTCATCATGCATTTCACATTCTCAAGGCTGCCGGTGGCCGCCATCCTTGCGGAAAGGTCATCGGACCCCCACAGCCCCAGCTCTTCAGCATCGAACGCGGCTATTATGACGCTGCGTTCAAGACTGCTGCGGCGGTTCTGCAGCATGCGTGCCACTTCAATGAGCGCACTTGAACCGGAGGCGTTGTCATCGGCCCCGTTGCAAATCTCATTGCCCTTGTAGCCTATGTGGTCATAGTGGGCGCCCAGCAGTATGTATTCGTCCCTGAGGCTCCCGTCGCTGCCCGGAATGACGGCCACAAGGTTGGTGTACAGGATTCCGTTGCGTTCGAACGGAATTTCAAAACTGTCATCCATGAAAGGCTGCAGCCCCATGTCTTTCCACTGCTGCAGAATGTAGGCGCGTGCCTTTGCCCCGTCCTCCGTTCCTGCCTTGCGGCCATGAAGCGAGTCCGATGCCAGATAGTACAGATGTTTTTCCAGACGTGCCCTGCGGTCAGTGTCCTGGGCCATGGCCATTGCGAATGCCATGATGCATACAAGTGAGAGAATAGTTTTTTTCATAGTTTCAAATGAATTGTCCGGTCATAAGACGCATGACCGGCGGAATAATTACAATGAATTAAAAAAAAGGAACTCCCTGAAGAGTTCCCTTCTGTTTTTCCGTATACGGGTCACTTGATGTTTGGCTCCTCAAGTCCGTAACCTTCCTTCCTGTCCACGGCCTTCAGGCGCAGGGCAAGCAGCAGGGCTGCAACGCCGAACAGTGCGAATATGCACATGGGCAGGGTGTAGTTGTACTGCGTGACCTCAATGCCGTCAACAAGGCGTGTACCGACCTTGCAGTAATTGTCAAGCACCTTGCCTATGAACAGGGGCACCAGTCCGAGTCCGATGTTCTGCACCCAGAAAATGAGTGCGTATGCAGAACCCAGCAGTTTCATGGGAATGATCTTGGGGACACTGGGCCACATGGCTGACGGAACCAGTGAGAATGCCACACCCAGAACAATCATTACGAATGCTGCGAACCACCAGTAGTTCAGGATGGGCAGAGCGAACAGCACGTGTACCAGTATGAGCAGTATGGAACCTATGATCATGATTGTTGCACCCTTGCCCTTCTTGTCATATATGCCGCCGAACAGCGGGGTCATGATAAGGTTGCCGAAAGGAATCAGGCTGGGTATGAGTCCGGCAAGACTGCTGCTTACACCGTATTTGTTCTCCATGAGTGACGTGGCGTACTTCATGAACGGGAAGACTGCGCTGTAGAACATCAGGCAGAGCAGGGCGATGAGCCAGAATCCGCGGTTGGTGATTATGAGTTTGAGGTCGCTCACCTTGAAGGTGTCATCATCGGACTGCTGTTCCAGTGCAACCTCGGCATCATACTGCCTGTCCATTACACAGAATACCAGATATGCCAGCAGTCCTATGCCCAGCAGTATGGCGGACAGCAGCAGCGGTGCCGATACTGAGAAGTTCTTGGCTATCATGGGGCAGAAAATCAGGGCGGCTGCAGTTCCCAGACGTGCCACTGCCACCTGAATGCCCAGCGCCATGGCCATTTCCTTGCCCTGGAACCACTTGGCTATGACCTTCGAGATGGTCGTACAGCAGTTCTCCGTACCCACCGCAAAGATTGCGTATCCCAGACAGGCCACGAACACCTGGGTGCGTATTCCGAACACCGTACCGGCGTCAGGAGCAATGTACTGCACTGCGTAGTACTTGATGAGTGCGCCGGCCAGCATTAGTATGCATGTCACCACACCGGTGAAACGCACGCCCTTCTTGTCAAGGACAATGCCTCCCAGCACCAGCAGGAACAGGTATACGTTGAACCAGCTGTAGGCTGAATTGAACAGTCCGAATTCTGAACTGGACCAGCCTGCGTTGGGGTCCTGCTCCAGCATGGTCATGAGCGGTGACAGGGCATCGGTAAGGAAGTAGCCCCACATCATTGTGAATGACACTATGATGAGCGCCGTCCACCGTGCGCCCTTGCTTTCACTGATTTTTTTCTTGATAGTTTCAGTCATATCCAGTTCCTTTAATTGTTCAAAGTGCGCAAAAGTAAGAAAAAACTGCGAAACAATGCCTTGGCGCTGCGGGTTATGATTGTTTTCGGAAAAAAAGTCCGCAAGACGGACATCTCAAACGACTCTGATTGCCCACATTCCCGCCATGCATTGATTCCATGGATTTTACGCTGCGGTTGTGCTGGTATTCATACGGATTGCTTATATTTGCGGATAACCTTATTATAACGCTCATGAAGAGAGTCTTGTTTCTCCTGACATTTCTTTCCGCTGCAATCTTTCCTTCAGCCGCCTCCAGCTACAGTGTTGGCAGCCTGCACGGAGAATTCAGCGTAGGCTCTTTAGGCGGTGCGCAGTACGTGCTGCCCATTGAAGTCCCTTCCGGTCCCTGCGGCATTGGCCCCACAGTTGCCCTTGCCTACAGCAGCCAGTCCGGCAACGGTCCTGCCGGCATGGGGTTCAGCATCAGCGGCACCAGCGTCATCACCCGCAGCGGCCGTGATCACCACCGTGACGGCTTCTCCCAGAGCCTTCAGTTCGACACATCTGATGCAATAGCCCTGGATGGAACCCGCCTTGTCCTGACCGGCGGCACCATGTGGGCCTCCGGATCCACCTACAGTCCGGAGAATGACCCCTTCACCACTGTCACCCTTCATGCAGACTCATCCGCAGGAAACGTGTATTTCACCGTCCGCACATCTGACGGCACGCAGCTGACCTACGGCAGTCAGACCCGTCTCATCCATCCGCAACATACCTCCGCTCCCATATGCTGGTATCTGGACCGCCGCGAAGATTTGTCCGGCAACTTCACAGACTACAGCTACCAGACAGAGAACGGAACAGTCAGGCTTACCGGCATCAGCTATGGAGGCAACAGCCGCGCCCAGACATCCTCAGCCTGCCATGTAGACTTCATATACCAGTCCCGCCCCGACACCATCCGCTCCTGGCTGTCCGGCATGTCCTCAATCCAGACCAAACGCCTGAACAGCATCCGTACCGCAGTAGGAGACAGCGTTTTCCGAATCTATACACTGACCTACAGCACTCCCGTCGTCGGCACCACATACCACAGCCGTCTTCAGTCTGTCACCGTAAGCAACAGCCGCGGCGAGAGCCTTGCGCCACTCACCTTCAGCTGGAACGCAATGCCTTCCGGAACCGCTGCCCCGTCCCCCAATGGCGCATCGGTTGTTTCTCGCAGTACAACACCTCTTCTTGAAGTCAACTCAACATCAGGCTATCTCAGCTGTGACATGAACGGTGACGGCCTTGCAGACCTGATAAGCATAAACAATGTTGATTCTCTCAAGAACGGCAGAAGAATATCGACCGTCCATGCTGACGTACACCATGCATCAGTCCAATCCGATGGTACAATCCGTTTCACATACGGCAGCACATTTGACCTTGGTTCCAGCTTCATTTACGGCCAGTATCGTGAAATGCACAGCAACGCCGCCGGTGCCGATGTCACCGGTGACGGTCAGATGGAACTCATCATTCCACACCTCAGTACAAGCAGCAATTGGACCAAGTGCTATCTTATCATCCACTTCGCACAGGGTGGTAACATCCTGACGGTCCATGATCTGCCCTCTGAGGCAGACATGCCGTGCATGTCCATAGCTGACATCAACCGCGACGGATGCAGTGACATACTCCTTTTGGACAAGACCGCCAGCAGCGGAGGAAACAGTTACGGCTGCTGCATCATATGGGGCAGCAGCGATTCCGACTACATCCGTTCAACAGAAATCAGCCTTCCTCTGTCATTATCTCCTGAAACTGTCCGTCTGGCCGACTTTGACGGTGACGGTACCATTGACCTGCTGGCTTGCTGTACAGACGGCACCTCACGCATTTTCTGGAACAGGATACCGTCACCTCCCAATGCCGCAGGCATATCCGGTACATATCCCGTAATGCCGTCACCCTATTCGTCATCCGCATCATCATCCTTCAGCCTTGGCACCGCAGACCACATTGAAACTGCCGATGTTGACGGTGACGGCCTGACAGACATACTGACCTTTGAAGAAGAGACCAACACCATCAGACAGTTCGGAAATGCCGGCGGCACCTTCCAACTGCAATCAACATACACTGTTCCCATAGAACAGTCAGCTTATGTCAGCAAGCCTGATGACAGACACATGCTTGTCATATCCGATTATGACCATGACGGACGCGATGACATCCTGGTAGCCGTACCATATTATTCACAACTATTTCCAAATATATATCGCCATACTGACATTATTATACTCCGCAGCACCCCATCCGGCTTCGAAGTCCTATCCGAACAGACAGTAAATGACCGGAATTTTGCGGAAAAACTCGTATCCGGTGACTTTGACGGCGACGGCAACCTGGACCTGCTCTGCCACGGTTATACACTGACGGAAAGCGCACGTGCGGAATATTCCGAACAGTCACGGACACTGGCCGTTCTTGATTCACTCCTTTTCATAAATGAGAAATGGCAGCAGACAGCCGGATATGACAAACTTACGTCATACTCTCAGGATTCACTGTCAGACACCCGGTCTCAGTATCCCGATTCACTGTGGTCAGCCGCCGTTGATTCTCTTCTCAAGTCATTGGCCGCATCCGGTTCGCATGATGAAGCCAGTGGCATGAGAGCAGATGACGACCAGCCATGGTATTACTTTTCACCGGGCCGTGATGCCGGTGCCGGCCGCATCGCATCCGTTACAGACAGTTACGGTGCCTGCACCACCGCATATTACTCCTTCCTTACCGAATCAGGCATCTACAGCCGCAGTTCGTCAACCGGTACCTATCCGTTATGCTGCGTACAGCCCGCACTCAGTGTCGTCAGCCAGGCAGACATTGCCGTTGCCGGTCAGGGACTTCACAATGTGAAATACCGTTACGCCAAACTCAAGGTACACCTTACCGGTCTTGGACTATTGGGCTATGACCGCACCACCGTAGAAAACACCACACTGGGACAGTACACCGTCAGTGAAGTCATCAACCGCGATCCGTCACACCACATCCCGCTGTATGTATCCATGGGTCAGACCATAGGAAGCGGTACAGACGCATACAGATCAACCACGGACCTGTCTTACGCCATACACGAACAGGGAAACGGCACATACTGCACCCTGCTTACAGGAGAAATGACTACAGACATGGACGGAGTATCAAGCACCACCGCCTACACCTATGACAATGCCTCCGTCATGCGCCATGCCTCACCGCTGGAAACGACAACATCATGGAGCGGCAACCAGTTCATGACCAGAAGCACCTCCGTCACCTACACCAATGTCGCCGGCCTGTGGCTTCCGCAGAACATGACCAGCACCAGCCGTCACCCCGATGACACGCGCCACTTCAGAGAGACCACCCGCTACGGCTACCATCCCCAGACCGCCCAGACAGATACCGTCATCAGCCGTTACGGCACTGCGGCCCAGGTAATGCGCGTCATGACACATGACCTCTTCGGCAACATCACCTCAGAAACCACCGCCGCCGACACCATACCTGCCGTCACCCAATACACAGACTATTCCACAGACGGCCGTTATCCGGTCAGGACATACAGCAGCCCCGCCCTGTACGTACACACTTACAACTATGACATACGCGGCGTACTCCTTTCAGAAACGGACTGCAGCGACAGCGACAACCGGCTTACCACGACATACTCGCATGACGGTTGGGGCCGCCTTACCGGCACGACCTTTCCTGACGGCACAACCCAAACGACCGTCCTGGCCAACCTTACAACCGGCGGCACTCAGACAGGATACACCGTCACCGCCAGCGCCAGCGGCAGTGCGCCAGTCACCCGCCGCTACAACTGCTACGGACTGCTGACCCGTGAACAGACCACCGGTCCCTCCTCCAAGACCGTAACATATCAGTACAGTCACAACAGACGCGGACAGGTCACCCAGACAGTCACTTATGACGGCAGTCTTACGCTGCTGACCTATAACAGCTATGACAATCGCGGCCGTCTTGTCGAATCATCAACAGGCAGCCAGTATGCCCCGACTCACGTTGAAAGATACTCCTACGGTGCATATTCGGACAATGGCCGCCGCTACACCACCGTCACAGAAACGACAGACGGCCTCTCCACGACACGCACCTGTGACGAGTGGGGCCTGCTAACAGTCTGTAGCGATGCCTACAGCAGCAGCACATACCGCTACCGCAGCCATGGTCAGCCCTCCACGGTGACAGTCAGTGCCACCGGCACCTCACCCGTCACCACAACGTTCAGCTATGACTCTCAGGGCCGTCGTCTCGTCGTGAGCGACCCTGACGGCGGCACCGTCACGACCACCTATGACGCACTGGACCGTACCGTCACTGTCACTGACGCGCGCGGCAGTGTGACAGAAAACCGTTATGACATCTACGGACGTGTAGCCACCGTCATTGAGACACCATTGTCAGGACCGTCATCCGTCACGACATACGTATACGGAACATCCGGCGGCGCACTGGGACAGCCGTCCTCAGTCACCATGACCGACAGTGACGCCCAGACTTCAGAACGCAAGATATCATACTCATATGACCGTTACGGACGCGTCACCACAGAACGGCACATGATAGGCAGCGCGACCTTAGGCTCAGTCATGCGTTTCAGCTATGATACCAACGGACTGTGCCACCAGACAAAGTACGGCACCTTTGCAATAGACAGGACATTTGACAACAACGGTTACCTTGAGGACATAAAAGTGTCATCCGGATCATCCGTACAGAACATGCAGGTCTGGCACCGTCAGAGTGACAGCGGCCACATCAGCAGTGCCGTACTTGGCAACAGCGCCATGACTGATTCGCTGCTCTATTCCGATGAAGGGCAGCTGTCATCCATACGTTACAGCCGCCAGTCAAATGGTGCGACCCTACCACTGCGTACATTCCAGTACGAATACCAGCAGCGCAGCAGCCGCCTGTCCTCACGCAGCGGCATGTGGCCTGAAACGGAGCAGTTCTCCTATGACCAGGCCGGCCGCCTGACCTCCTCAGGCACCACCGCACATCCGCAGACCGTCACCTACGGTCCTACAGGCAACATACTGTCACGTCCTGAAACGGTAGGCACGTATGACTATGACGATCCGTCACACCCTCATGCCGTAACCGGCATAAGCAACCCATACGGCCTTATAGACTCCAACATCCGTCAGGAGATAAGCTACACGGCCTTTGGCAAGGTGTCAGAGATATTGGAGATGCGCACCACGTCAGCTGACGGCACACCGTTGCCCACCCCTGACACGTTAAGCATACGCCGCATCATCTACGGACCGGACCACCAGCGCTGGCAGACACAGCTGACAGACTCTCTGGGCCACGCCACCACATACACCTATCTGCCCGGATGTGATGAAGTGAGCGCCTCAGGCACAACCACTGACAGCTACTATATCCAAGCAGACGGCCGCCTGATAGCAGTCGTTGCAAAGACAGGTCTTTCACCAACGCTGTTCTTTACAGAGACAGACCATCTGGGCAGCCTAACCGGTCTTGTGAACACATCCGGTGTTGAGATATACCGTGCATCATTTGACGCATGGGGAAACCGCACAGTCACTGTGCCTGATGCGGCGCAGCAGCCTGCCCCCGGCACAGTTACCGGCAGCGGATCGTCAAAACGCTACGTTCCTCTGCGCGGATTCACCGGCCACGAGCACTACAGCGAGTGCGGCCTTATAGACATGAACGGCCGCATGTATGACCCGCTGACAGTCCGTTTCCTCAGCCCGGACCCGTATGTCCAGATGCCCTACAACCCGCAGAACTTCAACCGCTACTCCTACTGCCTGAACAATCCGCTTTTGTATACTGATCCGGATGGGGAAATCATTTGGGATGCTGTAATTTTTGCGGCAATTATGGGCGGAATGATAAATACTGCAATGAATTGTAATAATCTTGAAAGTTGTGGTGATGTATTTGGTTACTTTGCAGTTGGTGCATTAGCAGGAGCTGCAGGTGGAATAGTCGGGCAAGCATTAGCAGGCTCTATTGGGATTATTGGCTTTTTAAACGGTTTTGTAACAGCTGGTTCTGCTGGCTTTTCGAGTGGATTTATTAATGGCTCCGGCAATGCTTGGATGGGAGGTTCCAGTTTTAGTGAATGTTTATATTCTGGGCTCAAAGAAGGTTTAATATCAGGAACTATTAGTGGCTTTGTTGGAGGAATTTCTGGAGGGATTGTAGCCATAATGCAAGATAGAAGTTTTTGGGATGGCGCAATTGTAACAAAAGATGTTATAGCTGACCATAAATTGCCCATATTTGGCCAAAATGCTAAAAAAAATTGTGTGGCCGCTTGTGGTGAATCATTGACTGGTGGTGATTGGTCACAAGATTATATCAGGAATCGATGGAATGAGTATAGTGGGAGCTTAACAAATCCAGATGTTGATGCTATTAAGGATCATTGGGCATTTGAGAAATATGCAGACAAATTAGGATGTAGACTTGAATACCGAGACGCTAGTAATCAAATGGCTCTAAAAGAAATTGTTGAAAATATGCAACAAGGTAATAGAATTGGAGTTACATTTAGCATAACTGGAGAAACCGAATCAGGATTACATACTGTCCTTTTGAATAAAGTAGTTCAAAATATGCGTATCAAACCAAGTGGTAAAAATGTATCCAGATACATATTTCAAGTAATGGATCCAGCCGGAGGTGGCTCATATCATAAGTTTTATCGTCGGACCCTTTTGAGTAATAAAACTTCATTTCTTATAATAAAATGACCAAAACAAACATTCATAGTATGAAAAAAATCGTTCTGGTTACTGCGCTATTATTAGTTCAGATTAATGTATACACCCAAAATAGAATTTCTTTACCTATTGATTCGGCCAAATTGGCTAAGGAAATAGAAACACTGGAAAAGCTCATCGATAGGAACATGGAAAATAAAGCTGTATTATTTCATGGTGATGATTATACGCAGTTTAAACAATTTCATGTGTTTGATCTGTATACGGACTCCTGTATTACCAAACAGGAGTATATAGACTATTCGTTCTTGAATAAATTGAATTTTCGTTACGTTCCTCGAAAAGAGTGGGAGTTGAAATTGTGGTGTTTTGGCTGTCACTCACCCTTCATGTGGTCTTTGGACCAATACTTACCCTTCATTCAGACAATAAAAAGAAAGATATTGAGTACTAAAACTTATTTAGTATCTCCTGAAGGAATAATTGAATATGAAAGATTATTACAAACTAGTGGTATACATGCTTACATGCAAGGACTTCCGGGCGGATACTACAAAAGTCTCAGACAACTAGGTAAGTTGATTGCTGATAATAAAATTGATTTTGCATATTCATATTATGACCATCACATACCAGTATCCGGACCTCATCCACTATATCTAGTCATGAATGATACAATATATTTAGTGGAAAACTTTGGATATCCGAAAGATCCGGAAGAAGATTTAAAACTTTCTCCTATAGAAGATTATATATTGACGTTAGACTATGAAAATATCTGTCCGTAATGGCAACTGGAAAAATTTGACAACAACCAATAGATTGGTCTTGTTATGAAGACTTTGACGTATCCGAACATTATTATCCTATTGTTCGTCCGGCAGCTATACAATTGACTCCCAATTATGTACGTAAAATAAATTATTAAAATTAACTATGAAAAAAATATTGTTTCTATTGCTCATTATATTCTCCTTAAACTCATGTGAGTTCTTTCGTTTGATCGATTATTTTATTAATAGAGAACAAACTTTTATTAAAATAGTCAATAATTCAGAAGATACAATTACTGAATATTCTTATTCGTTTCTTCCTATTTCAGGAGGGGCTACATATCCAGATACATTATTGCCTCCAGACGATTTGAAAAAATATGTGCATAAGCCTTCAATCCTCCCTCATTCATGCACGTATATAGAGGTCTCTGAAAAGAGTGAATTAATTGAGAGATTTGGATCTGATTCATTAATGATTTTCATCTTTTCAACAGATACACTGAACACATATTCATGGGAAGAAATAAGATCCGGTTATAAGATTCTGAGACGCTTCGATTTTAACGTTCATGATTTGGACAGTCTGGAATGGACATTAACCTATCCGTAATGGAAACTAAAGTGAATGAGTATTATAAGTAACTTATCGCTTGATTCTCATCAATAATAATTTATCAAAATTTTTAAACCCAAAACACCTCTACATAATATGAAATCCTCAACAATCCCCCATCGCCACAGCATCGCAGCCGTCATGTTCTTTGTGATGTTGGCTTTGCCGCTCCAGGCACATGCTGACGTAGTGAAATACACCTATGACAGCAGCGGGAACCGGACGGTACGTGAGCGGCTGGTGATACAGGCTTCATCTGAGCGGATGCCGGTGGAACAGGGTGACACGCTGGCGTTGGCACCTGATGCCGGTGCCATCACTCCCACACCGCAGCAGTCCGGTGATATGGTTACGGTTACGGCGGTGCCCGGCGGCGATGGCCGGTTCTCCTGCTTCCTGTATGATCCGGCAGGCCGCAGACTGTCACAGGCTGAAGGTGTGGAGACTGCCGCATTCGACATGACGCAGTATCCGGCAGGAGTGTATATGCTGGTCATATGGGGCAGCGGGAACCGGACGGTCTGGAAGATTGTATGGCAGTGAGGTTGAGTTAAAGTAATGCAAATGCGGCCGGATATTTGGGCGGGTGGTTTATTAGTATTATTTTTGCAGCCGTTGCTGAGAAGCAGTCAAAACTAAACGGTTAAAACAGTGAATTTGAATGAACTTACAGCCGTATCGCCCATAGACGGCCGATATCGTGGCAAGACACAGGAACTGGCTTCCTATTTTTCTGAGTTTGCACTGATCCGCTACAGGGTCCGCGTGGAAATCGAGTATTTCACGGCACTTTGCGAGTATCCGCTGCCGCAGCTGGCCGCCGTGCCGGCAGCCGCGCTTGAAGGTCTGCGCCTTGTATGGCAGAACTTTTCGGAGTCCGATGCAGCACACATCAAGGAAATTGAAAAGGTGACGAACCATGACGTGAAGGCTGTGGAATATTTCCTCAAGGAGAAATTTGACCTTGTGCCCGAACTGGTTCCGTTCAAGGAATTCATCCACTTCGGACTTACATCACAGGACATAAACAACACTTCAGTGCCCCTGTCAGTGAAGGAGGCACTTGAGAACGTTTACTATCCGGCCATCCAGTCTCTCATAGACAAGCTGGAGGAGTACGCCCAGCGCTGGAAGGACATTCCCATGCTGGCCCGCACACACGGACAGCCCGCATCGCCCACACGTCTTGGCAAGGAGATTGAAGTGTTCGCGTACCGTCTCCGCCAGCAGCTTGCCCAGCTCAAGGCCGTTCCCATGAGCGCCAAGTTTGGCGGTGCCACCGGCAATTTCAACGCCCATCATGTGGCTTATCCTGACATTGACTGGAAGGCATTCGGAAAGAAGTTCCTGGCTGAAAAACTGGGACTGCAGCGTGAAGAGTACACCACACAGATATCGAACTATGACAACCTGGCCGCACTGTTCGATGCCATGAAGCGCATGAACACCATCCAAATTGACATGAACCGCGATTTCTGGCAGTACATATCGATGGAATACTTCAAGCAGCAGATCAAGGCCGGTGAAGTGGGGTCCAGCGCAATGCCTCACAAGGTCAATCCCATTGACTTCGAGAACGCTGAGGGCAATCTGGGCATGGCAAACGCCATACTTGAACACCTGTCACGCAAGCTGCCGGTATCACGCCTGCAGCGCGACCTGACTGATTCCACAGTGATACGCAACATAGGTGTTCCTTTCGGACACCAGATGATTGCCGTTGCAAGTTCGCTGAAGGGACTGGGCAAGCTGCTCATCAACGAGACCAGGATAGCAAGTGACCTGGACGGCTGCTGGAGCGTGGTGGCTGAAGCCATCCAGACCGTACTGCGCCGTGAGGGATATCCGCATCCTTATGAGGCACTGAAGGCCCTGACACGTACCAACAGCGCCATTACGCAGCAGTCAATCAGCGACTTCATTGACTCTCTTGAAGTCAGCGACACCATAAAGGACGAACTTAAGGGAATTGCTCCGGGCAACTATTTCGGAGTGTGAGAACAATAAAATCTATTTGTATTGCAATCAGCTGGCCGTGAGGCCGGCTAAAAAAAGAAAACAGTTATGGATATGGAAGAGAATGGAAACAAGTTTTACGATGAGAGCGGAGAGGACCGCTACAGTCGTAGTGATGAAAATGGAAACGGCAACCGTCGTGAAGGACGTCCCCGTTTTGTAAGAGTGGATTACGGAAACCGTCCCCAGTATTCAAAGGTGGACCGTCCGGCACGCCGTGTCGAAGACGCAGACCAGGGCGGTTACGGTCAGGACCGTCCGCGCCGTTCATACAGTCAGGACAGGCCTTCATACAACCAGGACCGCCAGCAGTACGGTCAGGACAGACCTTCATACGGCCAGCGTCAGGGCGCATACCAGCGTCAGGGTGGCTATCAGCGTCAGGACGGCGGCTATCAGCGCCAGGATGGCGGCTACCAGCAGCGTCAGGGTGCATACCAGCGTCAGGGCGGCTACCAGCAGCGCCAGGGCGGATATCAGCAGCGTCAGGGCGGATATAACAATAACGGAGAGGGTTCACAGCCGCGTTTCTACAGGGAGCGTGTGCAGGACCAGAACGGCCAGCAGGAAGGCGGCTACCAGCAGCGTCAGGGCGCATATCAGCGTCAGGGCGGCTACCAGCAGCGCCAGGGCGGCTATCAGCAGCGTCAGGGTGCATACGGCCAGCAGGGCGGATACCGCAAGCCCGCACAGAAGCGCCAGGACAACCGCAAGCATATCGAATATCATGACGTGATCCATGATCCCGAAGAGGAGATCCGTCTGAACAAGTACCTTGCCAATGCAGGTGTGTGCTCACGTCGTGAGGCCGATGACTTCATCAAGGCAGGCGTTGTCAAGGTGAACGGACAGACCGTTACCGAACTGGGCACCAAGGTGCACCGCGGTGACAATGTGCTGTTCCATGACCAGCTTGTAAGCATCGAACGTAAAATATACATACTTCTCAACAAACCGAAGGACTGTGTCACAACGGTCGATGATCCCCAGGAGCGCAAGACCGTCATGGATTACATCAAGGGCGCATGCAAGGAACGCGTGTATCCGGTGGGCCGTTTGGACCGCAACACCACAGGCGTTCTGCTTCTGACCAATGACGGTGAGATGGCAACCCGCCTGACACACCCCAAGTTCCTGAAGAAGAAGATTTACCACGCACGTCTGGACCACGCAGTCAGCGCAGAGGACATGCAGAAACTTCTTGACGGAGTGAATATTGGAGAAGAGGACGGCGATATTGTACGTGCCGATGAGGTCAGCTACGTGAACGATGACAAGACCCAGGTGGGTATTGAGATACATTCCGGCCGCAACCGCGTTGTACGCCGCATGTTCGACGCTCTGGGTTACCGTGTGACCCGCCTGGACCGCGTACAGTTTGCCGGTCTGACAAAGAAGAGACTCCGCCGCGGCGACTGGCGTTTCCTTACCGAAAAGGAAGTCAACATGCTGCGTATGGGCGCTTATGAATGAATAATTAGGGTGTTAAGTTAGTTGTTTGAAAAATGGTCAGAAAAAAGTGCTGAAAACTGCCGATTCTGACCTTCCGGCAGAGGCCTCTGAGAGGCATTGAAATTTAGTTGAAAATGTTGTATAATTTATTGAATATTAATTGGTTAACTCTTGCATAAGTCATTGATTTTTTGTAACTTCACTGCTATATATTCACACTCATATGGCAAAGAAAAATCAAGTCACGGAAGCGCAAATCGCTTCGCTGAAAGAGGAAATCGAAAAGTTACGTAACGAGAACCACAACCTCAAGCGCAAAGTCAAGAGGATGGAGGAACGGAAGGCGGCCGAAAAGGCCGAAAGGCTGGAAGCACAGGCGCAGCGCATGCGACGCACCGAAGAGGTTACGATGGGAAGTATGGATGAAATCAAAAAAAAACTAATGGATGCGGGTCTGGACAGCAAGTCATCGGAAGTGATGGCCTGGGTGATGTCGAAGGATACCGGTTCAAAGAAGAAATAATCAAGGCGGCGATGCTTTTGTACATATACAGTGGTAACAGTCTCAGAGCGGTGGAAAAGAGCATGGAGGTATTCAACTTCGTGTTCCCTTTTCTCGGTCTGAACGTGCCGTCTTACGTCACGGTTCGCGATTGGGTCCTGAAGGCAGGACTCGACACCTATGCGCACAGGTGCAAGAACCTTCCCGTGGACGAGGCATATGCCATTGTCATGGATGAGAGCATCACCATTGCCGAACACAAGATACTCCTCGCTCTCAAGACATCCGCACAACATCCCGGAAAGCCGTTGGCTCACTCCGACGTGGAGGTCATCGACATCCACGTGGCCTCTTCCCACAACAGCTCCGACATTGTGGATGCCGTGGAGAGAATCACCGAGACTGCCGGCCATGCTCCCGAGTATGCCGTGACGGACAACGGAACATCCCTCGCCAAAGGTCTGAAAGATGCCGGCCTTGACGGCCACAGGGACATCAGCCACACCTTCGGCACGTTCCTGAAGGCCGTCTATGACAGGGACGAGCAGTATGTCTCCCTTACAAAGGCCATCGGCAATGCCAGACACTACGCCCTTACCGACGTGGACTACCTGATGCCCTGCAACATGAGGGCTCTGGCCAGGTATATGAACGTGTTCGGCTGGATCCACTGGGCCAGGAATGTGATTGAAGCCTCCGACAAACTTTCTCCCAAGGAGAGGAAGATGTACTCTTTCGTATGGGAACACGGTTCTCTGGTGGAGGAACTTGAGGAGGTCGCGGAGTGCTATGAGAAGGTTCTTTCCATCTGCAAGTCCGAGGGCCTTTCCCGCAAAACGGTCAGGGAATGCACCGACATCATCAACCGCAATCTGATGGGACGGGGAGCCCGACTTACCAGACTCGCCGAGATGATGATTGGATACTTCAGGAAGGAAACGGCTCTTCTGAATACCGAGGAGGATGCGCACAATGTGTCGTCCGACATCATTGAATCCTCTTTCGGCTACTTCAAGGAGCGAAAATCCGACAACAGGATGTATGGTGCCACAGGCTTCGTGATGATACTGCCGCTGCACACCAAACTCAGCACCCTCGAATCCGCCCGAGGCTTCGACTTCAAGGGCTGCCTGGAGCGTACGCACAGTACAGACCTCAAGGCCTGGAGCAGACAAAATCTCCCCGAAAACCTTGCGGCCAAACGAGCGCGGATACTCAGAAATGCAGCTTGAAATCGTGACCATAAAAAATTGTTTAACTTAACAGCCTAAT
>JAKSIS010000043.1 GCA_024398665.1 Bacteroidaceae bacterium
CTAATTCCGGTTCCAAAAAAAGATTCGCTCTTACCGGATCGGGCAAAATCAAGAGGAAACACGCTTACCACAGCCACATTCTGACAAAGAAGAGCAAGAAGCGTAAGAGAAATCTGGATCATTTCACAATTCTTGACCAGGCAAACTCAAAGCAGGTTAAGGATCTGCTCTGCATGAGATAACCCCGAACAGTGAGCATTCAGTAATTAATTAACCGATTTGTCAGCTTGAAGTCCATTAGATAGGCGCTGACATTCAAAAAAAGAAAAAACTATGCCGAGATCAGTAAATCACGTTGCTTCAAGAGCAAAGAGAAAGAAAATTTTAGGTCTGACCAGAGGTTACTTCGGTGCAAGAAAGAACGTCTGGACCGTTGCCAAGAATACTTGGGAAAAGGGTCTTACTTATGCATACCGTGACCGTAAGGACAAGAAGAGAGAGTTCCGCGCACTGTGGATACAGCGTATCAATGCAGCTGCACGTCTTGAAGGAATGAACTACTCACAGCTTATGGGTGCCATCCACAAGTCTGGAATAGAAATCAACCGCAAGGTCCTTGCTGACCTGGCAATGAACAACCCTGAAGCATTCAAGGCAATCGTGGCCAAGGTTAAGTGACAAGACTTCCAACCTTATAAAAAATGAGTGACCGCAAGACAGTCACTCATTTTTTTTGTATCTTTGCCATAGCCGCACCGGGCTAGATTGGGAGACTCATCAAACAAAACAGAAAGCCGGGTACGCTCTGGTTTCCAATGGCGGGCCACGCCCCTTTAGGGGTAACCTTCGGTCGGTGGATTACAAAGGGAGCCGGGCACTCAAATCATTTCATCCGGAGTTCTCATCGCATCACCGGTGCGGTTTTTTTATCTCAAAAATTTGTTTTTCTGTCATTTATATGTAATTTTGTAGATTACGTAAGAAAACTATAGCCTATGAGAAGATTATTACTCCTTTTTTCAACTGTCCTTTTCGGACTTTCAGCAACTGCCAAGGAGACTTATCTCTACATTGAAAAGTTTACGGACTTTGAGATAGGACATTCCTTCAAGGTGTATGACGTGAAAGGTACTGAAATCAAAAGTGCCACTGCCACAGTGCAGTATGCTCCGGGCAGCACGGCCAACAAGTGCCTGTTTGTAAAGACCGGCACCACTCCGGGATATGTTGAACTGGACATTCCTGACGGGCTGACCGGTACCAAGGTGACAAAGTCCTATGACCGTATCTACATGCAGCTCAGATATGAGTCAGGCAATACCGCCGCGAAGGGTACCAATCTTAAGGTGCTGTACGGATCGACTGAATCATTCTCCGGTGCATCAGGTCTGAATGAAGCCGGAAAGTTTGTAGGCCAGAACTACACGACAAAATCAGTATCGTCATTCAAGAAGACCGTAAGGATTGGTCTCGAGGCCAAGAATGCCGAATATTACATTGACAATGTCCGTTACGTTAACGTATACGGTTATGACATCAATGACGAAACCCAGACAGCTCGCTACTGGGCTGACAAGCTTGGTAAGAACATAGGCTGCTGCATCAGTCCCAACCAGATAAGCGGTTCCGGCCGTTCGGTTGAAACATTCTACAAGAATTTCAACATGCTGGTAGGTGAGAATGCCATGAAGATGGATGCCACCGAACCCGGTAACAACAGTTTCAATTTCAGTCAGGGTGATCAGATTGTAAATTTTGCAAAGGCGCACAACATGAAGGTACGCGGTCATACGTTGTGCTGGCACTCTCAGATTCCAGGCTGGATAGGTGAAAGTAACAGCGGCAGTAATCCAAAGGGGTGGACCAAGAAGCAGCTCATGGACATTCTCAAGAACCATATCACCAAGACAGTGCAGCACTACGCATTCAATGTGGTTGAGTGGGATGTCGTAAATGAAACCCTGTCTGACGGTCAGAGCGGCAACGGTTATAATCTGCGTGACAATTCGATATGGGTCAAGGTCATAGGAAGAGAATTCATTGATTCGGCATTCGTATGGGCACGTCGCGCAGCCGATGCCGTAGGTGATTACAATGTGAAGCTGTACCTTAATGACTATAACGTTGATTCATGGAATGGCGGCAAGACAAAGGCCATGTACAATCTTGCTGTGGAAATGAAGAAGAAGGGTATTCCAATTGACGGAATAGGCATGCAGACACATACCAATATCGGCTATGATCTTGCAGGTGTCGAGACGGCTGTCAGGAAATTCCAGGAGGCAGGTCTGAACTGCATCTTCACTGAGATTGACGTCAAGGCAAGCAACACTGCATCGGGCTTGAAGACACAGGCGCAGAAGTATGAGGGCATAGCTGAATTCGTGTGCAAATATGACATTTCACCCACTATGGTAGTCTGGGGCATTGATGACAACCATTCATGGATTGATGACCATGAAACGTCAGTTCCTCTTATGTTTGACCCGGATATGCATGCAAAGCAGGCTTACTTGAGCGTAGTTGACATGTTCAAGAAGTATGCCGAGGCTGCCGAGGCCGCTGCTGAAGTCGATGACATTGAGTTCGATGAGGACGGTTTGCAGAAAGTTGAGGAAAAGGTTGATGTGTACACTCTGACTGGCCAGAAGATGGCAAGCGGCATTGACCGTTCTGAAGTGGATGCACTTCCTTCGGGACTTTACATAGTTGGCGGCCGGAAGGTTTATGTGAAGTGACTCACGCTTATATAATAAGGTGCGGACTCCAGTCGGGGGCCGCACCTTATTATATATGCTGCTTTAGGCTGCCTATCTGTATATGCCGGCCTGACTGAGAGCCCGCTGGTAACGCCGGGCGTTGATGTTGTGCTGGGTAAGTGTGGCGGCAAAGTTCGTGTGGCCGTCCAGTTTGTCACTGGCGCACATGTACAGGTAATTGTGGTGGGCATAGTTCAGAACTGCGTCTATAGACTGTATGCTGGCAAACCTGATGGGAGCAGGAGGAAGTCCGGTGTGCTTGTAGGTGTTGTAGGGCGAATCAATTTCAAGATGCTCCTTAAGGACGCGTTTCGGCCGTTCTCCGCCCAGTGCGAAAATGACGGTGGGGTCTGACTGGAGCGGCATGTTCATTTTCAGCCGGTTCATATACAGACCGGCAATGACGGGCATGTCCGATACAAGTGACGTCTCTTCTTCGACAATTGACGCCAATGTTAAAATTTCATTATTGCTCAGACCTGTCTGTCTGGCTTTTTCTTTGCGTGATGCGTTCCAGAATTTTTCGCTTTCCTTTATGAGACGTGCCATCAGCGCTTCCGGCGTCACGGTCCACCACACTTCATAAGTGTTGGGAATTATTGCACAGAATACGGTCTGGGGCGTATATCCTGCAGAATCAAGGAACGCTGCATCAGTAAGGCACCGGACCATCTGCAGGGAGTCCAGCATGAGTTGGGACGATATGCTGCCGGCCATCTGGCCCACAGTCCTGACACTGTTTATCACCAGCCTGACCGGAGTCTGAGAACCGCTTGACAGCATGTTTGTTATGTCCCTTGCATTCTTTCCTGACGGTATGACATAACAGCCTGGACGTATGGCGGTATCCTTGAATTTCATCCACAGCCTGAGCCCGTCGGTGCTGGCTGAAGGATCAGTTTCAGAAATCATTCGCAGAACTGATTCCCGTGTGTCCGATTCATGTATGAATATGCGGCAATTATCAATTTTTGTGACAGGCGCACACAGCATCTTCGCAAAGTGCACCGCAATTGCTGAAATAACAGCCAATAAGATTGCTGCCAGTATGGAAACTGTTGCGTTTTTTTTTGTCATTAGTTTGTCTGTCAAAAAACTTTGTTTATTTTTGCAAAAATACTTTTCACAAAATTATGAAAAATTCCTTTTCTACCGTTGCCGGAGCGGCTTTTTCTGCTGTCTTGGCATTCTTGCTTGCAGGCTGTTTTGACGAACAGCATCCCGGTTCGTACTATACGTTTACGGACCATACTGTAGCCAGTTATCTGGAAGAAAACTCGGATGAGTTCGGACTTTTCATTGACATTCTCAAAAAAGCCCAGATTTGGGGTGAAATGGCCACGTATGGTGAATACACCTGTTTTGCACCGACAAACCAGGCTGTAGAGAACTATCTTGTGGAGAAAGATTACGAATGTGTCGAATCCATTCCGAAACTGGTATGTGACACCATTGCCCTTACACATCTTCTCAATGCACCGTATTATACTACTGATCTTGTAGAGGGGGCATTTCCCAGTCCCAACCGTCTGGACCGTTATCTTTCGTTCACTTGTGATTCCGCTGAAGACGGACTCCGCTATTATGTGAACAAGGATTCGTGGCTCATGCAGATGAACGATACGGTTCAGAACGGCGTAGTGCATATTGTTGACCGCATAATCGAACCCAGCACCCTGATGCTTCCTGAACTGATAGAGAAGGATACGGCCGTGTCAATATTCTACCAGGCCCTTTTGCTGACCCATATGAACGATTCGCTGGAAAAGTATCTGGATGAGAACTACCGCACACCTTCAGGCGATTCATGCATTACCGGTGTCTATTATCATACCGGCAATGAATGGGAATATGCCATTTTCCCCGAAAAGCGTTATTTCAAGTATACTGCCCTGGTGGAAACCAATGAAGTCTACCGTGCAGCCGGAATAAACTGTCTTGATGATCTTATTGCCTATGCAAAGCAGGTCTATGACGAATCATACCCGCTTGACGCCGGTCTGTATGACGGTGATTTCACACACCGCCGCAATCCGCTGAACAGGTTCGTTTCCTACCACCTGCTTGAGTTCTACGGCCAGTATGACCAGTGGAATGTCACGAACAACGATATTGTAAGCAACAACTACAAGCGCAACCTTTGGGACATTGAAGATTTCTTCGAGACAATGATGCCCCATTCGTTCGTAAGATTCTGCACACCGCAGTCAGCTAATCCCAACGGCATTTACATAAACCGCAAGGGCAGCCCGACAAATGTTCCTTCAAACACATCAGTCCGTCGTGGCGCCCGCCTGCTGCGCCCGTCGGAAATAAGCGTTGACCAGGATGCTTTCAACGGCATATACCATTACATTGACAGGATTCTGGTCTACAGCAAGGATGTCAGGAATGACGTGTTCAATACCCGTATCCGTTACGATTGCACTACCATGTCTCCTGATTTCGTGAACAGCGGCGGCCGTAACCGTCCGGGCGAGACCACCTGCACAGGTATGCTGGACGGTTTCACCAAGTGGTGGAAGTTCTCGCCTGAAACTCTTCTGTCAATACGCAACCGCCACCTGTATTTCGCCAGTTATGAGGGCGATGAAGTCATACTTCAGGGCATATATGACGCTACCGTAAAACTGCCGCCGGTTCCGTTTGACGGTACTTATGAAATACGTTTCGGCTACCCGGCAATGACTTCACGCGGTGTGATCCAGGCCTATTTCGGATCAGATCCGAACAATATGGATCCGACTGACATCCCCACAGACCTGACAATAGGCGGCACTGACCCCAAGATTGGCTGGTTTGCTGACGGTGACTGCGCTGATGACAACGAAATACGTCTTCGTGAAAAGGCCATGCGTAACCGCGGGTACATGAAAGGACCGGACTTCTATGGAAACAGCGGCTATTTCTTCCGTGACCAGAGCAGTCTGCTGCGCAGGATTGTCACCACACAGTACATGTCAGCTGAGGGCGACTACTACCTGAGGGTACGTCAGCTGCTTGACAACAACATGGCTGAAATGGTGTATGACTACGTAGAACTGGTTCCCAAGAGCATATACGCCAGCGACGAAGGCGAAGACAGGCATTGACGATACTTCCATAACTTTATTCCGGAGACAAAATCAGGCACCGCTTGGTATTGTCTCCGGCTTTTTTTACCTTTGGGGCGGACAATTGAAAACCAATTATTACGATATGAGAAAAACTATGCTCCTGCTTGCCCTGACAGCCGCAGTTACTGCCAGCGCAAAACAGAATGTTACCGTTACAGTCCAGGCTGACCAGCCCGGCAGTGTAATCAACAAGAACATCTACGGCCAGTTCTCGGAACACCTGGGAACATGTATCTACGGCGGCCTGTGGGTGGGTCCGGATTCGCCCATACCCAACACAGACGGTTACCGTACTGATGTGCTCAACGCTCTCAAGGAACTGCAGGTTCCCGTAATGCGCTGGCCCGGCGGATGTTATGCCGATGAATATCACTGGAAGGACGGTATAGGACCAAAGGAGAACCGTCCTGTCATGGTGAACAACAACTGGGGCGGTGTGGTTGAAGACAACAGTTTCGGCACACATGAATTCCTGAACCTGTGCGAACTCATAGGCTGCGAACCGTACATTTCACTGAATGTGGGCAGCGGTGACGTGCGTGAGGCTGCAGAATGGATTGAGTATATGAATGCGGCTGACGGTCCGATGGCCAAAATACGCAAGCAGAACGGCCGCGAGGAACCCTGGCACGTCAAGTATATCGGCGTTGGAAATGAGGCTTGGGGCTGCGGAGGCAACATGCTGCCCGAATACTATTCGGATATTTTCCGCCGTTACCAGACCTATCTCCGTGATTTCAACGGTACAAGCGTGTTCAAGATTGCCAGCGGCGCAACTGACTATGATTATGAGTGGACCGATGTACTCATGAAGAAGATTGGAACCATGATGAACGCCGTTTCACTGCATTACTACACGGTTTCAGGCTGGGTGGGTGCAAAGAAGCCCGCTACCGGATTCTCCGATGAGGACTATTACTGGTGTCTTGGCAAGTGCCTTGGCATTGAGCCTGTCATCCAGAAGCATCTGGCCATCATGGCAAAGTATGATCCTGAGCACAACACTCCGCTTCTTGTCGACGAGTGGGGCACATGGTGGGAACCCGAGCCCGGCACACAGCTGTACCAGCAGAACACCATGCGTGACGCCATGGTGGCCGCTCTGTCACTTGACGTGTTCCACAAGTACTGTGACCGTATCCAGATGACAAACATAGCACAGGTTGCCAACGTGCTGCAGTCAATGATTCTGACCAAGGACGACAAGATGGTCCTGACACCCACATACTGGCTGTATGACATGTACAAGCCCCATATGGATGCAACGTACATTCCTACAGTTCTTGACGGTGTGGAGGTGAAACTGACTCCCAACGAGCGTTATGCCGCCAATCCGGATGAGACCGCAACACGTCCTCTGCCCATGTTCAGTTCAACCGCTTCAAAGGACAAGAACGGCAAGCTGCATATTTCAATGTCAAATGTAAAGCTGTATGAATCACAGCAGGTGACCGTAAATCTTGAGGGCTTCAAGGCAAAGAGCGTGAAAGCCAACATCCTGACCAGCGACAAGGCTACGGACTACAATACGTTCGATAATCCCGACAAGATAAAGCTGGCTGAATTCAAGGGGGCCAAGATTGACAGGAAGACAGGTGCCATCACTCTGGAAATTCCCGCTGCAAGCATTGTCACACTTGAAGTCGAGTGATGAATTGACATGATATGAAAAAAAAGGCCGCTTCAGCAGGCGGCCTTTTTCGTTTTCTGATGTATCTTTGCATCAGGATATGCGATAGTGGCTCAGTTGGTAGAGCATTGGCTTCCCAAGCCGAGGGTCGCGGGTTCGAGTCCCGTCTATCGCTCACAAAGAAAAAAAGAGGCGGATCGCCTCTTTTTTTCTTTCTGTCTGTATGTACATCAGTTTGCCGGCTGGTGCTGCGGGCGCAGCAGGTCGTTGACTGTCTTTACGGGGTTGAATGTGGTAAGGGGTACTTCAACGAATACGGTGTTCCAGTCACTCATGGCGCCGTTCCACAGGCCTGGAAGTTCCAGCGCCTTGAGTTCACGGCCGTTTTTGGACTTGCTGGAAATGAAGCCTGTGGCGCTGTCAACATAATCGGGCAGGTTGAACTTCTTTCCCTTGTAACCCTTCAGGGCGCATACCAGATCAACGGGGTTGAAATGGGTGCCTTGTGTGAACAGGTCCTTAGCATGGGGATTGGACATGTCAATCTGTGAACTTTCCAGAATCTGAAGCGATACGCTGCCGTCAGCATTGTAGGCCAGGAAGGGACCGCCGCCGGGTTCGCCTACGTTGCGCACCATGCCGCATACGCGGAACGGACGGTCCAGCTTGGCGTGAAGCCATGCTGCTTTGGCGCTGTCATCCATTCCGGCAAAACCTTCAAACCGGCAGTTGAGAGTCTCCTGTACGAACTTGGCTATGGCAGCAAGCTGTTGCTGGGTGCATTTGCCCGTGTCAAGCAGCCTGAGGTAGTCGAACGCCTTGTTCTGGACAGTTACCAGAACGCCGGCAATAAGCTTCTTGCAGGTAACGGTATCGGCCTTGAGATGGTCCGGCACTACATTGTCTATGTTCTTGATGAAGACAATGTCGGTGTCCAGTTCGTTCAGGTTCTCAATGAGCGCACCATGGCCGCCTGGACGGAACAGTATGCTGCCGTCCGGTTCACGGAACGGATTGCCGTCGGGGTCCGATGCGACAGTGTCAGTGCTGGATTTCTGTTCGGAGAACGATATGTCATATGTGGTGCCGTAACGCTTTGAGAAGGTCTTGCTGCACTTTGATGCCAGTTCGCTGAAGAGTGCCTGATGTTCGGGGGATACGGTGAAGTGGATATGCACCGTGCCGTCCGAACCTGTGGCGTAGAGTGCGCCTTCGGCCATATGCTCTTCCATGGCCGTGCGGGCCGATGTGCCTGCATGGTGGAACTTGAGCAGACCCTTGGGAAGTGAACCGTAGTTCAGGCCTTCGGGCAGAAGAAGATTCCTTACAACTGACTTGAATTCGCCGTCGTTCTTGAGCTGGGCGACAGTCTTGCCTGTGTTTTTCAGGCATGCGGCATTCAGATCATCGAAGAATGCGAACTTTTCAATGTTGTCGGAAAAGGTCTTTTCAAACGGTGTCGATGGAGTGCCGCTGTCTGAATTCAGAAATGCGAACAGGTCCTTGAACATGCGGCTGGCGGCACCTGATGCAGGTACGAACTTTGTAACCTTGTGACCGCTGCTGCAGTAGTTGTCCCAAGTTCTGATGTAGGTGTTCGCCTGGCTTTCGTCTATGACCGTGATGCCGCCGCCAACTGATGCGGCAGCCTCAAGCCTGAGATACGGAAAACCGGCAGACAGCAGTTCCAGCTGCTTTTCCACTTGTGCGGCCGTGATGCCCTTCCGGGCAAACTGTGCCAGATCTTTCTTGTCAAACATTGATGTTGTAAAATAGGTTGTCAAATGTAGGCATGATTTTCGGATTTGGCAAAGGTTTGTCTCAATTTTGTGAGAATTGCGGATTTTACCTATCTTCGCATCGGATATATACAATAAAAAACAATTCTATGAAAAGACAGAAACTTGCGAAAGTCATCATGCTGGCAGTCATGACATGTCCGTTCATTGCTGCAAATGCCCAGAATGCTCCGAAGGAGGAGTATGCGGAAATCACGTTCCAGGAAACAACCCACAATTTCGGCCTGTTTGATGTTGAACACGGCAACCAGAGCTGCTATTTCGTCTTTACGAACACAGGAAACAAGGAACTTCTCATTCTCAGTGCCACCGCATCATGCGGCTGCACGGTGCCTACATATCCGAAAACCGCCATCCTTCCCGGTGAGAAGGATTCGATAAAGGTTGAATACAACGGTACAAGCAAGCGTCCGGGTGTGTTCAAGAAGAGCATCAATCTGGTGACCAATGCCAAACTTGAGACATGCTACCTTTACATTATGGGTGAGATGGTTGAAAAGCTGGTTGAGGACCGCGTGGCAAAACCTGCAGGGGAGAAGCAGGCGGAAGCAAAGCCTGTTGAGGCTACATCGTCTGTAGTGAGATGACTTTTAGCACAGAACGCATGGAATCCCTTCCGTCCTGCCGGGTGGAAGGGATTTCTTTTGCACTTACCGTGAACTTGATTTCATAGCCTGCGAACTGGAATCCGTACGTGCGGTCCGGGTGGTCCTGGTAGCGGGGACGCGGGTCAAGTGCAAGGACTTCCTTAATCTGTTTGAGCGTTTCAGCGGGTATTCCCTTTTGCAGTTCCTGCGGGAAATCAATGTCAAGGACCTGATCTTCAAGGTCCCTGGTGAATCCGGCCGTAGCTTCAGGATGGCAGTCGGCATACGGTATGTACGGCTTGATGTCATAAATGGGAGTCCTGTCCATGAGGTCGGCGCCCAGAACGTTTATGACCGGTCCGTCAGCGGTATCGGATTCAATAGATTCAATCTTCACACATGAAAGTCCTATTGGGTTGGGGCGGAATGGGGAGCGGGTGGCGAAAACGCCCATGCGCGTGTTGCCGCCAAGACGTGGGGGACGTACTGTGGGCGAGAACTCTTCCCTGACGTTTTCAGAGAACTGCCATATGAGCCAGATGTGGCTGAATCCTTCCAGACCGCGCAGCGAGTCGGCATTGCGGTAGGCGGGGTTGAAGACTATGCGTCCCTTGAGCGAACTGACCAGCCCGCTCTGGCGCGGCACTCCGAATTTTGTGGGAAAACCGGTCCTTATGATTGCGATAGGCTCCATTTTATCCATAGCCGGATGCGAAAATACGAAAAAAAAGGTAAATTTGTAGGTTACACGCGTTTCTGATATGAAAAGGGGATGTCTTTGTATGATTGCCGGCCTGCTGCTGCCGTTTTGGACGCTTTGCGCGCAGACCGTAGCACGCCCTGTCATATTGTATCAGAACCAGGAACTTGAAGCGGGACAGCAGCTGCCGGATTCAGCCATATTTCTTGAGTGCACTTTCCACAATGCAGGCAAACCGGTGCTGGGAAAGGCCGATGGTGCGGTTTTTCTGGGCTGTTCGTTCATTTGTGACGCTGATTCCCTGTTTCTGGCCCGGTCTGGTGACGGAATTGTCATGGCAGGATGCAGGGTCATTGGAGCGCAGAGTGTGGGGTGGAGTGAAGAAGTGAAGGAATCGGACCGCAACTATCTGTATGACTTTACAATCTGCGGACAGGACGAACCGGAACTTTACGGCTGTCAGCAGACCGTTGACATGGAAGGGCTGAGACTGGCTGACGCTTTCGTGTATGAGACTGAAAACGGGGACATATGCTATAATCTTGCCAATCTGCTGAACCGTCCGGAACTGGATGTGACACTGAATTCTGCTGAACAGTATCTTGGCCGCAGCCTGAAGGGACTGCCGGTACGCATGACTGTCTGTGCATCGGAACAGGGAATAGAATGTGGCAGCGGACAGGTTGTGACGGTATGTGCCGGGGGGCTGGATGCGGACATGTTCATAGGCTGGACTGTGTCAGACGAACGCCTTGTGCTTGCACCGTCAGCTGATCCGGCCAGTTGTACGGTAAGCCTGAAGGATGGCGTAGACGATACGTTCAGCGCCGTTGTGACTGCATATACCGAGTATGGTCTTGAACAGGCTGTGAGTATTGATGTCAGCATGAAGCCTGCGCCTGTGCCGCAGTCAGGGAAAAAAGTCAGGAAGGGTCTTTTCAGAAGGAGAAAAAAATGACGGGTCATGCTTTGAAAAATATCGCTGCGGTCTTGTGTGCATGCCTGATTCTGTCATGCTCACGGCCCGAACGTGCGGCTCAGTCATTGGCTCAGGCCGATACGGCTTTCATGCACATGGAATATGCCTTGGCCTGGCGCCTGTATTCGGGCATACAGTCCGTCACGCATGACCAGCTGGACATTATCGAGGCCGAGACGGGAATGATGCGCATATGCCAGAGGGTGTCGGACAATGTAAGCTTCTACGAATACCGCAATTCCATTCTCATGCGCCTGCGTGCGCTGGAGGATGAGCAGACGGCTCTCACTGAATATGAGAATGCGCGTCTCAAGTCACTGGAGCGTACATTCCGGCTGGAATCGGCAAAATACTATTTCGAACTTGAACAGCTGTCCCAGGCTGAACGCGAAATGTCGTTCATTGAACGTGACGCCAGCCTGCGCCAGGACCAGGAGAACTACCTGATGTCTTCATACATGCGCGGCATAGGAATAGGTCTGGAACCCGATGCCGGATCCCCGCAGATGCAGCGTCTGCGCAGTCTTGACATGTGCCTGAGAAACAGCACACGTCAGGGCAATGTCAGCATTCAGGCACTATGCATAGGTGCCATTGCTGAACTGCTGCTTGATTTCGGGACCGGGAATGTGCTGTCTGGTGTAAGCGGTGACATGCTGTCCAGGCTGAACGCCAGTGACGTGAGTCCTGAGCTGCTGCCCATGCAGCTGTCACTCAAGGCTATGCAGCTGGCGGCACAGCAGGGCTGCCAGTATGAACTCATACTGTTTGAAAAGCTTCTGGCCCGCTGCCAGACCGAACTGGGCCAGTATGAGGAGGCGCTGAACACTCTTGGCAAGGCTTTGGACATGCTCAATGACCTGTGCCGCCTGAACTATCCGGAAATTGAAGCGCCTGACCGTCTTGAAATGTACCGCAGTGACGGTGTCATTGTCGAACAGGAATGGATGGATGCCGTTCCGCTGGCTACCGTACCGGAATGCATGAGCGGCATAAGGGAGCAGATAAGTCTGGTCTACGCATGTCTGGGCGACAAGGCGGCATCGGACTACAACAGGGACGTGTATCTTGAAATACAGAAGAATATCAGGCTTGACGGCAGGTTCGAGGCCCGTACGCTGCTGCTGGAGCGGTCAAACAACCGTCTCACCGTACTGCTGTATGCGGTGATTGCCATTATCGTGCTGCTTGTCCTCTTCTTCCTGCTGTTCCAGGGCAGGATAAACGAATCGAACAGGCGTTACGTGGACCTGATGAAACGGACGGTCAGGCTGTGCGGGAACATACTCAAGCCCATTCCGGCCGGTGTGGATCCGGTACAGTCGCTGGACGCTACCGTATCAGCTGAACTGCAGGCCCTTTCGGGGGCCAGGAGCGTCAGGCTGGAAGGACCGGACGGACAGATAAGGGCCGATTTCGGGAACCGCAGGCCGGACCGTGATTCGCGTGCGGTGACAGACACTGTAAGGCCGTATGTCGCTGCTGCAATTGCCAACGCTGGTGAACTGGTGGGGCAGGAGGACAGGCTGAAAGAGGCCGAAAAGCGGCAGTACATTGCACGTATGCATGCTGACAGCGGAAAACGTGAGAACCTGGTGCGCAAGACCTGCTGCCTGGTCGTGGCTGAATGCCTGCCTTACATTGACCGCATGCGCGCTGAGATACGGAAACTGTCTGACATGGACTGCGCGGGGGCTGAATATGAGCGTACGCTGCAGTACATAGGCGAACTGGCCGGATACATAAACTCTTACAATGACCTGCTGGCGTCATGGATACAGATGCGCCGGGGTGCTGTGAACCTGAATGTCGAATCATTCCCGCTGCAGCCGCTGCTGGACATTGTAAGCCACAGCAGCCGCAGTTTCATGCTCAAGGGCGTGGAACTTGACGTGCAGCCGTCCGGTTCCGTGGTACGTGCGGACCGCGTGCTGACACTGTTCATGCTCAACACGCTTGCAGACAATGCCCGCAAGTTCACACCGGCAGGCGGACGTGTCACGGTGAGTGCCGTTGAACTTGACGACTGTGTGGAACTGTCCGTGCAGGATACCGGCGTGGGCCTGTCAGCTGAGGACGTGCGCCGTCTGACAGAAGAGAAGGTATATGATCCGGAAAGCATAGGAAACGGGCTGGAAGGCAAGGGCAGCGGGTTCGGACTGATGAACTGCCGTGGAATAATGGACAAGTACCGCAAGTCCGATGCCGTGTTCAGCGTGTGCCGTTTCTCAGTCGAGAGTGTTCCCGGTAGCGGCAGCCGTTTCTCGTTCCGCCTGCCCAAGGGCATACGCAGGGCTCTGTCGCTGCTTCTTCTCATTGCTGCGGGTACCGGGGCGAAGGCACAGACCAGTCCGGAGGATTCGCTCATTGTCAAGGCATACTCATATGCTGAAAAGGCTTACAACTGCAATATCGCATCGGAATACCGCATGGCTGTGACTTACGCTGATTCCGCTTTCATGTGCCTGAACAGCGACTGGATTGCTGCGGGCGGAGACGACAGCCTGCAGCTGTCACTCTGTGACGGTAAGGCACCTGCGGAAACGTTCTGGCTTGATGCCGGATTCGCAACGGACTACCAGACTGTCCTGTGGATGAGGAACGAACTGGCTGTATCGGCTCTGGCACTGCAGGACTGGGAACTGTACCGTTACAATGATGACGCCTATCTGAAGCTGTTCAGGCTGTATTTCAGCGAGGGTGTCATTGAAGAGGACTGCCAGGAACTGCAGCGTTACAACAGCAACCTCAGCATAGCCGTCATTCTGCTGGCTCTGATTCTGCTCATGCTGCTGCTTATCCGATATCTTGTCCATTCGCGTCACTGGCTGCGTTACCGCAGCGATTTGCAGCAGGTACTGCGCACGGTGAACCGCATATCGGACCTTACCAAGGTGGGTGACTTTGAGAATTTTGACATTGATGTGGCTCTGCAGCGCCTTGTTGACGGATCATTCACTGAAATGGACCATCTTGCGGACATGAACCGCCTGGTCATTCTGCTTTCCGGTGATGGGCGCACGCATGTGGCTTCACATTCGCAGGGACAGCCTGACGAGCGTCTGGACACCTGCGTTTACCAGTGTCTGGAGAGCGGCCGTATACAGTGCACACGCGACGGGCTGTGCCAGGCCATGCCGCTGATGCTTGAATCCGATGGTGATCGCAGGCTGGTCGGAGTCATCGGATTCCGCCTTGAACACGAACCTGAAGATACATGGAACATTGTGGCGGACATGGTGTCCAGCTATCTTGCTGCGGCTGTCAGCACCCGGATCATGCGTTTTGAGAACGGCATGCGTGACATTGAACAGATTGAAGAAGAGGAACGCCGTATAAGCTATGAGGACAGCCGCATGCATGTGAACAACCTTATTCTTGACAACTGCCTTTCCACACTGAAGCATGAAACGGTGTGGTATCCGAACCGCATTTCGCAGATGGCGGCATCGGTCCTGAAATCAGGTGACGCCGGGCAGCGCCGTCAGATGGCCGCTGACATGCTGGAGATTGTCGACTACTACCGCGAAATATACGGAATACTGAGCCAGTACGCGCAGGCGCAGACACAGGACAGCCTGCTGCACCGCGAAATTGTGAATGCCGATGACGCCATCGGTGCCGCATCGGACTCCTTCAGGAAAATGAAGGACAGGGACGGCGCTGAACTGGAAACGGAAATGTGCGGGCTGGCGGTTCAGACCGACAGGGTCATGCTGGACTGTCTGATTGACAGCCTGGTGCGCAGAAGCGTTGCCGAAGGTAATGACCGGCTGCGCCTTGCCGCCCGCGCCGACGGCCGTTTTGTCCGCTTCGAACTGCATAGAAGGGGTAGGGATTATACTGACGAACAGCTTGACGGGCTGTTTTCACCTTTAATGAATGTTGATGACATGGCGTATGTGCTGTGCCGTCAGATAATAAGGGAGCATGACGAATCATTCTCACATCCCGGCTGCCGTATCAACGCGCAGCAGGAGGACGGCGGAACGGTCGTGTGGTTCACGCTTCCTGCAGCAGACTGACAGTTAAGATTATGGAAAAGATAAAGACAATTGTTGTGGAAGACGTGTCACTTGAACTGAAGGGCACGCTTTCAATCATAAGGAATGACATTCCTGAGATTGATGTCATAGGTACGGCGCAGACCGAACGTGATTTCTGGAGCCTGATTGACGGCGGCGCACAGCCTGACCTTGTGCTGCTTGACCTGGGTCTGGGCGGTTCGACCACTGTGGGTGTGGACATTTGCCGCAGACTGACGGCTCAGGATGCCGGCGTGCGCGTGCTTGTGTTCACCGGCGAACTGCTGAACGAGCGTCTGTGGACCGATGTCCTTGACGCCGGCGCCCATGGAATTGTCCTGAAGACGGGAGAACTGCTTACGCGCAATGAAGTTATGGATGTGATGTCAGGCAAGCGTTTCGTGTTCAACCAGCCCATTCTGGAGAAACTTGTGGAGCGTTTCCGCAAGTCCGTTCTGGACGAAAGCCGGCAGCGTAGCGCCATGATAACATATGACATTGACGAATATGACGAACGTTTCCTGCGCCACCTGGCCTTGGGCTATACCAAGGACATGATAAGCGAACTGCGCACCATGCCTTTCAGCACCAAGTCGCTGGAAAAGCGTCAGGCGGACCTGGTGTCGCGCCTGTTCCCTGAAGGCCAGCAGCGCAGCGTGAACGTGACCCGCCTGGTGGTGCGCGCCATAGAACTGCACATTATCGATCCCGCAGGACTTGAGGCCGATGACTGAGAAGGGCAGGGGACTTGCGCATCCCGCACTTGTGTATCTGGTGCTGCTCATCATTGTTGTTCTGGCATCATGGACCGGCAGTATTTTCGAATTCCGCAAACTGGGCGTGGGCGGAGGTCTTGTCCTGCGCAGCGCCCTGAGCGTTCAGGGAATCAGGTGGATGGTGCGTTCAGCTGCCGCCAATGCGGCACAGGCACCGTTTGGCAATGCCATAATGCTGCTCATGGCCATAGGCGCCTGCAAGTCCAGCGGCCTGAACCGTGCCCTGACAGGCCGTAGGGCCCTGTCGCCCAAGGAGAGTACTGCCCTGACCATAGCCCTGACAGTTTTTGCCATCTATCTCATTCTGCTACTTCTCGGCACGCTGACCGGCAGCCGCCTGCTGCTTGGCATGACAGGTACAGTCAAGGGCAGTCCCCTGGCTACCGGTGCCGTATTCCTGCTTATGCTGGCCGTTGTCCTGCCGTCAATGGTGTACGGACTGGCCACCGGTACACTGCGTACCGCCCATGACTGCATTGAAGCGCTGTCTGACATGATACGCCCCATGGCATCGCTTCTGGTCACCATGCTGCTTGCGTCATGGCTCATAGAGACATTCCGCTATACGCATATGGACACCCTGATTGGCATAGGACCGCAGTTCATGGCGGTAATTGAATTCCTCATATACTGGATTCCGCTGCCCATAATCCTTCTTCGCAAGGGAAAAAAGGCGGAAAGTGATTTGAAATCTTGAAATAATCACCTAATTTTGCAACCGCAAAACACGGATGGTTCGGTAGCTCAGCTGGATAGAGCAACAGCCTTCTAAGCTGTGGGTCCTGGGTTCGAATCCCAGCCGAATCACGGAAAACCCCGTCAGAATATACTCTGGCGGGGTTGCTTTTTAAAACACCTCAAATCTGTGCCAAATTATTTGCTCAATGGTAATTCAGTGAGGCAGACGGAAATAGATGTTTCGCCAAACAGCGATTCAATCACCCTGTCCATAAAATGCAGAAAGGCGTTGCTCGAGTCTGAGATGCCTTATTCAGGACTATCAGACTCACGTATAACGGTTTGTAGCCTCATGACCACATCACTTGTGTCACTACTTGGCGGAATACCAATCTCCCTATGCTTTACGCAGTATCGCTATTCCGGAGGGAAACCGTATGAACATGTTTTCCAGGTTCTTCCTGATTGTTCAGGTGACCGGGTACAGGAAGATGATTATGCGGGACAGCGAAATGCAACGCATTTGCAACGCTGGGACTGTCCTTTTTGTCCGATTGGAATCATAACTTTGCGGTGATTTATTACAAGTTTGCAATGAAAAAGTTCAAGACAATCGTAATGGCAGCCATTATGGCCATGATATGCAATGGCCTGTCTGCAAAAGTCACAGTAAGCGGAAAACAGCCCATGTCCGGAGACCTGATTTCAGGAGTGGTCATTGGAGGTGACGGACCCATCGGGGGTGTCGATGTAGTGGAAAAAAACAGTGACGGCTATGTGGTAGCCGGTGCCATTACGGGTGAAGACGGTGTATTTTCATTCCGGGTAGCCAATCCCGCTGACAGCATTTTCCTTGCGAAATACTATGATGAGGACTGTCTTCTATACGACAGTTACATAATACCGCATATTGCAATTGCGGGGAGCCGTTTTGAGATTGTGCTTGAGAAGAATCCGCCTGTAGAGTATGACTTTGATGATTTTGATTTCGAGGGGCTAGCTGTTGTTGATTCTGATGCCGCACCTAGACCGTTGAGAATGATATTCAGAACGGTTGGAGACAAGGAGATGCAGGGTTACAAGTATTCTGAAGACAACTTTTCATTTGTATGGAATGATGAAAGCGGTGAAGCTTTTCTTTTCAAGGCCTGGCATCATGAGTGTCAGGAATCGGTTGAGATTCCTTCTGAAATCACAGTAAATGGAAAAACGTATCCTGTGACGGGATTGACGGAAACAGTTTTCTTCGATATGGATGACTGCATGAAGACTGTCAGTTTGCCGGACGGCATCAAGATAATTGGAGACAGGGCATTCAGCAACATGAAGAATCCCTATGGTAGTGACGACGCCGAAATGGCACTTGAGTCAGTTACCATTCCTGAGAACGTCAGCGTCATTGGCGGATATGCCTTCCGAGGCTGTCCTTTGAAGACTGTAACGGTGAAGTCTCCTGATCCGATAATCTGCCCGGAGAATGTTTTTGACCAGTCTGTATATGAGAATGCCATATTGGAACTGCCTGAGAACTGGAAAAACAGGGAAACGTCACAGACAGGACTGACCTGGAGCCGCTTCAGAAATATCAGATACTACTGACCCTTTCTTATGTACTCTTCATGAAAAGAGTGATTCCTTTTCAGCTTACCAAGAGACATACAATTCATCAACCCGATGCTTTGCTTGCCAATACTGCAGCGAAATGTGTTTTTGAGCCTTCTGGCTGCAGTATTGGCACAACAGCAGGAACATGGTTCTTATACAGCCCAAAACATATCAGAACGTATATGGAAACAGCATTCCAAAAGGGTTCTGTTTTAATTTGTTTCGGAATTCAGACGGAAGTATTTATTTTT
>JAKSIS010000044.1 GCA_024398665.1 Bacteroidaceae bacterium
GTCATAGTTCAGGACAAGGTCAATGTCGTCAATGTCAATTCCGCGGGACACTATGTCTGTGGCGACCAGAACGCCCACGTGCCCGTTGCGGAAACGGTGCATCATTTCATCACGTTCAGCCTGGCTCAGGTCAGAGTGCATTTCACCTATATTCAGTCCCAGCCGTTTCAGCGATTTGGCAATCTCCTTCACTTTCAGCTTGCTGGATGCGAATACAATGACACGGGTGGGGGCGTCATCGGACTTGAAAAGACTTTGTATTATTCCAAGTTTCTGCGCTTCATAACAGATGTATGCGGCCTGGAGAATCTTGTCGGCCGGTTTTGATACGGCCAGTTTGACATCGACAGGGTCATGCAGTATGGCACGTGCCATGTTCTGTATTTCAGGAGGCATGGTGGCGCTGAAAAGCATGTTCTGCCGTCTGGCGGGCAGCTGCTTCACTATCTGCATTATGTCATCATAGAAACCCATGTCAAGCATCCGGTCAGCTTCATCAAGAATGAAGAACGACACTTTGGAAAGGTCTATGTTGCCAAGGCTGATGTGGCTTATCAGACGGCCCGGTGTTGCAATGACAATGTCTGCGCCCATGGCCAGCCCGCGTTTCTCCTGTTCGTATCGGATTCCGTCATTGCCTCCGTAGACAGCGACGCTTGACACCGGCATGAAATAGGAAAAGCCTTCAACCTGCTGGTCAATCTGCTGGGCAAGTTCACGGGTAGGTACCATTATAAGGCAGTTTATTGACTCTTCGGGGTACCCGCCGCGGCACAGTCCGTTAAGTACAGGCAGCAGGTAGGCTGCGGTCTTGCCGGTACCGGTCTGGGCGACTCCTACAAGGTCACGTCCTTCAAGAAGAAACGGAATGGCTTTCTCCTGTATGGGAGTGCACTGCCGGAAGTTCATGGAATCAATTGCGTCAAGGAGTTCCGGCTCCAGGTCGAATTCATCAAATCTCACGGTTCTATCGGATTATTTCGGTGCTTTGATATATAGGAATACTGCAATGGGTATGAATACCATGTTGGGGAACCATTCAGCCCAGAAGGCTGACATGACACCGCTTATTGCAAAGGTCGATGATACGGTCTGGAACATGATGTATCCGAAACTCAGTGTAAGGCCTATACCCAGATACAGCCCCATGCCGCCTTTGCGTTTCCTGCTGGACAGCGACACGCCTATCAGGGTAAGGATGAACGATGCGAATGACATGGCGTAGCGCTTGTGGTATTCAAGTTCGAATTCCTGAATGTTGCCGAATCCGCGGGCCCGCTGCCTGCTGATGTATTCCTTCAGTTCCCTTGAGGTCATTGTCTCCTGTTGTCCGTAGACAATGAGGAAATCAGCCGGTTCGAACGGGATTATGGTGTCCAGTTCATTTCCCTTGCTGATTGTCTCAATGTTGCTTGACATGTCACGGATCATGAAGTTCTTCAGTTTCCAGTGATATCTTTCTTCGTTTTCAACATCATATGTGGCGGTGCGTGCAGTCATGTGTGACACCAGGCTCTTTCCATCGAACTTGTCAAGGGAAAACCGGTATCCGGTATAGTTTGTCTCTTCATACCGGTCTATGAAGGCAATCAGTCCGTCATCAATCTCCATCTGGATGTTGCGCGTGCTGTTGGTTCTGGGTTTCTGGTTCATCCAATTCACTTCAAAGGCCGTTTTCGTGGCGTTGCCCTTCGGTATGACTTCAGAACCCAGATAAAGGTTCAGGCAGGCTATGAATGCCGCTGACAGCATGTACGGAACCATCAATCTCCTGAAACTCATGCCGGTTGAGAACATGGCGATGATTTCTGAGTTTTCAGCCAGTTTTGACGTGAAGAAAATGACGGCTATGAACACGAACAGGGCGCTGAACGCATTGGCGAAATAGGGGATGAAGTTCAGATAGTAGTCAAATATGATTTCCTTGACCGGAGCCTCCTTGAGCTTGTCAATATGTTCGTTGAAATCAAACACCACTGAAATTGCGATGATCAGCGCAATTGAAAAGAAGTATGTTCCCAGGAACTTCTTTATTATATACCAGTCCAGCTTGGTGAGCAGTCTTTTTCTGAAAAGTTTCATGGGCAGTTATATTCTTTGCATTACGCGTTTTACCATAATGTCCTTCCACGAAGCGAAATCACCGGCAATGATATGCCTGCGGGCCTCGGCTGTAAGCCACAGATAGAAAGCCAGATTGTGGACTGACGCTATCTGCAGTGCCAGATATTCCTTGGCCTTGAACAGATGGTGCAGGTATGCCTTGGTGTAGAGCGTGTCCACATATGACGCTCCATCGGATTCTATGGGTTCGAAGGCATCCTCCCATTTCCTGTTCCTGATGTTCACAATGCCGTCTTTTGTGAAGAGCATGGCGTTGCGTCCGTTGCGCGTCGGCATGACGCAGTCGAACATGTCAACGCCCAGTGCGATTCCTTCTAAAATGTTTTCAGGAGTTCCCACGCCCATAAGGTAGCGCGGGCGGTCTTGTGGAAGTATGCCGTTCACCAGTTCTATCATTTCATACATTACCGGTGCGGGTTCGCCCACTGCAAGTCCTCCTATTGCGTTGCCTTCAGCGTCTTTCGATGCGATGAATTCTGCCGATTCCGTACGCAGGTCCCTGTATGTGCAGCCCTGCACTATGGGGAACAGCGCCTGATGGTAACCGTATTTGGGAGCGGTTTCAGAAAAACGGCTTATGCAGCGGTCCAGCCAGCGGTGGGTCCTTTCCATGGACTTTTTCGCGTAGTTGTAGTCAGCAGTGCCGGGGCAGCATTCGTCAAATGCCATCATTATGTCAGCGCCTATTGTACGCTCAATGTCCATTACGCGTTCAGGGGTGAACAGGTGGCGTGAACCGTCAATGTGGGACTGGAATGTCACACCTTCCTCAGTCATCTTCCTGAGTCCTGTCAGCGAGAATACCTGAAAACCGCCGCTGTCCGTGAGAATGGGCCGGTCAAATGAATTGAACCTGTGCAGCCCGCCTGCCTTTTCCAGAACGTCAAGTCCGGGCCGCAGGTACAGGTGGTAGGTGTTGCCAAGTATGATCTGTGCCTTTATGTCGTTCTTCAGTTCGGGCACGTGTACGGCTTTCACTGACCCCACAGTGCCCACAGGCATGAATATTGGGGTCTCAATCACACCGTGCCCGGTCGTGATACGGCCGGCCCTGGCGCCCGATGCGCTGTCCTTATGCTGAAGTTCGAATTCCAATCCCATCATTTCCTTTCTTCAGGGAGCGGGGTGATGTCCATAGCGTCGCTGACCTTCTCGTCAAGCAGCGCCGTCTCCCAAACTTCACTTATCCTGCTGACATAGTGGAATTCAAGTCCTGCAAGGTATTCCTGCGGTATTTCCTCTATGTCGCGCCTGTTCTCCTCACAAAGAACCAGGTCCTTTATGCCGGCACGTTTGGCGGCAAGTATCTTTTCCCTTATTCCGCCTACCGGCAGCACCTTGCCTCGCAGCGTTATTTCACCGGTCATTGCCAGATTGGCGCGCACCTTCCTTTGCGTGAAGGCCGATGCTATGGACGTTGCCATGGTTATGCCGGCTGACGGTCCGTCCTTGGGGATGGCGCCTTCAGGCACGTGAATGTGCACATTCCATGAATTGAATATGGCAGGGTCAAGATTCAGAATCTGTGCGTGTGAGCGTATGTACTCCATTGCCAGCATGGCTGATTCCTTCATCACGTCACCAAGGTTGCCTGTCAGCGTAAGCTTGCCCTCACGGCCGCGGCTCAGACTGGTTTCAACGAACAGTATTTCGCCGCCTACGGCAGTCCACGCCAGACCTGTCACCACACCTGCATAGTCATTGCCCTGATATCTGTCACGGGAATACGGCCTTACGCCGAGCAGTTCCTTCAGATCATCCGGTTTCACCGTGGTTTTCGTGCAGTTTCCGTCAGAGGCGTATCTGCAGGCTGTTCTACGGCATATCTTGCCCAGCTTCTTGTCAAGTTCACGTACGCCTGATTCGCGGGTGTAGTTCTCAATGACCGCTTCAATGGCGGGACGGGTTACTGTCAGCCATTCCTTTTTTATACCGTTGGCTTCCATCTCCTTGGGCAGGAGGTGGCGGCGGGCTATTTCAATCTTCTCTTCAGTGATGTAGCCGCTCACTTCAATGATTTCCATGCGGTCCAGAAGCGGGGTGGGGATGGTGTTCAGATTGTTGGCTGTGGCTATGAACATTACCTTTGACAGATCATAGTCTATGTCCAGATAGTTGTCATGGAACGCGCTGTTCTGTTCCGGATCAAGCACTTCGAGCAGGGCCGATGCAGGGTCTCCCTGACTGGTCATCTGGCTTACCTTGTCAATTTCGTCCAGAATGAACACCGGGTTCGATGATCCGGCCTTGATGAGCCCCTTGATTATGCGGCCCGGCATGGCTCCGATATATGTCTTGCGGTGTCCCCTGATTTCAGCCTCATCATGCAGTCCGCCCAGTGAAATGCGTACGTATTTGCGCTTCAGGGCATTTGCAATTGACAGTCCGAGCGATGTCTTTCCTACTCCGGGAGGGCCGTACAGACATATGATGGGTGACTTGAAGTCATTCCTGAGTTTCATGACGGCAAGGTGCTCCAGTATGCGTTCCTTGACCTTTTCAAGTCCGTAATGATCCTTGTCAAGGACCCTTCTGGCATTCTTCATGTCCAGATTGTCCCTGGTGTATTCATTCCACGGCAGATTGAGCACTGTCTGCAGGTATGACAGCTGGACGTTGTAGTCAGGTGACTGTGAGTTTGTACGTTCCAGCTTGGCCAGCTCCTTGTCAAAAGTGCGGCGGACCTCATCGGACCACTTCTTCTGGGCGGCCTTCTGGCGCATTTCCTCCATGTCCTGGTCCTGCACGCTGCCGCCAAGTTCGTCCTGAATGTTCTTCAGCTCCTGCTGGAGGAAGTATTCCTTCTGCTGCTTGTCAATGTCCTCATGAGTGCGTTTCTGGATGTTCATCTTCAGTTCGGCAAGCTGCAGTTCGCGTTTCATTACGGACAGCAGCGTGAGTGCGCGGCCCGATGTGGTCTGTTCGCGCAGCAGACGCGCCTTGTCCTTGATGGAGAAGGGCAGGTTGGCACACATGAAGTTGGTCAGGAACACCCCGTTGGATATGTTCTTCAGTGCAAAAGCCGCATCGGGCGGCATGTTGTCGGAAAGTTTTATCAATCTGACGGCCGTTTCCTTGCAGGAATCGACTATAGCCTTGAATTCCTTGTTCCTGGCCGGCGGCAGCACTTCGGGGTAAAGGTCAGCCTGCCCCATCATGTAAGGCGATTGGGTCATGACTGTCCTAAGCTTTATGCGCTGCATTCCCTGGAGAACAACCGTTGTGGTGTGGTCAGGCATTTCGAACACACGGACAATCTTGGCCAGTGTGCCTGTGGCGTACAGGTCATTGAGTCCCGGGTCTTCCACATTGGAATCCTTCTGTGAGAAGACTCCTATCTGAATGCCGTCCTTTGTTGCGGCCTTGATAAGCTTGAGCGATGATTCGCGTCCCACTGACACAGGCATTACGACTGTGGGGAACAGGACCATGTTTCTCAGTGGCAGAACCGGAATGACATCTTCCAGCTTGTTGTCGAAAAGACAACTTTCGTCGCCCTCAAAGTCTGCTATCATGGACATTGCGGGTGATGATTCATCGAATTTTTCCTCTTCTTCGAACTGTATGTTTTTCTTTGCCATATGCGCGTGTACGGTTACAAACTGCAAAGATAGTGATTCGCGCGCACAAAACCTAACGCTGCCCGCCGCCTTTACACGAAATTACAGCAGCTGGCAGGCTTTGAAGCACTTGACAAGCTTTTCCGCAGCTTCATCGACCTGCTGGCGGGTATGGGTGGCCATGAGTGAAAAACGTATCAGCGTGTCTTCCGGGGCGCATGCAGGCGGAATGACGGGGTTCACGAAAACGCCTTCGTCATAAAGCATGCGGGTGATTGCGAAAGTCTTGTCGAAATCCCTGATGTACAGGGGTATGATGGGGGTGGAAGTGTTGCCTATTTCAAAGCCCAGCTGGCGGAAACAAGTCAGCGCATAGTTGGTTATTTCCCACAGGCGGTCAATCCTTTCGGGTTCCTCCTTCATTATGTTCAGGGCGGCGTGCGCGGCGGCGGTTGCGGCCGGGGTGGGGCTGGCGCTGAATATGTACGGACGTGAGTGGTGCCGTATCCAGTTTATGATCTCAAAGTCAGCGGCGACGAAACCGCCTATTGCGGCAAGCGACTTGCTGAATGTGCCCATTATGAGTTCGACCTGATCAGTAAGGCCGAAATGGTTGCATACGCCGCGGCCGTGGTCGCCCATGACACCCAGTCCGTGGGCTTCATCGACCATGATGCAGCAGTTGTACCTGTCCTTCAGGGCAACGATGCCCGGCAGGTCGGCAAGATCGCCCTCCATGCTGAACACACCGTCCACGACAACCAGTTTCAGGGCATCGGACTCACAGCGCTGCAGCGTCTTTTCAAGTGATGCCATGTCATTGTGGCGGAATTTCATGGGCTTGGAGAATGACAGGCGGCGGCCGTCAACGATTGACGCATGGTCCAGTTCGTCACAGACAATGTAGTCTTCGCGGCCGGTGATGCATGAAAGCACTCCCAGGTTTGACTGGAAGCCTGTTGAGAAGATCATGGCGTCCTGCTTGCCGGTGAATTCGGCCAGGTCATGCTCCAGCGCGCGGTGAATGTCAAGGGTGCCGTTCAGGTAACGTGAACCGGCGCATCCTGATCCGTACTGTTTGGTCGCACGGACGGCGGCTTCAATCACTTTCGGGTGGCTGGTAAGGCCCAGATACGAATTCGAACCGAACATGAGGACACGTCTGCCCTCCATGATGACCTCTGTATCCTGTTTGCTGGAAATACACCGGTGGTAAGGATATATTCCTTTGGCCATACCTTCCTGCGGCAGGGTGTATGCCGAACATCTTTCACTCAGTTTGTTCATATGGCCGCAAAAATAGTCATTTTGGGCAACTGGGCAATCGGGCTGTCACTCTTTTTGCTTACCTTCGCGCTGTCTATTCGGATAGTATGAAGAAGAAAGCCGTTTTTCTGTTCAATCCGATTTCCGGAGGCCACAGGCTGATACCTGTGAAGCCGCTGATTGAACACAATGTCAACCGGGACCTGTATGACTTTGAAATTGTCACGACAGAGCATGCCGGACACGCCCGTGAACTGGCCCGCCAGTATGCTGACAGCGGATATGATGTGGTGTTCGCCGTAGGCGGTGACGGCACCGTAAATGAAGTGGGCTGCGGTCTTAAGGGGTCCGATACGGCCATGGGCATAATCCCCTGCGGTTCAGGCAATGGTCTGGCACGCCATATGGGCATTTCCATGGATCCCTTCAAAGCGGTAAAATGGTTGAACAAATCAAAGGTCGAGACTATTGATACCGGCATGATATGTGACCATCCTTTCTTCTGCACATGCGGGGTGGGGTTCGATGCCCAGATAAGCAAGTCGTTTTCAGAATCCGGGTCACGCGGGATAATAACCTATCTGGAAAATATCATCAGGGAGATAAGCAGCTACAGGAACGAAACCTACCAGCTTAACATAGACGGTTCCAACGAGACTGTCGAAGCGTTCATCGTCACCTGCGGCAATGCCGGCCAATGGGGCAACAACGCGTACATAGCACCTACAGCATCACTTCAGGACGGACTGCTGAACATTTCAATCATACCGCCGTTCGCAGCCATTGACGCTCCGCTCATGGCACTGCAGCTGTTCAACAGACAGCTCTACAAAAACAAAAACGTGAAGATGTTCGACTGCCGTGAACTGACAATACACCGTTCCGGACCCGGCGTGGCGCATTTTGACGGTGATCCTGTAATGCTAGGGGATGAAATCAATATCAGCATTGTACCCAAAAGCCTTAAGGTGCTGATTCCTGACAAGCCTGGGAAAATCTAGTATTTAAGATAAAATTCCTTTACAAGAGACGTGTATTCTGGCGTCTCTTCCCCGTTTGCTCCAACCATATTGAGCAGGCTGTTGCTGCAGCCTGACGGATTCATTGAGAACTCAATGAGCGTACGCTTGGGCTTCTTGCCTGTGACGGTCACCACGTCGGTGCGGCGGGCAGCATACAGACCGGCCTGAAACGCCGATGAAATGAATGTTTCCGCCATGTCATATGGCAGTACTGCTGAAAAGGTCCCTGTGCATGAAAGCATCCTTGACACGCATCGGACCAGGGTCTCATAGCTCAACGAATCATTGTGGCGCGCAGCGTTGCGGCCGCTGTCGGGACAGCGCAGGGAATTGCGGAAATAGGGCGGGTTGCATACTATTCGGTCAAAACGGCAGTCAGGCATGAAATCCGATATGTCCGATTCTACAACGCTGATACGGTCTGCCCACGGTGATGACATGGCATTTGAAACAGCCTGCCTGGCGGCCGGTCCATCTATTTCAACGGCTGTAACTGATCCGGCACCGCGCTGGGCGGCCATAAGCGCCACAAGTCCGGTACCGCTGCCTATGTCCAGCACCTTCTGTCCGGGTTCCAGGGTGAACCAGGCTCCAAGAAGGACCCCGTCCGTGCCCACTTTCATGGCACATGAATCCTGGCGGACAGTGAACTGCTTGAACTGGAACCAGCTGTTGGACATAGTACGATTTGCGGCTTGTATATGACAAAGGTAATCATTCGGCTTGAGAAACCGGAACGGATCCGGACAATTTGCGGATACCTTCAAGAAGCGTGGCATCAGCCGCGTAACATGGGCATGTCCTTGCAAAGGTCTGCGCCGGGTGTGCGGGGGTGTCCCTGATCAGGCTCATGCGGCAGTCCAGAATGCCTTTCCTCCTGTTGGCGTGCCTGCATATCAGGCATGAACGTATGTCCATCCCAAGATCAATGGCCTTAACAATGCCAACCTGCTGTGGGGTGATGCCGTTCGGAATGCTGCTTGCGTCAATGTTCAGTTCAAGCAGGGAGCCGGGTTTCATTTTACGGTGTCTGTATATGCATGACGGTTCGTCGCAGAATATCCTTCCGCTTTCAAACAGGATGAAACGCAGCATGTGGCGGCTTGACAGTTCCAAGCATTCCGCAGACTGCCTTATGAAACCGAACAGGCTGACTTCACCTTCCCGCAGCGGATTGGTCGCATAGTACATGACATCGGATTCCGAACCAACCGGTATTTCAATTATCCTCAAGCCGGAATCCCGCTTTTCACCGCTGCATTGGTGTGTCACACGGACTTCAATCAGCAGCGGTTCGCTGATCCTTCCTGTGCTGTCGCTCAGCAGCAGGTCCGCAACGTATCCGTTTACCGCACATTCTTCCCTGCAGGTGTCATAATAGCGTTTCAGGTCAAATGATTCGAATTCTTTCTTCACGCAAATGTCCTCAATGTAGAATTCACAATCCTGGAAATGCGAACACCTTGCAAGCCGGACCATTTCAATGGGGAAAGAGTCCATTTCATTGAACTTTTCTCTCAGGAGCGTCTTGGCCAGACGGTGAAGATAGGATTCCTGGCTGCATGAACATGCTGATGCGTGTGAGAAATGGTGCCGGCGTATGTCCCCCAGCTTGGGCAGCATTGGTGTGCCGCACTGGATGCATGTGAACGTGCTGCGGATGTCTCTTGTGATGTCTGAAATGTGGACGGGGCGGCCTGACGGGTCCAAAGCATAGGAGTAGAGTATGTCTTTCATATGGTATGTGATATGTAACTGACGGTAAATATAGCACATCCGTCCTGAATGTGCAACAGTTCAGAAGAGAACCTTGTCCAGATCCTCCAATATTGCCGTATCCGTGAAACGCAATGAGTATTCCAGTCCGGCTGCGGCCATTCTTGCGCATTCATCGGGGTTTTCCAGCAGGCGGTTCAGTTCGCGGGCCAGTGCGTCACTGTCATCGGGACTGATGTAGACCGATGCGGGACCTCCGGCCTCTTCAAGGCATGAACCTGTGGCTGCTATGACGGGAGTTCCGCAACACAGTGACTCGAGAATGGGAATGCCGAAACCTTCATATCTGGAAGGATAGACGAAAACCGATGCCAGACGGTATATTGAGGGCAGGTCCTGAAAGTCTACGCTGTTCAGTTCAATTATGCGGTCACTGATGGAATTCGCGGCGGCGAATCTGACTATGCTGTCAGCATACGGCTTGTGGCGGCCCACCAGCACAAGGCTGACATCGGAAGGCAGCTGCACAAGGGCCTTTGCTGCAAGCAGCGCGTTCTTGCGTTCCTCAATTGTTCCCACAGTGAGGACAAAACGTTCGGGCAGACCGTATTTCAGGCGTACCTGTTCCATGCGTGCAGGGTCCGCCGGCTGGCGGAACGAAGCGTCACAGCCCTGATAGACTACATGTATCCTGTCTTCAGGTATTCCGTAGAACTGCATGATGTCGCGCTTTGTACATTCGCTGACAGCAATTATCGTATCGGCCTTTCTGCATGAACGGCTGTATTTCCAGTCGTATATCCACCTGTCAAGCGGCTTGTAGTTCGACTTGCATCGGATATATATGAGGTCATGCATTGTCATGACTTTCCTAGTCTGACGGTTCCTGCCAATGTTCAGCGGCAGTTCGTTGCTGAGTCCCCAATACATGTCAATGCTGTCCTTTTCAAGAAGACGGGTGATTGCCAGGCTGCGCCACAGGGAAGGGAATTTCTTCCATAACCCTGACGGACCGGCCTTCTCCAGGTCAGGAAGTCTGTCTGCAAACGGAACGGCGCGCCCGCGTGGCGGTTTTGGCGAATATGCCACATAACTGTGCCCGGGGTGCGAACGCATGACAAGATCCATGACATACCTGCTGTAATTCCCCAGTCCGGTGAAATTCAGGAATGCGCGTTTTGCATCAAAACCTATTCTCATATGGCAAAAGTACTGATTTTATCCGTGAAATACCTTATATTTGTCATTGACAAAATCATTTTGCATATGAGTCCGGCAAAAGTGACATTCCTTGCCGCGGCATTGTCTGCGGTCATATCATGCGGCGTTCCTGACGACTATTCTTTCCAGTACATAACATTCAAGGAAACTATCCCGTATACTCAGGGCGAGCAGCATCCGTCATACAGTTTTGACATAAGCGTACTGCATGCCAACGGTTCGGATTCGGCGTTTTCATCGGCCTTTAACCGTGATATCAGCGGGCTGCTTTTCGGAGCGCCCCAGGATGATGTGCGTGACGCCATGATAAAATTCATTGATCTGCGCATAACGCAGTTCAGGGATGAAATCAGGGAGTTGAAGGAATATGACAGTGAAAACGGTTACACCACATCGGACATTGATTATGTGTACAGTTTGAGAACTGATATTGCCAATGGTAACGGGAGTGATATAATAAACTGCAACATACTGATTTATGAGTATGCCGGCGGGGCTCACGGAGCTTCATTCAAGACCTGCCGCAACTACATGACAGACGGTACTCTGATTACGCCCGATGACTATTTCGTGAACGGTTACAGGGAGAAGCTTGTGCCTGTTCTGGAAAAGGAACTTTTCCGGATTGCCGGTTGCACCGAACGTTCGCAGCTCGATGAAAAGGGCTTTTTCTCCAATACGGAAATGTATGTGCCGGACAATTTCATCATAGGGAAGGATTCCGTGACGTTCATATTCAACCAGTATGAGATAGGACCATATTCATCAGGCATTGTTGAACTGAAAATTGCCAACAGCGACATGCCTGCACATATAATAAGATAAAAGTTTGCAGGTTCACATTAAAAGACTACCTTTGCAGCCGCTTTGCGGGATGTAGTTCAGCCCGGTAGAATACCTGGTTTGGGACCAGGGGGTCGCAAGTTCGAATCTTGTCATCCCGACAGAAAAGCCGCTCTCCAGCGGCTTTTTTCGTGCAGGTTCCATATCTTTGCAGTAAGTTCATTCATTCTTTCATATGATACGCAGGGCAGTACTTGAAGACGTTCCGGCCATCAGGGCCATGGCCGACATAGCTTTCCGTGACGCTTACCGCACAATTCTGTCACAGCAGCAGATTGAATATATGATGGAGATGATGTATTCGCTTCCTGTTCTCAGCGGCCAGATAGGCAGCGGTGAGGCCGTCTTTCTCATTGAGGAAGGGCAGGGCTATGCTTCGCTCAGAAAGGAGTCCGATACCATGTTCCTGCTGGACAAACTCTATGTGCTTCCGGAATTCCGGAAAACCGGACTGGGCCGCCGTCTGTTTGATGCCGTCTGCGATGCGGCCAGACTGATGGCATCGGACCCGGCAAAACTGCATCTGTACGTGAACCGCTACAATACCGCCGTCACGTTCTATGAACATATAGGCATGCGCAAGGCCGGTCAGCGTGACAATCCAATAGGCCATGGCTACTATATGAATGACTATGTCATGGAGACAGACCTTGGCGGCCGCTGACTGTATCATAGACATCTCCAAAGAAAAAAATAACCTGGCGCTGTTGCGATTACCAAATAAAAGCGGTATCTTTGCACCGCTTTTCAAGGAAAGCTCTATCACGGTGCCTGTAGTTCAGTTGGTTAGAGCGTCAGATTGTGGTTCTGAATGTCGTGGGTTCGAGTCCCACCAGGCACCCAAGAGGTTAAAATCCTGTAAGTCAATCACTTATAGGATTTTTCTTTTGGTAAGCAGTTCAAATTTGTAGGCACATTGTAAATTAAGGGTGGAAAAAATGCAGATGTTTTCTGCCAACTGCATGACAAATTATGGGTGTCATAATTTAGTTGACAAGTTGATGTTTACTTATATGATGTCAACATTTCAACTTTGTTTGCTGGCCAAAAGAAAAATAACAAAAGGAGTTTTCACCTTGGCGAAATACTCCTTTTCCCCCTTTTTTCTACCTTTGTTTTTTCAGTAGTTTATGAGACTTGTGGAAAATTCGCAGTTTTCTATTAAGCACAAAAGTATCGCTTCCCTGGGCCATTAAATGTCAGAGATGTTTCTATTATCACAACCTATATCCCAGTCTGATCTGAAAAGTGTTATAATCTACTGTTGAATATTCGATAATAGTACCAGTACCATCAATAATATATACTTCCTCTTTTTTGAAATGATTAAAATCATAGAAATAAGAGCATCCTACAAACCATTTTTTAAATGATATGTTTAAACCTATATCGCCAAAAAACTGCAAAAAACTACTCTCAGGATTATAATTCAAATTTTCAGGTAATAGAATTTTATTCATACTGTACTCTGCCGTTTTATCGGTAAGATTACGGTAGTATGCTTCACGGAAGTAGCAGTTGAATTTCATCCCAATGCCTATTTGTGGAGATACCAAGAATTCACCTAAACACAATGAATATTCTACATTAACCGGCACAGATATGAATCCATACTTCAATTCTCGTTTCCATTTTTCATTAGGTCCATAAGAGTCATCCATATACTCTTTAGTACCAAATGAATAATTAAAGTTAGCTCCAGCACTAACAAGTAATGGCGCTGATTTCAATACAGGGAAACTATATTCATAACCTAATCCAAATCCATTCATTGGCACATAGAAATGCGCTTCTGCATTAACATCAATTCCTTCCATCCAAGGCTCAAAACGGTCAAATGACATTATACTGTAATTTACATAAACACTATGTGCTTTTGAAATCACAGGATTTTGCCCTAGAGCAAAAGATGAAATCAGGATAAGGCCAAAGAGTATAATCCTTTTCATAATAAGGTTTTTATTTATCCGCAAACTTATAAAAAAACCATCTTCATTCCAATAAACTTCTTACCTTTGTCCCAGCATCAAGAGCAGGAGCCTCATGAGGCCCACCGCACCAACCGAGCAGATAGGATGCCACGGTGGTCAAGGTACGATGCGGTAGTTTAATGTATAACTTCAAAAAAAGATCCTAATTATGAGTACAGAATCTCACAACAAGTACTATCAAGAGTACGCTGCACGTTTCGCTGTAGCATCATCACAGAGTTTAGTAGAGTCATTTAATAGTGAGGTCGGTAACACCGGCTGGACTTCTGTCCGTGCCAGCTGTATCGCGGCACTCATAGATGAGTTCCGGAATAGAGGCATTAACATATCGGCCGTGAATGACGGCCGTAGTACAGATTTCAATCATCATGTCCGTCTGGATGAGACTGAAAACCGTCTCATCCTGATAGACTGACTATCATACAATCAAAAACAATCAATCCCCGCTACCGTCTGCTCTTGGTAGCGGGGATTGATATCATGTTTGTTGCTATCTCGGTCCAATGAATCTGTCGCCGTTGAAATGAATCATATGATCCGGGGTGTCTGATAACCAAACCTCTGTTTCCCAAGCAATATCATCTACATATTTCTTGAACTCTTTTGCATTCGGGAAAGCTGTGACATAGACAATGCCATACGGACAGTCCTTTGTAAACTCTTCCAGTTCAACAACTCGTTTGGCTGATACCGGTCCATGCGATGTAACTACCTCAATAAGGAACAGCCAGCCTTTATTGTCATCACTTATAACAATATCCGGCAGTTTGGAGTGTTCGGTAATGGGTAGGTTCAATGTTGCAAGAGCAACTGAGTTTACATATAGATCCTTGTTTTCAGTGTCACCAATGTAAAGCAGCTTTCCGCCGGGTGCAAACCTCGGTGCAAATTCTTCAACTACCGCAACCTGTACTTCGTTATGAGTGCCTGGAGATAGGTAATACTCATTTCCTTCTATAGTAAGGGGGATACGATGCATTTGACGCTCCTTGGCATATTTGTCTCTTAATATCTCAATATTATCGGTAAATTCCTTTACACGTTTTTTCCAGCTGGTAGAACCATAAGACTTAATCACTTTCAGCGCCTCCGGAGTAATTGCATAGTGGGCGTTGGGGCTGTTTACCGGTAATGTAGGGTCATCAGGGTTGTAATTGACAATTTCAGCCTGGATAAACTGGTGGAGAACATGACGGCGGAATGTCTCACGCGTATTTGGGGCGTATGGTGCATCTGCCTTGTAATTCTCATTCACAAAAGCCATGATTTCTTTGGTAATGCGTTGACTTGAACGCGTTGCCCCAGACCATTTCATATCTTCCTTAATACTGCAAAGTGATAGTAGTGTCAATGCCGACAATTCGTTTTGCTGCGCAGTGGGCAGTCCCAGCTCTTTCAGTATCTCTTGTGCTTCTGTGATTTTGCTCATTACTTATCTATTTTAAAGTATTCCATGACCAGATCATTGATATAATCAATGGAGTAATTGTTTCTTAAAATAATCTTCTTACCAATCTCTCGTATGGTTTCAATAGCCGGTAGTGGCATCATACGCAATTCTGTTGCACTCACGTTAATGTTTCCGTTGAATGTTCTGAAGTATGCATCAAAAATATCGCTGTCAAGCAATACCGTGAGGCCCATTACTTCATCTCTGCGCAGATGCCCTTTCGGACGGTAAATATAGTTCAATTTATTCTCAATTCCAACAAATTCATACTCCGTCATATTACCAAAATATGGTGCTGCAACCAATCGGCTGCTGTCATCTTTGGAACTGAACCTCCTTAATAGCACATAGTTCTTGTTCGGGAGCAACATAGCTTTTGTTCCAGGAGCCACTTTTATGTATTGTCCCTTATCTTTCTTCTGGACAGGGTGGTCGCATAGCATCTTTACTACATTATGGAGCCAGTATAGAGGTACAGTATCATCCGCTGGGGTATTTTCAATGTAATCGTACGCCCTGAATGCCACTACCGGTCCAGTTGAGATCCTGATGCCATACTTTTCCATATTTCCGTCCCAAGAGCGGAATAGGTTCAAGATAGCTTCATCGTGTCTATCTACAGGTAGATAGACAACCTTTTCTGCACTGTCAACATCCACTATATCCTTTGCCGCATATTGCTTCTTGTTCGGTTTATCCAGATCCTTAATGCCCTGACTGAAAGATACTGTTATTGATGTGGCATTCTTAGCCGGGTGCATCCTCATAATGACAAGTTCCTGGAGCACCTCATCCTTTGAGAAAGTATCTTTTCTGGTATTGAAAAGATGTATAAAGTCTATATAGACGTGCTTGAACAGATAGTTCCTGAATGACTGGAAATATCTTCCTGAAGCAAAACTTCTGGGGGTAATAAATATCATCTGACCATTATCATGCAGCAATCTTGAACAGATGGCCATGAACAGGGCGTATATATTAGCCTGTCCATCCACTATGCTGGCACAAGCTTTAGTGTGTATGTCATCATTTGCCAGCTTGAAATAGGGAGGGTTGGATATAATGTAATCAAATTTATCTGAGCAATACATCTCTCCAAAAAGAGTAACTTCTTCCTTCAGGCTTTCATAGTTTTGAAGCACAAAGTCCTCTTCTTTAAGTATGTTATTCAGTTTGACTTCCTTACCATGACACCAAGTCTTCAAATAAGCCAGCACCTGCTTGGTGTAAGGGATTACTTTCTTGTCCGTCTCGTAAAGTGTCAGGGTTATTTCACTTGGGTGGGAGCTCTCAACAAGGTGCTCTATCAAGGCGCATGAAAGATTGGCTGTTCCGCAACCTGGATCCAGAATAGAAATTGATTTGTTATGATTAGGAGTTGCCAGTTCTCCCATAAATCTGGAAATGGCATTTGGAGTAAAGAACTGACCTTTAGTTTTCTTATCCTTCTGGGCTGAAGCTTTTGCATACATAACGCCAACTCTTTCTGCAAACTGAGAAGGCTGTTCTCCTTCAGTAGGGATTGTATGTAAAACCTCATTAACCATCTTAGAAACAGATTGAGTACAAACTTACTTATTATTTACGATAAGAAAACTATCATACTTTTCATTTTTGTCAACAGTATATAGCTTTGGTGTGTTTTACTTCTTATGGATGGTAATCAAAACGTCCGCACCTGCGTTACTTTGATAATGCGGAAAATGCAGAAATGCCCAAAGTTTAGTGTTTTTATCCTTTATATTTTTTGTCCCGCTAAGGGTGCATAACGGTAGCTGGTAATCAGGTACAACTTAACGCTTTTGGACATCATATGAACAGTCGGCATGTGGTTTCTGCCCGCCTTCATCTTATTGGAGAACATTTCCCGCAGACTATTTGGTTTCGTCCGTCAGCTTTTCAATTTCTGAAATGAGACTGTCCAATGACTCATTCAAATCGGAATTCCTCTTCAAAATGGTGCATAAGGCTATGATACTGCCAATGAGAGCGCCAAGCAGCGCATAACAGATTTCCATATTATTCATGTTTCTGCACATTTCCACTAACAGTAAAAGCAGCCATACCACCCAGACAGGTGTGATTATTTTCCCTATTTTCTGACTCCGTTGTTTCAGGCGGATATAATACCGGGCTACGACAGCCAGGTCACCGTCCAGATCAGGAATCTGTATAATATTGATTATGCCAGCAACAATGGCAATGGTCATTATCAGAGCCGCAAAAACAATGATGGGTATGGATATGCCACATGCGTACAGAGTCGGCAACATAATCAGCCCAAAGAAAATCAGCAATATTATCGATACACCGCTGCCAGTGCTGCTTGCATCAGTCATTTTTCTGATAGAATCGAGCAGCATGCGTTCATTGACAATATTCTGGGTATCGAGCGTTTTATGCAACTGTTTCAGCTGCTGACGCATTTCAAGCAGGGTGTCATCGGTCGTTTCCATATTACTGCATCGTTTTAAGTTGTTCCTTGATTCTGACAAGCCGTACTGACACGTTCTTGACCGATATGCCCACAATCTGTCCTATCTCTTCGTAGCTCATGTCCTCAAGCCAGAGAAGGACAATGGCGCGGTCAAACGGACCTAATCGGCCAATGCGTTCACGCAGAAGAGCGAACTGGCTGGTTTCATCTTTTCCGGAATCAAAGAGGTCGATGTCCATGTCAAGCGTTTCGGTCCTGACACCGCGTTTCTTCTTGCGGTCAAAGGAGATGCAGGTGTTCAAGGCGACTTTCCATACCCAGGAATTCAGCGCGCTTTCATCCCTTAATTTGCCGGCGCCCTTCCAAAGGTTTACAAGGGTTTCCTGAAAAAGGTCTGCAACCTCATCCTTGTCATTTGAAAACATGTAGCACACAGTGTAGATTGTGCCGCGGTGTTCCCTGACCAGAGTCTCAAATTCACGTTCGGTCATGTGGCCTGTCAATCTTGTTTCTATACAGTAAACGCAGATTTTGCCGATTCACTACAACAAAAATACAAATATTTCCATAACCGAATAGCCGCCCAGGGAACCGAAGAGCCATAACTTACATTTTTCAATAGTTCGTTAAAAAGTTTATAAATATATAGTTATCAACAAATTACATTTCAAATAGTCCGCTTTCGTCACTTCAACAGACAACTTTGCAGCAGTAGAACAAAGGTCGAAAAAAGTGTTATAAATATATGATATTTGTGTCTGAAATATTTGGATAAATGGCTGATATTAAGTAATTTAGTAGTTGCCACACTATAAGTTAACGTGAGCTCGATGAATTTGTTTCAGAATAAAGTTAGCTGATTATCAGCCACTTTGACGATGT
>JAKSIS010000045.1 GCA_024398665.1 Bacteroidaceae bacterium
AGTTCCGCGAGGCCCAGAAGGAGGCCATGAACCTGGCCCGCATAGGCAACAAGTATCTGGCCGATACCGAGCCCTGGAAACTGGCCAAGACTGATATGGAGCGCGTGAAGACCATCCTGAACATAGCCCTGCAGCTGGTGGCCAACCTGTCCATCGCATTTGAGCCGTTCCTGCCGTTCTCCAGCGAGAAACTGCGCGGCATGATAGGTCTGGACAGCGTCCAGTGGGACCGTCTGGGAAGCATCGACCTGCTTGAAGCCGGCCACAGGCTGGGCAAGGCAGAACTTCTGTTCGAAAAGATTGAGGACGATGTCATTGACGCACAGATTCAGAAGCTGCTGAAGTCCAAGGAGGAGAACGAAAAGAAGGCTGCCGCTGAAAAGCCAGCCAACCCCATCAAAGCCAATATCGATTTCAGCGAATTCGAGAAGCTGGACATCCGCGTAGGTACCGTTCTGGAATGCCAGAAGGTTCCCAAGGCCGACAAACTGCTGCAGTTCAGAATCGATGACGGTCTTGGCGGCCGCACCATACTTTCAGGCATTGCGCAGTGGTACAAGCCCGAAGAGCTTGTAGGAAAGCAGGTATGCTTCATTGCCAATCTGGCCCCGCGCAAGATACGCGGAATAGAGAGCCAGGGCATGATACTGAGCGCGCTTGACGCTGACGGCACACTGGCTGTGACAGGCGTTCAGAAACAGGTCAAACCCGGCAGCGAGGTCTGCTGAACGATATGGAAACAGTCGGAGTCATACTTGCGGCAGGCTCCGGTTCACGAACCGGTCTTTCCACACCCAAGCAGTTTCTGCAGCTGGGCGGAAAGACCGTTCTGGAATATTCCGTGAACGCATTCCAGCAGAATGCCGGCATTACACAGATTGTGATTGTCACATCACCGCAGTTCATTGGACGTGTTGAGGGGATGGTCAGCGCAAACGGCTGGAACAAGGTCAGCATGGTGATTGCCGGCGGCAGGGAGCGTTATGATTCAAGCCTGGCTGCTGTGCGCGCATTCTCTGACAGGCCCGACACAGTAATGCTGTTCCATGATGCAGCACGTCCGCTGGTTTCACAGCGCATCATATCGGACTGCATAAAGGCCATGGAGGAATACAATGCGGTCGATGTGGCAGTCCCGTCAGTTGACACCATAGTACAGTGTGACGCCGACGGCCGCGAAATGGTATCAGTTCAGAACCGCAACCTGCTGTGGTGTATGCAGACACCGCAGGGATTCCGCCAGAAGACCATTCAGAAAGCGTATGAAATTGCGCTGAAGGATCCTGCCTTCACCGCCACCGATGACTGCGGAACCGTGCTGCGCTACCTGCCGGAAGAGAAGGTGGGCATTGTACGCGGTGAGGAGAACAACATCAAGCTGACTTACGCTGACGACGTGCCCTTATTAGAGTTCCTGCTGTCAAGGCTATAACGACAGCGTACATCAGAACCACACAGAACACGGACAGCATATCACCCTTCCTGACACTGTCGGGACGGAATTCGAAACGTATGTCATGGCTTCCGGCCGGCACGTTGATTGCGCGCAGCAGGTAGTTTACACGGAAAATGTCCGTTTCCTTTCCGTCAACGTAAGCCTTCCATCCGTAGGGATAGTAAATCTCAGAGAATACGGCCACACCGTCACGTTTCGCGTCTGCGCTGTATGTAAGTGCATCAGGGGCATATGTGTTCAGGCTGATTGTCGAACCGGCACCTGAACCGTACTGGAAATCCCTTACGTTTTCCTGGAATTCACGGTCAAGTACGGCCTGTGTCCTGAGATTTATCCTTCCCAATGCGTCACATTCCTCTATCGGATTTTCAGCAACCAGGAGAGTATCTACGAACCAGGCATTGCCAAGTGCGTCCGGATTGAGCATGGGTGCAATGCTTCCATCATCACCTTTGGTAATTATGTACTTGGCATTGAGCATGCTTATCACATCAATGTCGACATTTGACAGATAACGGTCAATGATGTCCTGATAACGGCGCAGCTTGGCTGCACTGTAACCGCCCAATGATTTCAGGTAATAAGATGTACGCGCGTCATTGAATGTGTTGGCTGCCAGATTGAAGACACGGAAATGCGGATCCGGATCAGAGAGTATGGCCTTCTCATACGGCTGCATTGCATATACGTTCTGACTCTGTTTGGGAGTAACATAGTTGCTGTCGTTGAGGAAACGGCGGTCAACGGGCCACATGTCCGCTATGACAATTACGCCCATGGCAATGACCATCCACTTCTCCTTCAGCTTCCCGTTGGCGAACAGCCATACCGTACCGGCTGACAGCAGCACGAACAGCAGTGAACGGAACGAATCGCTTCGCAGCATTGATGCGCGCTGTGAAATGAGCGCCTGATATGCCCAGTCAGGGAATCCCAGTTCTGCGTCATAGGACGATGTGAATGAGAAGAGCGAACCTCCGAAAAGACCCAGGAAAAGACATATGCCGCCTGTAATGCCGGCAGCGATGTATATGTTCCTGTTTATTTCCTTCTTTTCTACCTTTCCGTCCATTATCTGCTTTACGGCCAGGAAGCCAAGCAGCGGCATGGTTATTTCAGCGACTATAAGTATCGATGAAACCGAACGGAACTTGTCATACATGGGGAACCAGTCAAAGAAGAACGATGTAAGGCCCATCCAGTTCTTTCCCCACGAAAGGGCGAACGAAAGGAACGTTGCAATGAGCAGACCCCATTTGTAGGGGCCCTTCACTATAAGGAGTCCGAGAAGGAACAGGAAACATACCGCTGCACCGGCGTAGACGGAACCCACGGTGAAAGGCTGTTCGCCCCAATAGGTGGGAGCCTGACTGCATATGTCGGCTGCATTGGACTTTGAAACGCCCTTTCCTACCAGTTCCCTGTAAAATACCGATTCAGTACCTACGTCAGTTCCCGATGCGGTGCCCATGTAACCCGGAATAAGGAAAGTCAGTGATTCGCCTATTCCGTAACTCCACTGGGTGGCATAGTCCAGATTCAGGCCGCGGGTCTTGTTGGCATCGGCCTGGGTTGTAAGTTCGGAATGGCCGCCGCGCATTGTTTCAGCGGCATATTCCTTGTTGGCGAAGATATTGGCACTGCCCGTACCCATGCCCACAAGCACCGAGCCGGCAAAGAGAACGGTTGCCAGAACAAGGTCCTTGTAACGCTTCTCCCTGATGTGCTGCCATATTTCGACTATGAAAAGCAGTCCTATGAGCATGAACATGTAGTATGCCATCTGCGGATGAGGCGAGAAGCCCATGGCGGTGAATATCATGGTCAGTACAACTCCCCAGCCGTAGCGCTTGCGGAATATCAGGTAGAAACCGCCCAGGACCACTGACATCATGGCAATGGACCATGCCTTGCCGTTGTGTCCGGCGGCCTCAATTATGAAGAAATACGATGAAAAGCCTGTGGCCAGGGCCGCAACTATGCTCAGCCACTTGTCCACCCTGAAGGCCCGGAACATGATGTAGAAGCTGCAGAAGAACATGATGAACACCAGCGGCATTTTCTTTGATGACGGATGGCAAAGTTTGATGATGGGCTGCATGAGCCTGCTGGACAGATACTTGCCTCCGCCTATCTGGTAATTGGGCATGCCGGCGAACATTGAACCGGTCCACCACGTGTAGTTGCCGGTATCCTCATGATACTTCACTGACTCCTGAACAGCGGCACGGCCCTGGACGTCATCACCGGTATAAATGACCTTGCCCTGAAGGACAGGCAGACAGTAAACGCATGACAGCACTGCGAAAAGGGCAACCGCCACAATTACCGGCAGACACTTCTGCCACATCTTATTCTTCTCCATGTTCAAACTAATTTCTTCTGATAATCTGCGAAAGTACAATTTTTCAGCCCCATTTCAAGCGATTTTGCTACTTTTGTGAAATTAAACAGTACAGGCACAATGAAAACTGTGATTCTTGGAACGGCCTGGCCCTACCGCGGCGGTCTGGCAGTCTATAACGAACGTCTGGCGCACGAATTCCAGAATGAGGGCGACAGTGTGACAGTGTACACGTTCACACTGCAGTACCCTTCATTCCTGTTTCCGGGCAAGACCCAGTATTCCGATGAACCTGCACCGACGGATCTTACTGTTGTACGTAAAGTCAATTCAGTCAATCCGCTTAACTGGCTCAAGGTGGGCCGTGAAATACGCAGGATGGAGCCCGATGTGCTGGTAATAAAGTTCTGGCTGCCGTTCATGGCTCCGTGTCTGGGAACCATAGCTCGGCGTGCGCGCAAGAACGGCAAGACGAAAGCCGTTTCCATTCTGGACAACATAATCCCCCATGAGCACCGCCCGGGCGACCGCCTTTTCGGCCGATATTTCACACGTTCGGTTGACGGTTTCATCGCCATGTCGGATTCGGTCTTGAATGACCTGGGCCAGTTTGACACCGTCAAGCCGCGGGTGTTCTGCCGACATCCGCTGTATGACAATTTCGGTCCCAAGGTGACACGTGAAGAGGCGCTGGCCACACTGGGGCTGGACCCGCAGTACCGCTACATGCTGTTCTTCGGACTTATACGTGACTACAAGGGTCTGGACCTCATGCTCAAAGCATATGCCGACAGCCGTTTCCGTAAGATGAACGTACGGCTCATAGTTGCCGGCGAATTCTACAGCGGTTCGGAAAAGTACTTCGAACTGGAAAAGCAGCTGGGTCTGGAAGGACTGGTAATATGGAAGAGCGACTTTGTGCCCGACAGCCAGGTACGCTTCTACTTTGGTGCATCGGACATAATAGTCCAGCCCTACAAGTCAGCCACACAAAGCGGCGTGACCCAGATTGCATACCACTTTGAAAAGCCCATGCTGGTCACAAATGTGGGCGGTCTGGCGGAAATCGTTCCCGACGGCAGGGCCGGATATGTGGTGGAACCCGATGTGGAACAGATTGCCGGCGTCCTGGTGGACTTCTTTGAAAACGGCCGCCAGGAGCAGTTCAAGGAAGGCATTCTCCAGGAGAAGAGACAATACGCCTGGTCAAATATGACAAGGTCAGTCAGAAAGGCCGCAGAAATTGCGGAATAAAACATACAGTTTATGAAGAGCATCAAGGAAGAAATTGCACAGTCAATAGCAGTGAAGCAGTCCATTCTGGAGAACGAGGTACTGCTTGCACAGATAGCCCAGGCCGCGGAGATTCTCACACGTGCCTACAGGGACTCACACAGCGCCCTGCTGGCCGGCAACGGAGGTTCGGCCGCCGATGCCCAGCACCTGGCCGGCGAACTGGTCAACAAGTTCTACTTTGACCGTCCGGGCATTCCGGCCCACTCCTTGAGTACGGACACGTCAGTCATGACCGCAATAGGCAACGACATAGGTTTCAAGTACATGTTCGCCCGCCAGATTCAGGCCCAGGGTTCAAAAGGTGACGTTTTCATCGGCATTTCCACATCAGGCAATTCGGAGAACATTGTCGAAGCCCTGAAGGTGTGCCGCGAAAAGGGCATAACATCCATAGGTCTGACCGGCAGCAGGGAGTGCCTCATGGACGGGCTTTGTGACCTGTGCATCAAGGTTCCTTCAGACTGCACGCCGCGCATTCAGGAATCACACATTCTCATAGGCCACATAGTCTGCGCCATAGTTGAAGAGAACCTGTTCGGAAAGAAATGAAGACCGATGTCGTCATACTGGCCGGAGGACTGGGAACACGCCTGCAGAGCGTTGTCAGCGACGTCCCGAAGTGCATGGCGCCCATTGCCGGCGAGCCGTTCCTGAAGTATATGCTCAAATGGCTGGAAAGATTCAGCGTGGGACGTGTGGTCCTGTCGCTGGGACACCTGAGCCATGTGGTGACGGACTGGGTCGGGTCAGACCGCAGCCGTTTCCCGTTTGACATTACCTGGGTCATTGAGGAGACACCGCTGGGAACAGGCGGCGGAATGCGTCTGGCGCTTTCCAAGGTCCAGAGCGGAAACTGCGTGATTCTGAACGGAGACACTTTCTTTGACGTTGACATTGACGCTTTCAAATCAGCGCATATGGATTCCGGCTGTCCGCTTTCAATCGCTCTGAAGCCGATGACTGATTTCAGCCGCTACGGCACAGTAAGCTGCAATACGGACGGACGTGTGGTTTCTTTCAACGAAAAGCGTTACTGCAGCCGTGGACTGATAAACGGCGGCGTATACTGCCTTACTTCAGACAGCGGCCTGATGGACGGCATGCCGGAGAAGTTCTCTTTTGAAAAGGAGGTTCTGGAACCGCAGGCGCTGGCCGGCACAATAAACGGCTACCGGTGTGACGGCACATTCATTGACATAGGCATACCGCAGGACTACAGTCTGGCCCAGCAGGTTCTGCCGGCAAACATCATGCTATGACCATTCCGCAGGACATACTTGACCGCTGTGACACGCTGTTCCTTGACCGCGACGGCGTGGTCAACGTGTGGCTGCCGGGTGACTATGTGAAGAACTGGTCCGAATTCAGCTTCAATCCGGGTTTCCTCGATTTCATCGGACAATATTCCAGGCATTTCAGGCACATAATCATTGTCACGAACCAGCGTGGCGTGGGCAGGGGGCTAATGACGGAGTCTGATCTGGAGGACATTCATGCACGCATGCTTTCCGCAATTGCTGAATCAGGCGGACGCATTGACCGCATATACGTATGCACCGCAGTCAGCGGCAGCGACCCCATGCGCAAACCCGGAAAAGGCATGGCACTGCAGGCCATGCGTGACTTCCCGGACATAACGATGCAGCGCAGCCTGATGATTGGCGACCAGCCGTCAGACAGGCAATTCGCTGAAAACTGCGGAATGGAGTTCCTGCTTTGGGAATGATCAGACGAAAATCTTCCAGCCGTGGGTACCGCCCTCGCTGAACTGGAAGCCCACCACCTGACCGGGCATGGCGTTCAGCGCGTTGATGACAAGACGGCGCTTTGCAGGGTCAGTCATGAAGATGATGAAACCGCCGCCACCCGCTCCGCTTACCTTTCCGGCCACAGCTCCTGCCGCGAACGCGGCATCGAACGCTTCCTGAATCATGGGATTGCTTATGGCGCTGGCCATTTTCTTCTTGTCCTCCCACGCCTTGCCCAGAATGGCGGAAAAGCCGCTCACATTGCCCTCCAGCAGCACGCGCTTCATGTCAATTGCACTCTGGCGTATGCGGTGCATGGCCTGAATGGCGTCTTCATTGCCACTGCTGGTGTTCTTCTTCTGCTCCTCAATTATGGCGGCCGATGAACGTGACGCGCCGGTATAGTAGAGTACTATGGATGATTCAAGTTCGTCAACTATCCACCGTTTTACACGCAGCGGATTGACAATGACATTGCCGTCGGGCAGGAATTCCATGAAGTTGAAACCGCCGAAAGCGGCTGCGTACTGGTCCTGCTTGCCGCCGCTAAGCCCCAGGTCAACCCTTTCAATCTGCCATGCGAGACGGGCAATCTCATAATCACCCATGGGGAGGTTGTACCACTCCACAAAAGCCTTGAGTATGCACACCACCATGGTCGATGACGAACCAAGGCCGCTGCCGGCGGGGGCATCGGAATAAGTGGTTATGCGGCAGGCGCGCGGCTGCACGCCGAAATCCTTGATCACGCGGTTGAACACGCCCTTGTGAAGGTCCAGTATGCCGTCAACCGGCACTTCCGCTGCAAGGGGGCATGTACAGGACTGTCCCAGGTCAGTTGCCTGGAAAGTGATGCTGTCACCAGCCGTTTCCTCAATTGTGCAGTACGCATACAGGTTGATTGTTGCGTTCAGCACAAGTCCGCCGTATATGTCACTGTAGGGCGAAACGTCACTGCCGCCGCCCGCGAATCCCAGTCTGAGTGGAGCCTTGCTTCTTACTATCATGCTGCAAACTTACGAAAAAGCGCGTATCAGCGCATCTGTTCGGTGTAGAAACGTATTATGCGTTCAAGCGACCGCTGGCACACGGGGCAGAACGCTTCACATGAATTGGTGTGCATGCGGCAGTCGAACGAACCGCGCCACACGCCCTTTGACATGTATCCGCCGCCCTCATACAGTCCTGTGGCCGGAAGTGCGGCGACAGCCTTGCGCTGAGCATCGTTCATGGGCGATGTCGGTGCCTTGACCGGAACCGGCACGGGCTGCTGCACGCCTGCAGGAATCATGTCCTTCCATTTCGATGCGAAATCGACCCTGGTAGTCAGGTTCGGTTCCCAGGGTTCAGTGCTGTCATTGTAGTACTGTTCGTACTGGTCATCATAGTAATACTCGTCAGCCAGGCCGCCGAAACTGTGGCCGAACTCATGTACCACAACCGGTTCGAACGCACTGTGGTTGGCTGTGGTCAGGGTGTAGGAATTGAATATGCCCCCACCGCCGTACACATTGCAGTTGGCCAGAATGATGATATGCTCATAGGGTACGCCGGCTATCAGGTCATGCATCTGCCTCACCCGACTGGTCGTCAGGTAACGGTCGGTGTAGAACGTGCTGTAGTTCGATGAAAGCGCGGTGTTTCTCCAGCTGCCGGTCTTGGGGTCGCTGGCATCGGACTCCTTTGAGGGCAGTTCGACAGCGATGAAGTTGAAACGGTCTTTCAGCCTGTCAAAGGGAGAATGTGAGAGAATGCTGCTGACTGCTGTCCTGGCATCCTTGCGGAACTTTTCCATTTCATCCTGCGTATAGCCTTCGGGCAGAATGACCACATCAATGCAGTCAGCGCTGCTGCCGCCGTGGTGCACATATTCCCATTTTGGAGGATTCTGGCCTATGGGCCTGATGAGTATGTCACCGGGGTCTACGGTATGGGTCATCGAAGCCACGACCTTCCGGTATGAGTCAGTCAGCGTAACCGAAACATTGGCCTTCTTTTCGGGCATGGGCAGCAGGAATACGTTCTCGAAACTGCGCCGGACCTGCGTCGCCTCTTCGGTAAGCTGCCATTCCTGGAACAGGGTGCTGAATGCGTTGCGGTACAGTGTGTCACCGGTTTCAAAGTCAGTCATGAGCAGCTGGCCGTTGCCTTCAAGATACAGGTCCTTCATGTTCACACGGCGGCCTGCCCAGCCTTCAATGACATTCAGATCATCCAGATATATGGCAGCTTCACTGCTGCTGCCGCAGAAAACGTAGTTCACGCGCAGGGTACGGTCCGTCAGTCCGGCGGCTTTCATGACCGGAACTTGCAGCATGAACGCCGCCAGCAGGAAAAAAGCCCTTTTCATCGTCATTCTGCAGTAACCAGTTCGTAATCCATCTGTTTCTTTTCAAGGTTGCAGTGTGCCACACGCACGCGGATATGGTCACCCAGACGGTAGCGCTTGCGGGTGCGCTGGCCTATCAGGCAGTAGTTCCTTTCATCGAATTCGAAATAGTCACCTCCCAGGGTGCGCATGGGTATCAGGCCCTCGCACTTGTTCTCGATGATTTCAGCATATATGCCCCATTCGGTCACGCCGCTGATTACGGCGTCATAAACCTGGCCCATGCGGTCAGACATGTATTCCACCTGCTTGTACTTTATGCTGGCGCGTTCAGCCTGTTCGGCCACCTGTTCCTGTCCGGAGCAGTGTTCGCAGTATTCCTCATATTTTATGTTGCTCACGCTGCGGCCGCCGGCCAGATAACGGGTAAGCAGGCGGTGCACCATGAGGTCCGGATATCGGCGTATGGGCGATGTGAAATGGGTGTAGTATTCGAATGCAAGACCGTAGTGGCCTATGTTTTCAGTCGTATAGCACGCCTTCTGCATGGACCTTATGGATATGGTCTCTATGAGTTCCTGCTCCTTCTTGCCCTTGACATCGGACAGGAGCTTGTTCATGGATTTGGCCATTTCAACGGGTGTTCCGGTGGTCTTTATCTTGTATCCGAACTTGGCGATGAACTGCTGCAGGTTGCCCAGACGTTCGGGATCCGGTTCGTCATGCACGCGGTACACGAAAGTCTTGGGAGTTGCGCCGCCGCGTGTCTTTCCTATGAATTCCGCCACCGTACGGTTGGCCAGGAGCATGAATTCCTCAATAAGCTTGTTGGCGTCCTTTGACTCCTTGAAGAAGACGCTCAGCGGATGTCCCTTCTCATCAATGTCAAAGCGGACCTCAACGCGGTCAAAGTCCAGTGCACCGTCCATGAAACGCTTCTCGCGCAGAATCTTGGCCAGACTGTCAAGTGTCATGATTTCACTTGTGAATTCGTCACCGGTCAGTTTCTCCTCTCCGCCCTGCTGCTGACGTTCAATGATGGCCTGCACCTCTTCATATGTGAAACGGCGGTTGCTGCGTATGACCGTGCGTGCAATGCGGGAATTCTTCACCTTGGCGTCATCGGTCATCTCCAGAATGACTGAATATGTAAGCTTGTCCTCATCCTGACGCAGCGAACACAGGTTGTTGCACAGCTTTTCAGGCAGCATGGGAACGGTACGGTCCACAAGATAGACCGATGTGGCGCGCTTGTAGGCTTCCTTGTCAATGAGCCCGCCCTCCTGGACATAATGGCTTACATCGGCAATATGTACGCCAACTTCCCACAGGCCTTTCCTGATGGGACGTATGGAAAGGGCATCATCAAAGTCCTTCGCATCACGGGGGTCTATAGTGAAGGTGGTCACACTGCGGAAATCCTCACGGCCGGCCAGGTCGGATTCCGATATTTCCGACGGAATGGACTGCGCGGCATCCTCAACGTTCTCCGGATATGTGTACGGAAGACCGTATTCGGCCAGTATGGCATGCATTTCGGTGTCGTTTTCACCGGCATCGCCAAGTATGTCAATGACCTTGCCCACGGGGTTATGCGACGGTGTATCGGGCCATTCCACCACCTTGACGACAGCCTTCTGGCCGTCCTTGCCCTTCTTGAGATTGGCAGTAGGTATGAATATGTCATGGTCATTCTTGTCCGGTGTGACCAGATAGGCGAACTTGCCCTTGACCTGAAGTGTGCCCACAAACGTGTCCTTGGCACGTTTCAGCACCTCAGTCACTTCACCCTCCGGACCGGAATGGGGACGGCGTGCGAACTGCACAATCCTTACACGGTCACCGTTCACCGCACCGCCGCTGTTGCGGTCAGCAATGAAAATGGGATCACCGCCGTCATCGGGCACGAAGAAATACTTGCCGCCGGCACGGTGCTGCAGGATTCCGTCCAGGAACTTGCTCTTCTGCACCAGGCTGAACTGGCCGTCCTTCTCCTTGAGAAAACCGTCATCCAGCAGGTCCAGCACTATGTCAAGGCACATGCTGCGCATGGGGTGCGTCTTAAGCCTGAGCTGTTCGTACAGCACTTTCACACTAACCGTACGGTCCTGGTTTTCACGGAACCAGTCCGTAATCATATCTGTCATGTTCCTGCGGTTCAGACGGACGCCGCCGTTATACGATCTTCCCATATCTCTTTCTGTAATATTGCCAATGCACGAAGATAACGAAAAAATGGGGATGGCAAACTGGCCGCCCCCATTTTTCATCGGACTTTGTACTTATTTATTTCAATATGTCTTTCGAATCAAGTTCAAGCAGCTGCATGCGGCGCAGGAACTGCGGAACTTCATTCTCCATGAAATCACGGCGCATAGCCTCCAGGGCAATGTTCCTTGCACCCTCCGACACGAAATACCCTATGCCGCGCTGGTTGTAGATTATTCCGTCCTGGGTAAGCTTTTCATAGCTGCGCATGGCTGTATTGGGATTCACACCAAGTTCGGCACCAAGTTCGCGCACCGACAGTATGCGGTCACCCTCGCTGAGTTCACCGCTCAGGATCCTTTCAGAAATGCTGTCCGCAATCTGAAGATATATCGGTCTGTTCTGATTGAATTCCATTATTCTGCAAATTTAGTGTTTCATTTTCTTCAGACGAAGCCATATGAGGAAAAGAAGTGCCACATTCCAGATTGTGTCCGATACCGTGTCGACAAGTACAGGGTGTTTGAATATCCAACCCAGGAATGGAAGAGTGTCCGCTAAGTTTTCAGACATTATGACTGTCGGATCCTTTATCATCTGACCGAATGTGGAAAGCATTATGATGGGAGTGAATATCATGCTGACAGCCATACTGATAAGAATCATGCATCCTATTGTCTTGGCAATCTTGGACTTTCTGAACAGTATTGCCCCAAGAAGGAAGGCCAGTGCCAGCGATGCAATGTCATCGGCATAAAGCAAAGGACTGGAAAGACTGTCAATAGCTGCTGCCAGTGCCATCGGGACTTCCTGATCAGACTGCAGTGCTGTCAGCAGCTTGTCCCTGAAGATGCTGAACTCCGAAATTACTGCCACTCCACATGTAGGGTCAATTAGGCAGGTCAGGAAATCGACCGCAGCTGTAAGGACAAAATATGCAAGCGGAACAACGGCAGCGCATATCAGCACCATGGAAATGAACTTTTCCAAGGTCGATGCGGGCAGCATGAGAAAGGCTGTCCCCTCCTTGCGGCCGGTTATGTGACCGTAAATCTTGGACGGTGCGGAAATGATGGCGGCAAGGAAGAATATGAACATCAGGGTAGAGCGCACCCCCAAACCTATACCGCTCCAGCTGCCGGATATCAAAGACGAGAAGGCGCCTGAGAATAGGTCTATGGTAAGAATCATGGATGCAAGGACAAGCAGGGATATGCCGTAGTTCGATATGGCGGCACGCAGGTCTGTCACGAAATAACGCGAGAAACGTTTCAGAGAGAAAACATCGTTCTTCATATTGGCACGGCTTTACTTGTTGAACATTTCCTTTATGAGTTCCTTGTGCTGGTGCACAGTGTTGAAAAGGGCTTCGATATTCACCTTGCTCTCAGCACCGGTGGGGTTCGGTGTCACCTGGATGCAGCCGCCGGGTATGAGTTCCTGGTAAAGGGCGTCAGGGTTGACAGCGGTCGAATAATCGAAATACAGCTTTTCCGTTATCTCCTGGACACTGGCGTTGAGAAGCACGTCCGCACGGTCAAGAATGATAATGGGGTCTATTATTGCTTCAAGGTCACGTACCTGATGAGTGGAAATGACAAGTGTCGACTCTTCACTGGTGTACTTGCTGACCGCCTTGCGGAACTGGGCCTTTGAAGGAATGTCCAGACCGTTGGTGGGTTCATCCAGGAACATGTAACGGGTGTTTGTGGCAAGGGCGAAACTTATGAACGCCTTCTTCAGCTGGCCATATGACATGCGGTCCATGCGCTGGTTTTCATCGGCCTCGAAGACTTTCATCACTTCACTGAATTTTTCAATACTGAATTTTTCCCAATACTGTCCGTTGTCACGGGCAAAGCCGATGGCGGTACGGCGCGGTACAGGAACCTCATCGGGCAGATAATATACCTGAGTGAGGAATGACGGCTTGCGGTCATAAGGCCTGTATCCGTCAACGTCAATACTGCCGGCCAGTGTATCCTTGAGTCCTGCCAGCAGGGTAAGAAGTGTGGTCTTGCCCACTCCGTTCTCGCCCAGAAGGCCGTATATCCTGCCTTCTTCAAGCGTCATGGTGATGTCCTTGAGAACGGACACCTTACCGTAATTGAATCCGAGATTCGTGATTTTGATCATATCGTTGCTACTTTTATGGTGTATTACTTCACTAAGACACTGCAAAGGTATGACGGTTTTTTGGAATGGCAATAGAGGCGCACTGGCGTTAACGTAATTTAACGCCGAAGAAAGATTTGACGGTACTTTTATTGATGCGCAGGCGCTGAACAAGGAGCCGGCGGTGATTGTTGCGCAGGCGCAGAAAAAGGAGCCGGCGGTGAGATGATTATTGATGCGCAGGCGCAGAGCAAAGAGACGGCGGTGATTGTTGCGCAGGCGCTGAACAAGGAGCCGGCGGTGAGATGATTATTGATGCGCAGGCGCAGAGCAAGGAGCCGGCGGTGATTGTTGCGCAGGCGCTGAACAAGGAGCCGGCGGTGATTGTTGCGCAGGCGCTGAACAAGGAGCCGGCGGTGATTGTTGCGCAGGCGCAGAAAAAGGAGCCGGCGGTGAGATGATTATTGATGCGCAGGCGCAGAGCAAAGAGACGGCGGTGAGATGACAATGTCGCAATGAATTTGCGGTTGCAGGCTATCTGACTGCGAGATTGTCACAAAAAATGGGAAAAACGGCCAAAATGCTGACAATGTCGCAATGAAATAGACTCTACAGATAATTATATCTGCGACATTGTCGTAAATCCTACAAAATCCTCCGGAAAGGAAAATAACTGCTGCTGTGAAACTTGCAAAACACTAACCTATTGGTTATATTTGCAAAACACTACACTGACCTCACCATAACAACTACTACTGCAAAACACTAACTGCAAAACACTAACTGCAAAACACTAACCGTAAAACAAAAACACTACTGTGAAAAAAGACAGACTTTTCGAACTGGCAGAGAATTACATTTCAAAAACCGGCGTTTCAGTGTTCCTGACAGGCAAAGCCGGTACCGGAAAAACCACATTTCTAAAGTACATTGTGGAAAATACGCCCAAACGCTGTATAGTGCTTGCCCCCACAGGTGTGGCGGCTGTAAATGCCGGTGGCGTTACAATCCATTCCTTCTTTTCGCTCCCGCTGTGCCCTTATCTGCCTGATGTGAAAGAACTTGTAACTGAATACCAGATGCCGGAAGCCCACCGTCAGCTGAAAAAGGAAAAGATTGGCATTATAAAAACACTGGACCTGTTAATTATTGATGAAATTTCAATGGTCCGTGCAGACATACTTGATGCAGTTGACGCAACGATGCGCCGTTACCGGCACAACAGCCTCCTATTCGGCGGAGTGCAGCTGCTTATGATAGGTGATGCGCACCAGTTGCCTCCTGTGGTGCGTGAAGAAGAGGAGAAGTACCTGAAACAGGTGTATTCATCGCCCTTTTTCTTCAACGCAAAGGTCATGCAGCGCCTGAATTGCATAACAATAGAATTGCAGACTGTGTACCGCCAGTCCGATGCACAGTTCATTAGCATACTGAACAGCATAAGGAACGGTCATATGGACAGCAGCATCTGCAGGATACTGAATTCGCGTCTTGACCCACGGTTCAATCCTAATGACAGCAGGGCGGCATCAGGTATGAAATGGATACGTCTCACTACCCATAACCGTCAGGCTGATGCCGTCAATGAGCAGAAGATGAATCAGCTTGAAAGCAGGCCTTACACTTTTTGGGCGGCAATAGAAGGGACTTTCCCGGAAAACTCATATCCGGCTGAAGAAGAACTGACTCTGAAACAGGGAGCGCAGGTAATGTTCCTAAGAAATGATTCAAAAAATGGAAGGTATTTCAACGGCAAGATTGGAACGGTTACCGAAATAGGAGAAGAATTCATAATTGTGACCGATGAAAACGGAGATGAAATAGATGTGCCGCTGGAAAAATGGGACAACATTCAGTATGAAATAAATAAGGATACAAAGGAAATAGAAGCTAAAGTTGTAGGAACATTCACACAGTATCCACTCAAGACTGCATGGGCAGTGACAATTCATAAAAGCCAGGGACTGACATTTGAACATGTAATAATCGATGCGGCATCGGCCTTTACATTCGGGCAGGTCTATGTTGCACTTTCACGTTGCAGGACGCTTGAAGGAATAGTATTGAGCAGTCCCATTACACAGGCATGCCTGTTTACAAACACGGAAATTACACAGTTCCATGAAGAATTCACATCAGTTGATGAAATGGAAAATGGCTACAGGAAGGCTCAGAATGACTATTTCATGTCAATACTGATTGAATGTTTCAATTTTCAGGAACTTGAAAGACTGATAGGATGGACAGGGGGTATATTCAGGAAAAACCTTAAAAGGATATATCCGGTTCAGACCGAAACCATGGAAAAATGCAGGAAAAAAGTCACGGAATTGTGCGGAATTGCAAAGCGTTTCCAGAATGAACTTTCCGGAATTGGAGCAGAAAACAGGGAATTTCTTGCAGATAGAATTGCAAAGGCGGCTGACTATTTTGTCCCTGAACTGGCGGATATTTCAGCAAATGCAGTACCATTGCTGAAAATAAATGTTGACAATCAGGAGATCAGGACAGAACTGAACAGTGCATCAAGGGAACTTTTGCCGGAACTGTCATTGCGCCTGCTCAGTCTCAAACGGATTCAGGAACATGGCTTTTCAGTCAATCTGTTCCTGGAAACACGTAACGGAATCCTTTCAGATGGAAATATAAAAGCCAAAACGGAAAAGCAACGAAATCAGAAAACAGTGAAGGAAGAAGTTGAAATGCGGGACATCTACGCAGACAACCGACACCCCGAACTGATAGAGCCACTCATTGAATGGCGTACGGAACAGTACATGTCCCAAGACGTTCCCGCCTACTGCATTCTGACACAGAAGACCCTGCTTGGCATTGCCGATGCCTGCCCCTCCACTAGAGAAGAACTGCTGGCAGTCCCCGGATTTGGAAAAGCCAAATGGGACAAATACGGCACTGAAATTCTGAAACTGATAGCGGAAAATATGAAATAGCACAAAAAGGAAACTGCCATGAAACAACTTATACACTGCTGCTTCACTTCACACAATGAGGTGATGTTCCGAGACCGTGATGATGTCAACTATTTCCTGAACGTGCTGGCAACAACTTCGTGGGCATACGGAATAGAAATATTTGCCGATGTTGAAATGTCCAACCACGTCCATCTGCTTGTCATGGCATCGGAAGGGAAAGAAAGCAGACTGATTTCCGGTACTGCTGTAAAAACTGTAGAAAAGGACGGATTGTCCAGAACAGGGAAAATACAGTACAGCTCTTCAGACAGACTGTCATACTTTGTAAGTGCCGTAAGAAAAAAGATGACAAGACACTTCTATGAGAAATATGACAGGAAGAACTGTGGCAGACTGGGGGAACGGTCATACTTTTCACTGTTGGTTCAAGGGAATTATCACATGATTTCCGCTTGCAGTTATGTGCTCAGGAATCCAATGCACCATGGCGTTGCAGTGACACCTTTCTCTTATCCGTATTCATCGGCCAACGATATATTTCCTGTGGAGTTGGGAAAGACGGACCGCCCGTACCCAGGTATTTCCAGTATTGAATCATACCGCATGAACATGCAGGGAAAGTGGGTGAAGAAATGCAGTAACGACAGATCCGCCAATACGGCCGGAAACATTATCCTGCCCCCGGGTTATGCGCCTATAACCGGAAAAGCGGCCATACGGAATTATCTTCCTAGGGATACAGAATTCCCGGATGAATGGATAATGTCCCCTGAAGGCGTCTTTTTAAGACCATGTTTTGAAGAACTGAGACAAACTGAAATGCTTTTCGCCAGTGCATCGGCCTTTGAATACAATATGTTCAGAAAGACCGATGAGAAGTGGCTGCAGGAACAGAATCAGGACAGAAACGGTCTGTCACTGGTGAGACTTGATGAAATTGAGCCTCTCCATTCAAACAGGGACATTGAAACGTATCTGAAGAATGAGCGGAACAGAACATATGTGAAATGCTTCAATGATTTTGATGTCTGCAGAATCGTTGACCACGACATACTTCCTGAATTCCATCACAAGTCAATATACCAGTTGACCGATGCGGAGAAACTGCAAGTTAGAAAAATTCTGATAAATGAAATTCATGTACCGGACTTTCAAGCAAGCCGATGCATATGACAATGTCGCAGCCGTATGGCAAAACCTGCTCCGGACCTTTATGACAATGT
>JAKSIS010000046.1 GCA_024398665.1 Bacteroidaceae bacterium
TTCTTCGTTCACTTGATAATAAAATAGCCGTCAACACCCGCATAAATCATAATTTGCCGCAATTCTTTAACTTTGCGGCTTAGCAACAAACTGATAATCTACCAATTAATCATGTTCATAAATTTCACTGAAAACGAATACGAGAAGGCGCTTCTGGAGCTGTTCCAGGGTATGGGCTACGAAGTGCTTTACGGGCCGGAAATTGAGCGTGAATACAACGTTCCGTTCTATCAGGCACAGTTGGAATCTTCTATTCGTAACATCAATCCGGACATGCCGGCCGATGCCATTGCCGAGGCGTTAAAGAAACTGCAGTCAATTGATTCGGGCAGTCTGGTGCAGAAAAATGCGCAGTTCATGGATTATCTGCAGAACGGCATTGAAGTGAGCTATTACAAAGGCAGTGAAGTGCGGCATGGCATAGTCTATCTGGTGGACTATCTGAACTACAGCCGGAACACATTCCAGGCAATAAACCAGTGGACATACGTTGAGAATTCAGAAAAACGTGCAGACATTATTGTATTTGTGAACGGTCTGCCACTGGTGCTGATAGAACTGAAATCGCCCAGCCGTGAAGAGACCGATGCCAGTGCGGCATACCGCCAGATACGCAATTACATGAAGGAGATTCCTTCTATGTTCATATACAACGCTTTCTGCGTAATGAGTGACATGGCCTGCTCAAAGGCAGGTACAATAACATCGAGCGAGGACCGCTTCATGGAATGGAAGACAAAGGACGGCCAGTATGAAACGACTGATTTCATACACTTTGACACATTCTTTGAAGGTATGTTCCGCCGTGACAGGCTGCTTGACATTATCAAGAATTTCTGCTGTTTCAGCGCAAATGAGAAGGGTGACGCCAAGATTCTGGCAGGATACCACCAGTACTTTGCAGTACGGAAGGCTGTTGAAAGGACAGTCAAGGCCACAAGCGGCAATGGAAAGATTGGCGTGTTCTGGCATACCCAGGGAAGTGGAAAGTCACTCTCCATGGTCTTTTACGCTCACCTTATACAGCAGTTCCTGAACCAGCCCACAATTGTTGTAATCACTGACAGGAACGACCTGGATGAACAGCTGTACAGCCAGTTCTCGAAATGTGCAAGTTTCCTGCGCCAGATGCCGGAACATGCCACAAGCCGCGACAACCTGAAACAGCTGCTGCATGGACGCGAGGCCAATGGTATAATCTTCACCACAATGCAGAAGTTCCAGGAATCTTCAGAACCGCTTTCAGAACGCCGTAACATTGTGGTGATGACCGATGAAGCCCACCGCGGCCAGTATGGTTTTGAAGAGAAAATATCAGAAGATGGTCGTGTAAGCATAGGCATGGCCAGAATAATCAGAGACTCCCTACCCCATGCTTCATACATAGGGTTTACAGGAACACCCATATCACAGAAGGACAAGGATACGCAGGAAGTGTTCGGTGACTACATTGACATTTACGACATGACACAGTCTGTACGTGACGGTGCCACATGTCCTGTCTATTACGAATCACGTGTCATAAATCTTAAACTTGATCAGGACACGTTGAAACTGCTGGACGATGAATATGACCTTCTGGCCGAGGAAGGAGCGACTGCTGAACAGATAGAGAAAAGCAAGCATGAGTTCTCGCACATGGAAGAACTGCTTGGAGCTCCGGAAACCATTGACTCACTGGTACAGGACATTCTGCACCATTACGAGGACAACCGACAATATGAACTTACCGGCAAGGCAATGATTGTAGCCTACTCAAGACCGGTAGCCATAAAGATATACAAACGCATTCTTGAACTTCGTCCGGACTGGACAGAGAAGGTAAAATGTGTCATGACCGGTTCCAACAACGACCCGGAAGAATGGCACGACATAATTGGCAACAAGCAGTACAAGCAGCAGCTGGCCAAGGATTTCAAGGATGACAATTCACCACTCAAGATTGCCATAGTGGTTGACATGTGGCTGACCGGATTTGACGTTCCGTCACTGGCAACCATGTATGTCTATAAGCCGATGTCCGGGCACAATCTCATGCAGGCCATTGCCCGCGTGAACCGAGTGTTCGCAGGAAAGCCCGGCGGTCTGGTAGTCGATTACATAGGCATTGCCAAGGCTTTGAAGGAAGCCATGCGGGACTATACCAAGCAGGACCGCACGAACTTTGGAGATCAGGATATCCACAAGACCGCACTGGTAGAATTCCAGAAGCACATGGAAATTTGTCTGGACTTCTTCCACGGTTATGATTTTTCAAACTTCAGGACTGGTACAAATGCAGACCGCGCAACCCTGATTCAGGGAGGAGCTAACTTCATGATGGACCCCAAACGTGCAGACAGGCTGAACGATTTCCAGAAAGAGGCATTGCTGCTTAAGAACGCCACCAGTCTTTGCCGCAGTCTGCTCAATGAACAACAGAGATTCGACGCGGGTTTCGTTGATGCAGTGCGTACACTTGTAGGCCGCCTGAAAGGACGCGGCCCCATAACCAGGCATCAGATCAACGAAAGAATTGGTGAACTGCTTAAACAGAGCATAAAGAGCGAAGGAGTTATAAATCTGTTCCAGGGAAACAGCAATGAGTTCTCCCTTTTCGACCCGGCATTCTTGGATGAGATTTCAAGGATGAAGTCCAAGAACATTGCAATCGAATTGTTGAAGAAACTGTTGGCCGAAAGGGTTGCCCTGTATCAGAGAACCAACATTGTCCAGGCGCAGAAATTCTCAGAACTGCTGAATATGTCACTGTCAAACTATCTGAAGGGCATGCTTACCAATGAAGAGGTAATAAAGGAACTGCTTGAACTTGCAAAACAGATTACCAGCAGTGAGACAGCAGCCAACAATCTTGGCCTGAACAGCGAAGAAATGGCATTCTATGATGCACTGACCAAACCAAGAGCAATCAAGGACTTCTACTCTGACGAACAACTGGTAAAGATTACAAAGGAACTGACCGATGCCCTTCGCAAGAACCGCACCATTGACTGGCAGAAGAAGGAATCAGCCCGTGCCGGTATGCGCAGCATTGTGAAGCGGCTCCTTAAGAAATACAAGTACCCGCCAGAAGAAGAACAGAACGCCCTTGAAACTGTAATCAAGCAGTGTGAGCAGTGGGCTGACGTTGAGCCTGAAGAGTATGAGGAACTTGCCACTTACTCACTGATTGACAATGAAACGACATCAATGGCAGCTGAACCGGGAATTGAATACGGAAAATAAGAACAGAAATGGAACATCTGAAAACAACAATAGGTCCTGACGGCACTTATGACTGCCCTATCAACATCAGCGTTCAGGAATGGTTACAACTTCTGAAAGATGGAGTGGCAGATGATTCAATGCTTAAATTGCTCAATGCATATCTGCGGTGCGAAGATCATAAAAACACCTGTAAAGGCATAGTTGATTATTTGCACACGAAAGCTCATACATCCAGCATAATCAGCAAGGTCGTGAACTTCGCAAAGAAGGTTCAGAAAACGCTGGACAGATTTGATATAGTGTCTGCCAGCGATGGAGAACCCACATATTGGGTTATCCCTATGACTGGGCGCAAACTGGAAGACGGTCTTTTCGAATGGAGGCTGAGGGATGAACTGGCAGAGGCATTGAAGCTTTACAAAAAATATCTGGCCGATTGTTTCCTTAAAGAATTCCCTATTGACAATCTGAGTTCTATGCAACTGTCCAAGTACACAAATCTCGAAAAGGATTCTTCATTTTGCTATTGGATTGAGGTCAAGTTAAAGATGTTAGGTGGAATTCAAGGTGCCACTTCGTTCAAATTTGGCATATATGAATATGACTCCCAGCCATCATCGAAACAAGACCAATATGCATATGACGATAAGTACGCATGGCAGTCAAGACTTGGAGACACAAGTCGGAAAGCGTACAACAAGGTACGTTCAATGATATGTGATATTGCAGAAAATGCTTCAACTGGCAATTATGATGAGATTGATGACATTGAGCTTAGCCACATGTTCAAATGGAAGATTGCATATCTGTATGGCGGTCTGGAGCTGATACCTATCTTCAACAGAGATATGCTTATGAAGGCGGCAGAAATGGAAGGTATGAATGTTGACCAGTCAACACCATATTCGTCAATGCAGTCATATCTTATCAGCAAGCGTGGCAATCAGGATAAAGTAGAATACTATGCTTCGCTTTTAAGAATGATTGGAGAAGATGATGAGGCTGATGATACTCCAAAGACAGATGACAGAATATTCTGGCTTGTAGGTTATTCCTACGGCGAATATGGAAGCCAGTATGACAGATTCATTGAAAACAACGTCTGGGAAGGTAATGGCCCAAAAGCAGTGAATGACAGAATTGAATCATTCCGTAAAGGTGATGTCCTGATATTGAAAGCAACATCAACCAAGGGTAAGAAGCATGACCAGCCCTTCCTGAGGATAAAAAATGTTGCTGTCGTGGAATCTGAAAAGGCCGAGCTCATGCCCGATACCAACTACACATTGAAGGTAAAGTACTTGGATGTTCCAGAAACGGACTTTGACGGCAGCAAGTACGGCAAGTACAGACAGACTGTTCATCTCTGTGATAACCAGGAAATAATTAATTACGTATCACAATATCTGAACTCAGACGGTATGGAGAAGAAGACATCAAAGTATCCGGAATATATCAAACTGTTAAAGAATTGCCGGAATCTTATTCTTACAGGTGCACCTGGAACAGGCAAGACATATATGGCTCGTGAGATAGCAGAAGAAATGGGTGAATGTGAATTCGTCCAGTTCCACCCGTCATTCGACTATACCGACTTCGTTGAAGGTCTCAGGCCAATCAAAGATAAAAATGGCCAACTGGGCTTTGAACGCCGTGATGGTATCTTCAAGGCCTTCTGTAAACGCGCATTGAAGAATTTGCGTGATTCGGAACGTAGCCAGAAGGATTTGGAATATTCAGCAGACATAACCAACCGGTTGAATGAGTTCCTGAATGATGCCATTGAGAATGAGCGTTCTTTCAAGACTGCCACAGGAACAAAATTTTTCATATCATCTTTTGAAAATGGTCTTCTCAGTATTAGAATTCCGGATAATGATAAGGCCAATCAACTGAAAGTCAAAATTTCTCAAATATCAGATATATTGGAAAATAATGTTGATCTGAATAAGGTGTATGATATAAGGGACTATTTTGGGCAGCAATTTGGGACGCAACAAAACTCATACATTTTTGTAATATGCAAGGAAGTCCGCAAGTATAAGACGCAAAGCAATATCAAGGTAGATGCAGAGAAGCGCAAGGACTTCGTATTCGTCGTGGATGAAATCAATCGTGGCGATTTGAGCAAGATTTTTGGAGAACTTTTCTTCTCGCTTGACCCCGGCTATCGTGGAGTGAAAGGACTTGTCAAGACACAGTATCAGAATCTGGTTGATGAAGATGATGTCTTTGCCAAAGGTTTTTTCATACCCGATAATGTCTATCTGATTGGAACGATGAACGACATTGACCGCAGTGTGGAATCAATGGACTTCGCCATGCGCAGACGTTTCACATGGAAGGAAATCGCACCGGAAGACCGTATTGGAATGTGGGGGAATGCTACATGGAAAGATGCTGCTGACGAACGCATGAGCAGTCTGAACAAAGCCATATCAGAGATACGCGGTCTTGGTGTGGAGTACAGCATCGGTCCCTCATATTTCCTCAAACTGAATGACAACGGTGCCGACTTTGAGAACCTGTGGGAAATGAACTTGAAGTTCGTGCTCAGCGAGTACCTGCGTGGATTTGCCGATAAGAATGACCTGATTGAAAAGCTTCACAAGGCATACCAATTGGAATCATAATGATTACAATTGAAGACAATGACCGCACAGGCTTGACTATTGACCGCAGTCAGGCTAATGCTTTGCTTCCTATTGCAGGCAAAGCAATCCGCTCATTGTGCAGTGAGCATGACGGTCTGCTCATCTTTCCCCAATCAATTGATGAGACCGATGACAGGATTGGGGACGAACACATATTTGATATCGAGTGGACGGCCAATCCTGACAAAGCTATTCTGAAAACCGGCAACATAATAGGTTTTATCAGCCATGGTGGCCAGTTTGTGCGTATCTGTTCCAGGTTTGACAAGCAGCAGGATGACTACTTCCTACATTACATGCTTCAACGTGTGTTCTCGTTCAACCTGTTTGATTTGAAATACACGTCAACCGATGAGGATGTGTTCAACTTCCTGATGTTCCTGTTCCCGGTCTTTCTTCGCAGAGCTTTAAGGCAGGGACTATACCGTGAGTACAGGCGTTTTGAGCACAATGATTTTGAGGTGAAGGGGGCGGTTGACATTGCAAGACATATCAAAGACAATGTACCTTTCAAGGGTACAATTGCGTATAATACAAGGGAACACTCCTGCGACAATGCCATTTCCGAACTGATACGGCACACCATTGAGTATATGATGACAACCCGGCTTGGTTCTGATATTCTGAACCGGGAAGAAACCATTGGTGATGTCAAACTGATCCGTACAATTACCGGCACATATAACCGCGCTGAGCGTCAGATGCTTATTCAGAAGAACCTGCGACCAAAAATTCATCCATACTATACGGAGTATTATCCATTGCAGAAACTCTGCATCCAGATACTCAGACACGAAGATATCAAGTATGGTACAGATACTGATGAAATACACGGTATTCTGTTCGATGGAGCATGGCTTTGGGAAGAGTACATTAACACCCTTGTCAAAGATTTGGGGTTCAAGCATCCGGAGAACAAGAAAAGCACAGGTGGCATATATCTGTTTGAAGGAAACTCAGGAAAGAGGTATCCGGACTTTTATCTTGAACAGAAGTTTGTACTTGATGCAAAGTACAAGCGTTATGAAAACCTTGTTATGATTTCAAAGATTGACGGCAATGACTTGAATCAGGTAATAAGTTATATGCATGTTCTGAGTGTTTCTAAAGGCGGGTTTGTTTGTCCTTTATCACAGAAAGAACACGTTTTGCCAACAGCGACACTGAAAGGAGTTGGCGGCAAAATATCACTGTATGGAATAGCAATTCCTCCATTGGCTGATTCATTCGAAATTTTCAGTGAAATGATGTCTGTTCAAGAGGACATATTCATTAATAGTATTCAATTAGACTTGTAGATATCAGGAATTATAATGTCCAGTAGAGAACCTATAACAATATACGATACATTATGTTGTGGATTTCGAAAGGCGTATATTTTTATTAAGCTCATTTGTATTGCACTGTGCCAAAAGGTTACTGTTACGTTTTTACGTTTTTAATGTTTTTAACGTTCCATCCCGGTTGTGTCATGATAACGCATTTTTGCTGCCTAACTAGAGAAATTTTGCGCTCTAACTAGAAAAATAACTTTTATCGTCTACACGTGTGTGACAGTCTGTGGTATAAAAACGTAAAACGTAACACGCAAGTCAAGCTGATGTTCGTTACCCTGGAGTTGCCAAAGTTCCTCAAAGCCCCTGAGCAGATTACCAACGACCGCGAAAGGTTCATCTGGCTTCTAAAGAACATGAGCAGCGTAAAACAGCTGCCCGAGGAATTTCACAGCAAAAAGTTTGAAAAACTGCTCAGGCTTGCTAACTTTGCTGCCATGACGCAAGAACAGCAGATAGAATACACCCGCAATTTCCTGGCAGCCCTGGACCGGAACAGCGAATTGAACACCGCTACAAACAAGGGTATCGCCATAGGAAAGGAGCAGGAACGCGAAAAGGCATTCCTGGAGAAGCTGGACAGTGCCCGCAAACTGAAACAAAGCGGTGTCCCTACCGATGTCATTTCGCTTAGTCTGGGACTATCTCAGAAAGAGATTGAACTGTTGTAGGCTTGCAAACTTTGCCGCCAATGCTGTTCATGCCGTACAGTTCATGGCTCATTCCTTACATATTACCACATATATACCTGCGCATGAGCTGACATGGCAAATAGAAATTTCGTACTTTTGCAGTGACTGAAACTGTTGACAAATTGCATTATGAAAAAACGTATGGTATTCATGCTGCTGATGCTCACAAGCCTGGGAGTAAAGGCGCAGAGCTTCACTGAAGTCAGTACCGCAGCACAGTTCAAGACTGCTGCAGAGAATAACCAGAACATCAGGCTCACGGCCGATATCGACATACGCAACATGGGCATGATTGATGTCACGTACAAGGGCATCATTGACGGCCAGGGCACGAATGCATCAGGAGATGCCGTCTTTTACAGCCTTACCGGCGGGACAGGCGACGGCAGGGTCAAGCAACCCATATTCAAGGCTCTCAACGGTGCCACGCTCAGGAACCTGGTCATCCGGAATTTCCGCATTAAATGGGACGATGACGATATTGGCGCCGTGGCATGTACGGCAAAGAACAGCAAATTCAACCAGATAGTCATATCGGAGGTCTCAATATTCAACGACGACGATGAGGCCGGTGCCATTGTGGGCAAGGCCGAGGGCTGCGATTTCCGCAACGTCAGAGGTATGGGCAACGACGTGACGGTCGATGGCAACTATGTGGGAGGTTTCGTGGGACTGAGCTACAATTCGGTATATTGCGACTGCAGCAACAGCGCCATGTCAACCGTCTATGCCGACGGCAGCTGGGGCAACGCCTACGCCGGCGGTTTCGTGGGCGAGAGCAACAGCGACCAGTTCGTGTTCTGCGTCAATTTTGCATCGGTAGGTGCACTTGACGACCGTATTGGAGGCATTGTGGGCTACAGTTCCAAATCGGTGTTCTCTAACTGCAGCAACAGCGGCTATGTGATGCATTGCGAAGAGGATGATTTCCTCACCTGCACAAGAAAAATAAAACAGAAAATCACTGACCGTTTCGATGAGATAATTGCAGATCTGGAGAGAATGTATGACAAGCAGGATTTTAGCCTTAAGGCAGGTTTCGCTTCGTTTCTCGGCACCATAGGTCTGTCAACCGTTTCGTTCGGAGTGGAACTGGCTCTGCTTTCGTTAGTAACCTGCGGAACCGCTTTCACCGTTACTATGATCATTGTCGCTACCGGTATTGTAGTCACGCTTATCAACCTTATCGACGCTGAAATAGGTGCACATGACGAAATGGGCGGAATATGCGGCACATGCGAGGGAACCGTATTCGACTGCTGCACCAACTACGGCACTCTAATGTGCCGTGACAGTTACGTGGGCGGCATAGTGGGACTCATGCGGGATATTTCAAAGAACAGGATTACCAACTGCCTGAATGCCGGTGAAATACAGGGATACGAAAACGTAGGCGGATTGTTCGGCGAAGGCAGCAATGCCGATGAAGTGAGCTACTGCCTGAATGTGGGTACTGTCAAAAGCACTTCTTCCGATAATGTCTGGGACCCGATAGGAAAATTGACACACGAAGGTTCAGGTATCTACCGTTGCTACTATCTTGCCGGCAATGACGATGAGAATGCCACTGTGAGAATTCCAGTAACTGCAGACCAGCTTCAAAGCGGAATAGTGGCCGGCTGGCTGAATATTGGAGCGGAAGGCCAGAGTGCGCCCTGGCATCAGACTGCCAACGTTGACATGTATCCCGTACCCGACCCGTCACATGAAGCCGTCAATCCGCAGAAGCACGACGATGTGTTTACCGTCTCCAGCATTGAGGACCTGGATTCACTGCGCACGGCAGTCAACAGCGGCACCAGAAACAGCTACGTTGTCTATATTACCGAAGACATTGACTGCAATAACACGACATGGGTTCCAATAGGCAATTACAGTCATCCGTTCTCAGGAATCTGCTATGGCGGCGGCCACACCATAAGCAACCTTGTTACCGCTGATGACGCATCAAAGAACGGCATCGGTTTCTTCGGAGTGGTAGGAATCAACACTGAAGTGCGCGACCTGTTCATAGGCTCAGGTGAAATCCGTGGCGGCCACAGCATAGGTGCTATAATAGGTTATGCCGAAAACAAGAACAGCACTGAAGGATACATCCGGGTAACAGGCTGCGGCAATGCGGCAACCATCACCGGCAGTTATGACTGCGGAGGCCTTGTAGGCGCCATCTATTCCGATGATTACATGAAGCTTACACTTGACAACTGCTACAACATGGGTGCTGTCAATGCAACCGAACGGTCTGCCGCACTCTGCGGCTTTGCAAAGAAGAACGCACTGGTCACATCCTGCTGGAACACCGGCAGCGTGAAGGGCTACGTGGCAGGCAGGGGCTTTGTTCGCGGTGATGATGCCGCTGCACCTGAAATCCACAACTGCTACGTTGCCGGGGATCTCAGTTACCTGCTGCAGTCCGGAGTTGGAACTTTCACTGAGGCCGATGCCAAGAACGGCACCCTGTGCTTGAATCTGAACGGCGGCAGTAACGATACCAGTGTGGGCCTGCCATGGGAGCAGGACATCACTTCCGGTGCAGCATATCCCAGCTACAGGGGCTACCGCGAAGAAACAAGGGCTATCTATACAAGCAGGGAGATTACCGGGACATACGGTACGGTAGTGCTGCCATACGCTGTACAGTCAAATGATTCCATACGGTTCTACACTCTGTCAGGCGTCACGGAAAATGGTGGAACGGAACTCAATTTCAGTGCAGTCAATGTACTGCCGGCCGGCACTCCCGCAGTCTTCCGCGTTACAAAACCCGGAACGTACACATTCATCAGCGCCAACGAAACATTCGGTTATACGCTGAACAGCATCCAGACCGATGGCTGGACAATGACCGGCAATCTGGACACTGACGGCAGCAATGAAGTATTCACTGACAGCCAGCAGCTGAAGGACCTCTATTACATCAGCGGCGATCAGATAAAGAACGCTACCGGCAAGCTTACAATATCACCGTTGCGCGCCTACATCATAGGGCCATCGGGCAGCAACGCTCCCACCCGCTCACTGAGCGTATCATTCGACGATGACGGCTTCACCACAGACATCCGTTTCGTGCGCATGGAAGTACCGGAGAGCGGTGCTGGAAACGCTGTCTACAACCTTGCAGGCCAGCGTATCGGTTCGCCAGAGACTGGAATAAGCATAACCGGCGGCAAGAAGTATTTGAACAAGTGAAAGGGAAGAACATTATGAAGAAGACATATATCAACCCCACGGTAAAGACCGTCAACATCAGCACAAGAGTTATCATGCAGGGATCACCCAACCCTGACAGCTTTTCGCTCAGTCCATCCGGAGAACAGGAATACGAAGGATATGCAGACTGAACGGAAATGAACAGGCTCCCTACTGCTGAATGTATAGTGAACGCACCCGGTAACGTTTACGGAATCGCGCTCGAACCCCCATGCTGGCACGCATCGAGGCTTTCGGCCCTGAATATTCGGACGGTTACAAGTATTTCTCCTACTGACAATTTGCAGTTTCAAAGAATAAACAACAAATAACAAGATATTTCAAATGGAAAAGAAAAGTGACATTGGCCTTATAGGCCTTGCAGTGATGGGTGAAAACCTGGTCCTCAACATGGAGAGCAAGGGGTTCCGTGTAAGCGTGTTCAACCGTACGGTAAAGAAGGTTGAAGATTTCATGAACGCACGCGGAAAGGGAAAGAACATTTATGGAGCCACAAGTCTGGAGGATTTCATACAGTCACTTGAGCGTCCGCGCAAGGTGTTCCTCATGGTAAAGGCCGGACAGGCTGTTGACGATTTCATTGAAAAGATTATCCCCCTGCTGGAACAGGGCGATGTCATCATTGACGGCGGAAACACCCATTTCCCTGATACCGCACGCCGTACGGCATATGTTGAAAGCAAGGGTCTTCTGTACATTGGAACAGGCGTTTCCGGCGGTGAGGAAGGCGCACTGAAGGGCCCCAGCATGATGCCCGGCGGAAGCCCTGCAGCTTGGCCAATCGTAAAGCCCATTTTCCAGAGCATCTGCGCAAAGGTCGAAGACGGCAGTCCCTGCTGCGACTGGGTTGGAGAGAACGGTGCCGGACACTTTGTAAAGATGGTCCACAACGGTATTGAATACGGTGACATACAGCTCATATGCGAATGCTACCAGATCATGAAGGACTATCTGGGCATGAGCAATCAGGAAATGCACGAGACATTCGCACAGTGGAACCGCGGTGACCTGGATTCATATCTGATTGAGATTACACGTGACATACTTGACAAGAAGGACGATGAGGGCAAGTACGTGCTGGACTACATTCTTGACACTGCCGGCCAGAAGGGCACCGGCAAGTGGACTGCAATTGCAGCACTTGACCATGGAGTTCCTCTGACACTTATAGGTGAATCAGTATTTGCACGCTGCCTGTCAGCACAGAAGGACGAGCGTATTGCAGCCAGCAAGGTTCTTGAAGGACCGTCCAAGGCCAAGTTCACAGGTGACCGCGCCGCATTCCTTGAAGACCTGCGGAGGGCCCTGTTTGCAGCCAAGGTGGTTTCATACGCCCAGGGTTATGCCCTGATGCGTGCCGCCGCCAGGGAATACGGCTGGAACCTGAACTACGGCGGCATAGCGCTGATGTGGCGCGGAGGCTGCATAATACGTTCCGTATTCCTGGGCAAGATTAAGGACGCATTCATAAAGAACCAGGAACTGGCCAACCTGATGATGGATTCGTTCTTCCAGGAGAAGCTGGCACAGTCACAGCAGAGCTGGCGCAATGTGGTGGCACAGGCCATTGTAAACGGTATTCCCGTTCCTTGCCTTGCTGCAGGTCTGGAATACTATGACGGCTACCGCAGCGAACGTCTTCCGGCCAACATGCTGCAGGCCCAGCGCGACTATTTCGGTGCCCACACATACGAACGCACTGACAGGCCGCGCGGCGAGTTCTTCCACACGAACTGGACCGGACACGGCGGAGAAACGGTATCAGGAACCTACATGGCGTAGGTTCCTGATACCGTTTCACGGACATTCTTTTATTTTGCTTCGCAAAAGGCCGGCCTCCGGCCGGGTGGCTGCGCCACGGGATTTGGAACCTACATGGCGTAGGTTCCTGACACCGTTTCACGGACATTCTTTTATTTTGCTTCGCAAAAGGCCGGCCTCCGGCCGGGTGGCTGCGCCACGGGATGGCGTAGGTTCCTGATGCCGTTTCACGGACCTATATAAAACAAAAAAGGACCTCAGTTTTGAGGCCCTTTTCTGTTTTATACTCCGCCGAAGGCGGCATAGCCGCCATCCACCGGGATGACCACTCCGGTCACAAAACTGGAGATGTCGCTGAGCAGGTACAGCATGGTGCCCACCACGTCTTCAGGTTCACCGAACTTGTGGGTCGGGGTGTTGGCAATGATCTTCCTGCCGCGGGGCTTCAGTTCACCGGTCTGTTCGTCAGTGAGCAGGAAACGGTTCTGGTTGGTCAGGAAGAATCCGGGTGCTATTGCGTTGCAGCGTATGCCCATCTGAGCCACGTGCACGGCATACCACTGTGTGAAATTGTTGATTGAACCCTTGGCGGCAGAATATGCGGGTATCTTGGTCAAAGGACGGATTGAATTCATTGATGAAATGTTCAGGACATTGCCCTTGCCGCTTTCAATCATATCGGTGGTGAATACCATTGTAGGCAGAAGTGTGCCTATGAAATTAAGGTCGAACACATCATTGAAACCGGCCATATCCAGACCGTAGAACGTGTCAGCCAGATCATCGCCCTTGGACATCTGTTCAACTTTGCAGGTCGCCTTCGGGGAATTGCCGCCGGCACAGTTTATCAGTATGTCTATCTTGCCAATTTCCTTATGAATAAGGTCACGGGCAGCCTCCAGCTGGGACTTTTCAGTTACGCTGGCTGATATACCTATGCACTTTATTCCGAATTCTGCGGCAATGGCCTTTGCCTTGTCAGCAGTTGCAGGATTGCGGCCTATGACAGCCAGATTGACACCTGTTGCGGCAAGACCGCGGGTCAGTGCCATACCTATTACTCCGAAGCCGCCTGTTATCACGCAATTGCGGCCTTTCAGATCGTCAAAAGAATACTTCATACATTCATTGGTTATTTTGTTATCGCAAAGTTAGCAAAATTCGGTAAACGACCGTTTTTTTTAGCTACATTTACGCGGGTTTTAATAAACGCACTCATGAAAGTATTAGGAAAATATTCTTTTGGCATAGGTGACCGTTTCTCACACGAGGGACAGGCACAGCTTGCCGCTCTGATCAAGGCATCGAAAAAATACTCGATCGATTTCACACCAGTATGGAACAAGTCCAACCGTGAACACCAGATTGTTGGTACCGACCCCATGGATACCCGCAGGGAGGCCGATGCTGCAGTAAAGGCTCTTGGCTACAGCAAGTCCTACTTCGTTGACGCTGACCACATAAACATGAACAATGTGGACAGGTTCATTGACGCATCGGACTTCTTCACCATTGACGTGGCGGACTACATTGGCAAGCCCGCCCCTCAGGCTGATGCAGCAGCATTTGTTGAATCATGCGGAAAGTACATTGGGAAACTGGCCGTTCCGGGCATTGCACAGCCGTTTGACGTTGACGGAAAACTGCTTGAGGCCATGGCCGCAAAATATCTGTTCGCCGTTCAGGAAGCAGGGCGCATATACCGCCATATTGAGGAAAGGAAGGGAACTGGCAATTTTGTGACTGAAGTGTCAATGGATGAAGTGGAATCACCCCAGACACCCATTGAGATGTTCTTCATTCTGTGCGCCCTGGCCGCTCAGGAAATACCGGTGCAGACCATTGCGCCCAAATTCACAGGCCGGTTCAACAAGGGTGTGGAATATGTGGGCGACCTGGCACAGTTTGAAAAGGAATTTGAAGAGGACCTGCTGGTCATTGACTTTGCAGTCAAGGAATTCGGACTGCCTTCAGGACTGAAGCTGAGCATACATTCAGGCAGTGACAAGTTCTCGATATACCCCATCATGGGCCGTCTCATAAGAAAGTATGACAAGGGCATACATGTCAAGACAGCAGGCACCACATGGCTTGAGGAGAACATTGGACTGGCCATTTCCGATGCCGGAGGCCTGGAACTTGCAAAGAAGATAGCAATTGCCGCACTGGGCCGTATGGAAGAACTTTGCATCCCCTATGCCACAGTGATTGACATAGACCCGGCCAAACTGCCTACAGCAGAACAGATACGCTCATGGACCGGTGACCAGTACGCCCGCGCGCTGAGACACAACCGTCAGGACCCGCATTACAACCCCGATTTCAGGCAGCTGGTACATGTAAGCTACAAGATTGCCGCCGAATTCGGTGACGAATACTACAGCGCACTTCAGCGCAACAGCGCAGTGGTCGGTTCACAGGTTGAAGAGAACCTGCTGGAACGCCACATTGCAAGACTTGTCTGACCAACCAACATTACATGCATATGAGACCATTCATTCACGAAGACTTTCTCCTGCAGTCTGAGACGGCAAAGCACCTGTTTCATGACCACGCCGAGAATCTGCCCATCATTGACTACCACTGCCATCTGAATCCGGCCGAGGTCGCTGAAGACCACCGGTTCCGCTCGATCACCGAACTCTGGCTTGGAGGTGACCACTACAAATGGCGTGCACTGAGAGCCAACGGTGTTGCTGAAAAATACGTGACCGGTGACGCATCGGACTGGGAGAAATTCCAGAAATGGGCTGAAACCATGCCCTACACCATGCGCAACCCGCTGTACCACTGGACCCACCTGGAACTGAAGACATGTTTCGGCATTGACAAGGTCCTGAATCCGCAGACAGCAAAGGAGATTTATGACGAATGCAATGAAAAGCTGCAGAGTCCCGAATTTTCAGCCCGCAACCTTATGCTGCACTACAAGGTTGAAGCGGTCTGCACCACTGACGACCCCGTTGATTCCCTTGAATACCACAAACAGATCAAGGACAGCGGCTTTGCAGTCAAGGTGCTGCCCACATGGCGTCCAGACATGGCCATGGCAGTTGAGGACCCCAAGGCCTACAGCGCATACATTGACCGGCTGGCAGCAGTGAGCGGCATAGGGATAAAGTGTTTTGACGACATTGTCAAGGCGCTGCTTGTCCGCCACAAGTACTTTGAATCAATGGGCTGCCGCCTGAGCGACCATGGCATGGAGGAATTCTATGCCGATGACTTCACGACAGCTGAACTTGACGCCATTTTCAACAAGGTTTACGGCGGCACTGTCCTTACGGAAACTGAAATACGCAAGTTCAAGAGCGCCATGCTCATTGAATTCGGGAAGATGGATGCCGATACCGGCTGGACCCAGCAGTTCCATTTTGGTGTCATACGCAACCAGAACTCAAAAATGTTCAAGCTGATAGGCAAGGACACAGGCTTTGATTCAATGTCACAGGTCATGACCGCAAAGGCCATGAACAGATACTTTGACCGCCTGAACAGCATGGACAAGCTGACAAAGACCATAGTGTACAACCTGAACCCCACTGATTTCGACATGGTCGCCACCACGGTAGGAAATTTCCAGGACGGAAGCATACCCGGAAAGATGCAGCTTGGCGCAGGATGGTGGTTCCTGGACCAGAAGGACGGTATGGAACGCCAGATGAACGTGCTGAGCATGCAGGGACTGCTGTCCAGATTCGTAGGAATGCTGACTGACAGCCGTTCGTTCGTATCTTATGCCCGCCATGAGTATTTCCGCCGCATTCTCTGCAATCTCATTGCCAATGACGTGGAAAAGGGAGAGATCCCGGCATGCGAAATGGGCCGCATAGAACAGATGATTGAGGACATTTCCTATTATAACGCAAAATCATTCTTCAAGTTCTGAACCGTAAGGTCAGGCACAAGAAAACGATGGCCCGTGCAGAATGATGGCACGGGCCATTTTTTTTGAAATTTTTCTTGAAATCGCTTTGCAGGTACAATCAAAAGCGGTACCTTTGCATCGCTTTTGAGAAAAGAGCATGCGCGATTAGCTCAGTTGGTAGAGCAGCTGACTCTTAATCAGCGGGTCCAGGGTTCGAATCCCTGATCGCGTACGAAAAAGGAGGTCGTTTGACCTCCTTTTTTCGTACGCGACTTACGCGCTCCTACTTTTATTTTGCTACGCAAAAGGCGCCCTCCGGGCGGCGGTTCCCGCGAGGAGGTCGTTTGACCTCCTTTTTTCGTACGCGACTTACGCGCTCATTTTTTTATTTTGCTTCGGCTCAGTGGAAGTTTAGTGGGGGCTGAGTAAATTTGTGTCTGCTTTCACAGATTTAGTAAAGTGCCCGG
>JAKSIS010000047.1 GCA_024398665.1 Bacteroidaceae bacterium
AAAGTGGATTGAGATTTGCCAAAAGAAATGGTCTGCACCTGCGTACCCCTTCCAGGAGGCTCTGTAGGGCACATGCGTATTTTCGGCTCGAATTCTCGGAACATAAAATGCCGGAAAAGTGGATTGAGATTTGCCAAAAGAAATGGTCTGCACCTGCGTACCCCTTCCAGAAGGCTCTGTAGGGCATATGCGTATTTTCGGCTCGAATTCTCGGAACACAAAACGCCGGAAAAGTGGATTGAGATTTGCCAGATGAGCTGAAATGAAATGGCCCGCACCTGCGACCCCGCTTCGCAGCACCCCGGGGCTGTTTGGAGCTGTGGCGGCCGACCTTGGCGCGCCAGCGCATTTAAAATGCCGGCGGTGCATATCTTTTTGTCTGCGGGCTTTGGATAGTCGGGTCAAAATGTTACTTTTGCCACATTATATAATGTATATTACAAATACGACCATATGAACAACAAGATTCAGGAACTGACTGACATCATCTACAACGAGGGTGTTGCCAAAGGACAGGCTCAGGCCGAACAGATTCTCTCCGAGGCCCAGGCCCAGGCCGACGGCGTGATTGCCAATGCTGAAAAGCAGGCCGCTGCCATTCTCGCGCAGGCCAGGAAGGAGGCTGCAGCTGAAAATGAGAACATGCGCAAGGAACTGAAACTGTATGCGGCGCAGACGCTTGATGCACTGAAGTCCCAGATTGCCACGGTTGTGACTGACAGGCTGGTGCAGGATCAGGTGAGCGGTTTCACTGCTGACAGTGAGGCTTTCAACGCCTTCATGCTTGAAATGGCAAGGCAGTGGTCCAAGGACGAAGGCATAAGGATATCTGCAGCGCAGGCTGACAGTCTGAAGGCTTTCTTCATGGCAAAGGCCAAGGACCTGCTGGACGGCGGTGTTGAGATTGAACAGGTGAACGGACAGCGCGCAGCGTTCTCGATACAGCCCGCTGACGGTTCATACAAGGTGAATTTCGGCGATGAGGAGTTCTGCAACTGGTTCAAGTCGCTGCTGCGCCCACAGCTGGTTGACATTCTGTTTTAAGGCGCATGGCAAAGTATTACTGTCTGATAGCCGGGCTTTCGGACCTGACGGCCGATGACGCCAAGGCTCCTTTCACGCAGCAGTCGTTCCGTGATGAGATATACCCGTCACTGACTGCCGCTGACAGGAAGCTGATGGACCTGCTGCCGCTTGAGAACGACTGCCGTAACCTGCTCTCGCTGCTGCGTGGCGCCGATGACCGCATGGAGCCGTGCCTTTTCAGCCGTGAGGAGCTGGAGCGGCTCATAGCTGCGGTGAAGGCCGATGACAGGGCTGCCGGTCCAATTCCCGGATTCATGTATGATTTCGTGAAGGATTACCTGCAGGATTCCATGCAGGGCCAGGCCGATGACCGTCTTTTCGCAATGTACTACGCGTATGCCATGAAGGCGGGCAATGCCTTTGTGCGTGACTGGTTCGGTTTCTGCCTGGACATGGGCAATGTGCAGACCGCGGTGACGGCACGCCGTTACGGACTTGACGTCAGGCAGCTGATTGTGGGTGAGGGCGATGTGGCCGATGCACTGCGCACGTCAGGCGCACGTGACTGGGGCCTTTCGCAGCAGCTTCCGTTCTTTGATGAGCTGATTCGCATCATGGATGAACCGGATCTGGCACTGCGCGAACGCAGGACTGACATGCTGAAATGGAACTGGCTGGAGGAGAACACATTCTTTGACTATTTCACGGTGGAACGCCTGTTCTCATACATGGTGCGCCTGGGCATAGTGACAAGGTGGACCGGGCTGGACGCTGACCGCGGCCAGCAGCTGTTCCGCAGGCTGATAGACGGACTGAAGGGGCAGGTGAGTGTCCCTGATGAGTTTGGAAACAATTAAAAGACTATATACAAATGGCTACAAAAGGTACAGTATGCGGAGTCATTGCCAACATGGTCACCCTGAAGGTGGACGGACCGGTTGCGCAGAATGAGATCTGCTACATTGAGACAGGAGGCGACCGTCTTATGTCCGAAGTCATAAAGGTGGTGGGCGAGAACGTCTACGTGCAGGTGTTTGAAAGCACCCGCGGCCTGAAGGTGGGCGCTCCGGCCGAATTCACGGGCCACATGCTTGAAGTGACTCTTGGTCCGGGCATGCTGTCACACAACTTTGACGGACTGCAGAATGACCTGGACAAGATGACGGGTGTGTTCCTGAAACGCGGCGAGTACACTTATCCTCTTGACAATGACCGTCTTTGGGATTTTGAGCCCATTGCGAAGGCCGGTGACATTGTACAGGCCAGCGCATGGCTGGGCAGGGTCGAGGAGAACTTCCAGCCCCTGAAGATAATGGCTCCGTTCCAGCTGCAGGGCCAGTGGACGGTGAAATCCATAGTGCCTGCCGGGCAGTACCGCATAATTGACACCATTGCGGTGCTCGAGAACGCCCAGGGTGAGACTCTTGACGTGAACATGATACAGAAATGGCCCGTCAAGCTGGCCATGACGAACTATGCGGTGAAGCCGCGCCCCTTCAAGCTGCTTGAGACGGGTGTGCGTTCCATAGACACGCTGAATCCCATTGTCGAAGGCGGCACGGGTTTCATACCAGGTCCTTTCGGTACGGGCAAGACGGTGCTGCAGCATGCCATTTCAAAGCAGGCCGAGGCTGACATTGTGATCATTGCAGCCTGCGGCGAGCGTGCGAATGAGGTGGTGGAGATATTCACCGAGTTCCCGGAGCTGGATGACCCGCACACGGGCCGCAAGCTCATGGAGCGTACCATAATCATAGCCAACACGTCGAACATGCCGGTTGCAGCGCGTGAGGCATCGGTCTACACGGCCATGGCCATTGCGGAGTATTACCGTTCAATGGGCCTGAGGGTGCTGCTCATGGCAGACTCCACCAGCCGCTGGGCACAGGCCCTGCGTGAGATGTCGAACCGTATGGAGGAGCTGCCGGGACCGGACGCCTTCCCCATGGACATTTCATCAATCATTGCAAACTTTTACGGACGTGCGGGTTACGTTCAGCTGTACAACGGACAGCCGGGTTCCATTACGTTCATAGGTACGGTGTCACCCGCAGGCGGCAACCTGAAGGAGCCGGTGACTGAGAACACCAAGAAGGTGGCCCGCTGTTTCTACGCTCTGGAGCAGGAGCGCGCTGACCGCAAGCGCTATCCGGCCATCAACCCCATTGATTCCTATTCGAAATATCTGGACTATCCCGAATTCGAGCAGTATATCACGGACCGCATCAACGCTCAGTGGACCGGTAAGGTGAACGAACTGAAGACACGCCTGCTGCGCGGCAAGGAGATATCGGAACAGATAAACATTCTGGGCGATGACGGCGTGCCGGTGGACTACCACGTGACGTTCTGGAAGTCCGAACTGATTGATTTCATTGTCCTGCAGCAGGATGCGTTTGATGAGGTCGATGCCGTGACTCCCATGGAGCGCCAGGAGACTATAGTGAACCGCGTGATTGACATATGCCACAGCGAGTTCCGCTTTGACAGCTTCCTTGAGGTGACTGACTATTTCAAGAAGGTGATCAACCTGTGCAAGCAGATGAACTACCAGCCGTTCGAATCGGAGAAGTACTTTGAATACGAGAAGCAGCTGAACGCCCTTCTTGCAGAACGCAGAACCGCATAACACCCAAAGCTATGACTACAAAGGCATTCCAGAAGATTTACACTAAGATAAGTCAGATAACAAAGGCCACATGCTCGCTGAAGGCTCAGGGCGTGGGCTATGACGAACTGGCCGTGATTGACGGCCGTCTGGCGCAGGTGGTGAAGATTGCGGGTGACGAAGTCACGCTGCAGGTGTTCCAGGGTACGAACGGCATTCCCACGAACGCCGAGGTGGTGTTCATGGGCAAGGCCCCGTCACTGAAGGTGAGCGAAAGTCTTGCAGGACGTTTCTTCAACGCATACGGTGACCCCATTGACGGAGGTCCTGCGGTTGAAGGGCAGGAGGTCGAAATAGGCGGCCCGTCAGTGAACCCCGTACGCCGCAGACAGCCGTCGGAACTGATTGCGACGGGTATTGCGGGCATAGACCTGAACAACACGCTGGTGTCAGGACAGAAGATTCCGTTCTTCGCAGACCCTGACCAGCCGTTCAACCAGGTCATGGCGACTGTGGCCATGCGCGCGCAGGCTGACAAGATAATTCTGGGCGGCATGGGTATGACAAATGACGACTACCTGTATTTCAAGAACGTGTTCTCGAATGCAGGCGCCATGGACCGCATAATAGGATTCATGAACACTACTGAGGACCCTGCCGTGGAGCGTCTGCTGGTTCCTGACATGGCCCTGACGGCTGCCGAATACTTTGCCGTGCAGAAGAATGAGAAGGTGCTGGTGCTCCTGAGCGACATGACAAGCTATGCCGATGCGCTGGCAATAGTGTCGAACCGTATGGACCAGATTCCGTCAAAGGATTCAATGCCGGGATCGCTGTATTCGGACCTTGCCAAGATATACGAGAAGGCAGTGCAGTTCCCCAGCGGCGGTTCCATAACCATCATTGCCGTGACAACGCTGTCAGGCGGTGACATTACGCATGCTGTGCCGGACAACACGGGTTATATCACTGAAGGACAGCTGTTCCTGCGCCGCGACAGTGACATAGGCAAGGTCATTGTGGACCCGTTCCGTTCGCTGTCCCGACTGAAACAGCTGGTGAACGGCAAGAAGACACGCGCTGACCACCCGCAGGTCATGAACGCGGCCGTACGCCTGTATGCCGATGCATCGAACGCAAAGACAAAGGTGGAGAACGGCTTTGATCTGACCGACTACGATGAGCGTGCGCTGGCTTTTGCACGCGACTATTCGGACCAGCTGCTGGCAATTGACGTGAACCTTGACACGACTGAGATGCTTGACGTGGCCTGGGGCCTGTTCGCAAAGTATTTCAAGCCCGATGAGGTGAACATAAAGGCTGCGCTGGTGGAGCAGTACTGGCCCAAGGAGTAATTGAACATCGGACTGTAGAAGAAATATGGCCATAAAGTTCCAATACAACAAGACTTCGCTTCAGGTGCTTGAGAAACAGCTCAAGATACGCAAGCGTACCCTGCCCATAATCAAGAGCAAGGAGAGCGCGCTGCGTGTCGAGGTGAAGAAATGCAGGGACGACCTGACCCGGCTTGAGTCCGAACTGGAGAACAGCATCACACGCTACGATTCAATGTTTGCGCTTTGGAATGAGTTCGATGCGTCACTCGTAAGGGTGAAGGATGTCAGCCTGAATGTGCGCAAGATTGCCGGTACACGCATTCCGGTGCTTGACAAGGTTGATTTCGAGGTTGCTCCGTTCAGTCTGTTCAGCCGGCCCAAATGGTATTATGACGGCATAGGCATACTGCAGGATCTGGCCCGTGCGGCCATTCTGTGCGAATTCACGACCGCCAAACTGGCGTTGCTGGAGAAGGCGCGCAAGAAGACCACGCAGAAGGTGAACCTTTTCGAGAAGGTCCAGATTCCGGGGTATGAGGATGCCATACGTAAGATAAAGCGTTTCATGGAGGATGAGGAGAACCTGTCCAAGTCCAGCCAGAAGATTCTCAAATCGCTGCTTGAACAGCGCGCTGCAAAAAAGGAAGAGGAGGCTGCTGAATCATGATAACGAAAATGAAGAAACTCACGTTCCTTGTTCTGGCACGTGAATACGGGACTTTCCTGGAGACGCTTCGTGACATGGGCGTTGTGCATGTGATTGAGAAGCAGCATGGCGCCATTGCCGATGATGCCCTGCAGGCCGATGTGGCACAGCTGGGACGCATGAAGACGGTGCTTGCCGCACTGCCCGAAAGTCAGACCGCCGCAGGCACCGATGCCCCGGACGCTGCCGCCGTGATGGAACGCTACGACGCCATTATGGCTGACAGGGCTGCCCTGGAGCAGAAACTGGCAGGCGTGGCACGTGACCGTGCCGTGCTGCAGTCATGGGGTGATTTTGACCCGGCTTCCGTGGAGCGGCTGGCCGGGGCCGGATATGTGCTGCAGTTCTTCACCTGTCCGCTCAAGGCCTTCAGGCCGGAATGGGTGGAGCGCTACAATGCCATGGAGATATTCCAGGACAGGCAGAAGGTGAATTTCGTGACTCTGACACATGCAGGCGAAACGGTTGACATAGATGCAGAAAAGTGCATGCTGCCGCAGGCCTCACTCAGTTCGCTGGAGGAAGAGGCTGCGGGCCTGAGCGCCAGGTTGGACGCTGTACCCGCTTCACTGGAATCGCTGGCCGCTTCCGGCGTACCTGTACTGAAGGCCGCCGTCGCAGCCATGGAGGACAAGGTGGATTTCAGCCGTGTGCGCCTGACTGGCCAGCCCGTGGCAAGTGACAGCCTGTACCTGCTGGAGGGCTGGATACCCGCCGCACAGGCCGATGAGGCATGCGCAAGGCTTGATGATCTGCACGCATACTATGAACTGTCTGATCCCACACCTGAAGATGACATTCCGGTGCAGCTCAGCAACAACCGCTTTGCACGTCTGTTCGAACCGCTGACAAGGCTGTACATGCTGCCCTCATATCAGGAACTGGACCTGACACTGCTGTTCGCTCCGTTCTTCATGCTGTTCTTCGGACTGTGTCTGGGGGACATGGGCTACGGCCTGCTCATGATAGTGGCGCTGCCGGTGTTCACAAAGCTGTTCCAGCTTATCAACCCCAGTTTCTCGAAGTGGCTGGTGGTCCTGTTCGGAGCAAGCACCATGCTGTGCGGAACGCTGTCGGGCACGTTCTTCGGATTCAACATCTATGACCTGGACATTCCGTTCATACAGAAAATGAAGGAACTGCTCTATACTGACAATTCGACCATGTTCACTGTGTCGCTGTGCATAGGTGTGGTGCAGATACTGTTCGGCATGGGCATAAAGGCGGTCAACCTGAGCATACAGTGCGGTTTCAAGGCTGCCCTGGGTACAATAGGATGGATAATCCTGCTTGTGACGGTTGCCGTGTGCGCGCTTGCCGGCATTCCTTTCTCCAGTCCGGTGGTGCTGGCGCTGCTGGGCATTGCATGCGTGGGGATATTCCTGCTGAACAGCCCGGGTGAGAACATCTTCCTGAACATCGGACTTGGACTGTGGGATACCTACAACATGGCTACAGGACTGCTGGGTGACGTGCTGTCATATGTGCGTCTGTTCGCGCTGGGGCTGTCAGGAGGCATTCTGGCCAATGTGTTCAACAGCATGGCCGTGGGCATGAAGCCTGACAATCCAATTGCCGGATTCATAGTGATGGTGCTCATATTCGTGGTAGGACATGCACTGAACATTTTCATGAACATTCTGGGAGCCATTGTGCACCCCATGCGTCTGACATTCGTGGAGTTCTTCAAGAATGCGGGCTATACCGGGGGCGGAATGGAGTACAGACCGTTCGGCCGGAAGACCGGAATTGCAGGATAATAAAAGGTAATAATTATAAATTCAATCAATTATGTCAAGTTTGGTATTAGCTTATGTGGGCGTAGCCCTGATGATTGGCCTTTCAGGCATTGGCAGCGCATTCGGTGTGACCATTACAGGCAACGCCGCTGTAGGAGCCTTGAAGAAGGTCGACAAGTTCGGTAACTTCATTGTGCTGACAGCACTTCCCGGTACTCAGGGTCTGTACGGCTTTGCAGGTTACTTCATCTTTGCCAACATGTTCGGAGTTCTGACTCCTGACATTACCGCAATGCAGGCCGCATCGGTATTCGGCGGCGGTCTGGCTCTGGGTATGGTGGGCCTGTTCTCAGCCATCCGTCAGGGTCAGGTCTGCGCAAACGGCATTGCCGGCATAGCACAGGGCCATGACGTCTTCTCAAAGACCCTGATTCTTGCCGTGTTCCCGGAACTGTACGCCATTGTCGCTCTGGCCGGCGTATTCCTGATGGGTTCCGCCCTCTGATACACCGGGGTCAGACCCTGCACACCGGGGCCAGACCCTGCACACCGGGGCCAGACCCTGCACACCGGGGCCAGACCCTGCATAGCAGGGCCAGACCCCAATGAGCATTGTGCAATCAGGAATTTTTTGTAATTTTGCGGCCTGAAATTTTTGGAAGACAGCGGAATGGGCAGTGAGAAGAGAAAACCGGACTATATTTTTTCAGTAAGCTGGGAGGTCTGCAACAAGGTAGGAGGTATCTACACGGTGCTTTCCACGCAGGCCAAGACCCTTAAGGAGGAGACCGGCGCAACGCTGGTGTACATAGGACCGGACCTGTGGAAGGACAAGGATAATCCGCTGTTCATTGAGGATGCAGGTCTTTATGCGGCATGGCAGAAGAATGCCTGGGAGACTGACGGACTGGCCGTAAGGGCAGGCCGATGGAACATTCCCGGCAAACCTGTGGCCCTGCTTGTGGATTTCATGCCGTTCTTCGCCATGAAGGACTGGATATACGGCCGCGCATGGGAACTTTTCCATGTGGATTCGCTGCACGCCTACGGTGACTATGACGAGGCTTCGATGTTCTCATACGCTGCAGCGGTGGCCGTAAGCAGTTTCTGCCGTTACAATGTGAACAGGAATGATACTGTTGTCTACCATGCCCATGAGTGGATGACTGGTCTGGGAGCGCTGTTCGTGAAGCGTTTCATGCCTGAGATTGCAACAGTTTTCACCACACATGCCACTTCAATAGGCCGTTCCATATGCGGAAACGGGAAGGACCTGTACCGTTATTTCAACGGTTACAACGGTGACCAGATGGCCTGGGAACTGAATATGGAGGCAAAGCACTCAGTTGAGAAGCAGACTGCCCATCAGGTTGACTGTTTCACGACTGTCAGTGACATAACCGCCCGCGAATGCACACAGCTGCTGGACCGTACGCCTGACGTGGTTACGGTGAACGGTTTCGAGGACGATTTCGTGCCTGCTGCTGACAAGTTCGATTCAAGGCGCCGGGCTGCACGCAAGCGTATACTCTCCGTAGCAGGCAGGCTGATGGGCGTTTCCATGTCCGATGATACAGTGATTGTGGGTATTGGAGGCAGGTATGAGTTCCGCAACAAGGGGATTGACCTGTTCCTTGAATCGCTCAGGACTCTGCGTGACGGAGGCCTGGCTGACGGTCACAGCATTCTGGCCCTGATCAATGTTCCGGGCTGGGTGTCAGGTCCGCGCAGTGACGTGCAGGACAGGATGAAAACCCACAGCCACTCTTCAAAGCCCCTGCCGCAGCCGCTCACCACGCACTGGCTGTACAATATGGACGGTGACCGCATAATAGGCACCATGCAGCAGATGGGCTTCAGGAACGGTGCCGCTGACAACATAAGGGTCATGCTGGTTCCATGTTATCTGGACGGAAATGACGGCATTTTCGGGAAATCATACTATGACCTGCTCATAGGGCAGGATTTGGCCGTGTTCCCGTCATATTATGAGCCGTGGGGCTATACTCCGCTGGAGAGTGCGGCTTTCCGCGTGCCCACGGTGACATCGGACCTGGCGGGATTCGGCCTTTGGGTGAACAGTGTCCTGAAACGACAGGGTGAACTGCGTGACGGCGTGAAGGTCATTCACCGTGATGACGGCAATTTCCAGGATGCGGCCGCCGGTATTGCACATGAGATTGCGGCGTTTGCAGCATCGGACCGGAAAAGCCGTGAGCGTATGCGCAAGGCGGCAGGCAGTCTGGCCGAGAAGGCGCTGTGGAAACATTTCATATGCCATTACATTGATGCATATGACTTTGCAATAAAAAGAACACTTAATCAAAATACGAAATGAAGATTAAAGCAAGTAATTCAAACGTACCTGAATGGCGTGAGATAAACGTCAAGTCAAGTGTACCTGAAGCTTTACAGAAGCTTGATGAAATTGCACACAACATCTGGTGGGTATGGAATCAGGAGGGCAAGGACCTGTTCCAGGGCATTGATCCCGCCATGTGGACTGCCCTGCACCACAATCCGGTGCTGATGCTGGCACGTCTCAGCTATGAAAGACTTGAGGAACTGTCAAAGGACAGCGCTTTCCTGGGAAAGATGAATGCGGTTTATGACAAGTTCCGCGCATATATGGACGTGAAACCTGACAGCAAGCGTCCGTCAGTGGCATATTTCTGCATGGAATATGGTCTGACACATGTTCTCAAGATTTATTCGGGCGGTCTGGGAGTTCTGGCCGGCGACTATCTGAAGGAAGCCAGCGACAGCAATGTCGATATGGTGGCAGTGGGTTTCCTGTACCGTCACGGCTATTTCACGCAGTCGCTTTCAATGGACGGACAGCAGATTGCGAACTATGAGCCGCAGGATTTCACAACGCTTCCCATTGAACGCGTGTATGATGAAAGCGGACAGCCCCTGACGGTTGCCGTACCTTATATAAACTATACCGTCTACGCATCGATATGGCGTGTGAACGTGGGCCGCATTTCACTGTATCTGATGGATACGGACAATGACATGAACAGCGAATATGACCGCCCCATAACGTCACAGCTTTACGGCGGTGACTGGGAGAACCGCCTGAAGCAGGAGATACTGCTGGGCATAGGCGGTATGCTGACCCTTGAGGCCATGGGCATAAAGAAGGACATATACCACTGCAACGAAGGCCATGCGGCACTGTGCAACCTGTACCGTCTGACCCAGTATGTGAAGCAGGGACTGACTTTCAACCAGGCTATGGAGGTGGTCCGCGCATCGGCCCTGTATACGGTACACACACCGGTACCTGCCGGTCATGACTATTTCGACGAGGGCCTGTTCGGCAAGTACATGGGCGGCTACGCGCAGATGCTGGGCATTTCATGGGACGAACTGATGGGTATGGGACGTACCAATCCCGATGACCACGGCGAGCGTTTCTGCATGTCGACATTCGCATGCAACACATGCCAGGAGATTAACGGCGTGAGCTGGCTGCACGGTGAGGTTTCAAAGAAGATGTTCGCAGGCATATGGAAGGGTTACTTCCCCGAAGAGAGCCATGTGGGATATGTCACCAACGGTGTGCACATGCCTTCATGGGCATCAAGGGAGTGGATGGCCCTGTATGCGAAGTATTTTGACAAGAACTTCCTGAGTGACCAGTCGAACGAAAAGATATGGGAAGCCATTTATACCGTTCCTGACAAGGAAGTGTGGGACCTGCATCTGGACCTGAAGCACCAGCTCATTGAATTCATACGCAAGTCTTTCCGTGAGACATGGCTCAAGAACCAGGGTGACCCGTCACGCATTGTGTCACTCATGGAGAAGATCAATCCGAACGCTCTGACCATAGGATTCGGCCGCCGTTTCGCCACATACAAACGCGCACATCTGCTGTTCACTGACCTGGACCGTCTGTCCAAGATCGTGAACAACCCCAAGTATCCGGTACAGTTCCTGTTCACCGGAAAGGCTCATCCGCATGACGGTGCAGGCCAGGGTCTCATAAAGCAGATCATTGACATAAGCCGCCGTCCCGAGTTCCTGGGCAAGATAATCTTCCTTGAGAACTATGACATGCACGTTGCACGCCGTCTCGTTTCAGGCGTGGACATATGGCTGAACACTCCCACACGTCCGCTCGAGGCATCGGGTACCAGCGGTGAGAAGGTGCTCATGAACGGTGTGGTGAACCTTTCGGTGCTTGACGGATGGTGGTATGAAGGTTACCGCCAGGGTGCAGGCTGGGCCCTGACTGACAAGCGCACATACCAGAACCAGGCATATCAGGACCAGCTTGACGCTGCTACCATATACAGCCTGCTGGAGAATGAGATTCTGCCTCTGTACTATGACCAGGACAAGAACGGCGTATCGGCCGGCTGGGTAAGGACAATGAAGAATTCCATGGCTCAGATTGCCCCGCACTATACAATGAAGCGCCAGCTTGACGACTACTACAGCAAGTTCTACAACAGGATGGGTGAGCGTTCAAAGGATCTGGCAGCTGACAACTTCGCAAAGGCCAGGGAACTGGCTGCTTGGAAGGAAGTGGTGGCCGAGCGCTGGGATTCAATCAGCGTGGTAAGTTCAAGCAAGAGCGAATCAGTGCTGCAGGGCGCCTTTGAGAGCGGCAAGCACTACACCACCCAGTATGTCATTGACGAAAAGGGACTTGATGACGCAGTGGGCGTTGAGATGGTGGTGATACGCACTGTTGACGGACGTGAGGAGATTGACCATGTCGAGCCGCTTGAACTGGTGAAACGTGAGGGCAGCCTTTACACGTTCCAGGCCGATATGAAGAACGACTTCTCCGGTACATACAAGGTCTGCTACCGTATGTTCCCGAAGAATGCGGACCTGCCGCACAGACAGGATTTCTGCTACGTGAAGTGGTTCTATTGAACTGAGTGATGACAGGCGGCCGGAAACGGCCGCCTTTCTTATCGGCTTTTTTCCTATTTTTGCAGAAAATAATTACAAGCAATGTCTTTACTTGTCCAAATTCTTGCCATTGCCGTTCTGGTATGGTATTCATATCTGCTGCTATCGTCCAAGCACAAGGCCAAGGTGCTGCCCTGGGCCATGGGTGTCATTATGGTTGCAGGAACAGGTCTGTACATGTATGCGTTCAGCCTTGAGGGCTATGTCATGGGAGTGTTTTCCAATTTCTTCCGTTCATTCCTTTCGGCCGCAAAGCTGTTCATATATGACAATGACCTGATTGAAATACACCATGCCCAGTCCCAGCCGCTGTTCATGGATTTCTTCATGGCCGTGTACTACGGTGCGGTGCTGACCAGCACATCGGCCCTGCTCATGCTCATAGGCAAGCGTGCGCGTACGTCACTGCTGCTGGCTTTCCGCAAGAAAAAGTTCAGATATGTGTTCCTGGGCGTGAACGGCCGTTCAATAATGATTGCACGCGGAATAAAGGACCAGGAGATTGCTTTCATTGATTTTCCGGACAAGTCCAATGAGAACAAGGCATCGCTGCCGTACATACTGAAGAGCATGTCAGGCGGTGATGAGGATGCCGTGAGCCAGTCTATGAGACACATACGCGTGTTCACTGCCAAACGCCCCCTGACCCTGAGGAGCACCGCTTACGGCGCTTTCGGGCAGATGGGGCTGGCACGTATGGCCAAACTGGTGGACAGGGACACGTCATTCTATATCATGTCCGATGACATGGAGGCCAACATGCATGACCTGCTTGCGCTGGTCAGCGACCCTCAGTTGCGTGAGAACACCGTTCACGCCTGTGTCAAGCGTGAGGGACTGGCAGCCCAGTACCAGAGGGTGCTGGACCATACCGGAGCGCATTTCGTGTATCCCTCATCACTGTCAGTGGTGGGGCTCATGACCAATCCCACATGCCATCCTGCCAATGCCATTGCTCGTGTTTATGATTCTGAGGGTAATGCCACCGGAGCAGCCCGCAGCGATTTCCATTTTGATGCCATGGTGGTGGGTTTCGGCGAAACGGGGCAGGCGGTGCTGAAATTCCTGTATGAGTTCTCATCGGCAGTGACTCCTGACCTGAGGCCCATGCCCATGAGCATATACGTGCAGGATTCGCAGATGGACCGTATCAAGGGTCCCTTCCTCTTTGCAAATCCCAACCTGGCCGGTGACAATGACATTGTCTTTGAGGACAAGGGTTCGGACAGCAGCATTTTCTGGGACAGGCTCAAGGAACGTATCAATGACATGAACTACATTGAGATATCACTGGGTTCCGATGCCGCCAACTTTGAACTGGCACTTAAGATTTATTCTTACGTCGAGAAGTTCCGCCGCGACCGTTTCGAGAACTTCATGCTGGTGGTGCGCAAGAGTTACACTCCTGAATATGAGCTGCGGCTGCAGGCTCGTCTCAATGAGAGGGCAGGCCATGACGTGATTGTGTTCTACGGCGAGAACGAGAAGATATTCAAGCCTGAAATGATAGTATCCAAGGATGAATCAGGCATAAGTTCCACAGCTGTGGCCAAGGCTGAAAAGATAAAACAGAGCTACATCAGTGTGACTGGCCGGCAGATTGCCCGCAACGATGCCGGCATGACCTATCCGGAAAAGCGCCGTGCACGCAGGGAGACGCATCAGCTCATATCCCGTGCCAACCACATTGCATCGAAACTGATATTCACTGATTTCGATGTTGAACTGACACCGGAGAAGCTGGAGAATCTGGCTGCGCTTGAACACCTGCGGTTCTCACGATACATGCTGCTGCGCGGCTACACTTACGGCCCAGAGGACGATGACGTGAAGCTGACCAGCAGCCATCTGTGCGCGTGGGCAGACCTGCCCGATGATAAGAAACAGTATCACCGCGACATGGTGCGCGCATCACTGTCCGTATTCTAATATGGTGGTCCGCCTGTTGGGGCTGCCAGTATGCTTTTTCCTGATATGAAACTGATAAGTTGGAATGTGAACGGCCTTCGCGCCGTATGCGGCAAGGGCTTTGCCGGTATCTTCGATGAGTTCGACGCTGATTTCGTATGTCTGCAGGAGACTAAGCTGCAGGCCGGCCAGATAGACCTGGAGTTCATGGGGTACACATCGTACTGGAACTATGCTGACAGGAAGGGCTATTCCGGCACAGCCGTCTACACCCGCCACACCCCGCTGGCAGTGACATACGGCATAGGGGTTGATGAATTTGACCATGAGGGCAGGGTGATTACCCTTGAGATGCCGGACTTCCACCTGGTATGTGTGTATGTGCCCAATTCCCAGGACGGCCTGAAGCGGCTGGACTGGCGCATGCGCTGGGAGGACGAATTCCGTGCATACGTATGCCGTCTGGCTGCATCGAAACCTGTGATAATTTGCGGTGACATGAATGTGGCCCACAATGAAATTGACCTGGCAAACCCCGCCACAAACCATTTCAACGCCGGTTTCTCCGATGAGGAACGTGAAAAGATGACCGCCCTGCAGGCCGCCGGATTCACTGACACCTGGCGTTTCCAGCATCCTGAGGAAGTGAAGTATTCATGGTGGTCATACCGCATGAATGCCCGCTCAAGGAACGTGGGCTGGAGGATAGACTATTTCCTGGCTTCGGACTGCCTCAGGGACCGGATTGTGTCCACTGACATACTGAATGACGTCCAGGGGTCAGACCATTGTCCCGTGCAGTTGGTGCTGGAATAAGAACCTGTTTCCATTACATCCTGCCAATCCCAATCCCATAATACGGAAAACTGGGCTCAGCGTAAATCCAGTGGGGGAAGGCATAAATGGAAGCGAGTCTGTACGCTCAGTCGAATTTCCTTTTTTACAAATCTCAATCCACTTTTGGTGACTTTTGTGGACCGAGAATATGAGCAGAAAATACGCATGTGCGCTACAAGGGTTCCTGTTAATGGTTCTCGAACATATCCTTGATGACGAAAAGACGCCTGAGATCATAGGGCTGGAATGCTACCTGCTTGATATATAATATAGGGACTGTCTGGAAATGCTGAGAATTTCCTAATAAATTGATTGATAATGCA